>JBBRQE010000049.1:0-21505 GCA_038226905.1 Chthoniobacterales bacterium | reverse complement strand
GGAAGCGCGGGCCTACGATTCGATCGATAACGCGCCTGAGGAAAAAGAGCGCGGCATCACGATCAACACCGCGCACGTGGAATATCAAAGCGAGAAGCGGCATTACGCGCACGTCGATTGCCCCGGCCACGCCGATTACGTAAAGAACATGATCACGGGTGCGGCGCAGATGGACGGTGCCATTCTCGTGGTGAGCGCAGCCGACGGCCCCATGCCTCAGACCCGCGAGCACATCCTGCTGGCGCGCCAGGTCGGCGTTCCCGCCATCGTCGTTTTCCTGAACAAGGTGGACATGGTGGACGATCCGGAGCTTCTCGATCTCGTGGAGATGGAAGTGCGCGATCTCCTCACTCAATACGAATATCCGGGAGACAAAATCCCAATCGTCAAAGGCAGCGCCCTGAAGGCCCTGCAAGGCGACGCCGAGCAGGAGAAGCAGATTCTCGCGCTGGTCGCGGCGGTGGACGATTACATCCCCGTACCGGAGCGGCCCATTGATCTGCCCTTCCTCATGCCTGTGGAAGACGTGTTCAACATTGAAGGTCGCGGCACGGTTGCAACCGGTCGTGTCGAGCGCGGTATCCTCAAGAAAATGGAGGAAGTCGAAATCGTCGGGATCCGGGATACGGCCAAGACGACCGCAACCGACATCGAAATGTTCCGCAAGCTTCTTGACGAAGCGCGCGCGGGTGACAACGTCGGTGTGCTGCTGCGCGGGACGAAGAAAGAGGACGTTGAGCGCGGCCAGGTCATTGCCAAGCCCGGCTCAATCAAGCCGCATCGCAAATTTAAAGCGGAAGTCTACGTGCTGAGCAAAGAAGAAGGCGGCCGTCATACGCCGTTCTTTACGAATTATCGGCCGCAGTTCTATTTCCGCACCACCGACGTGACCGGTCAGGTCAAGTTGCCGGATGGCGTGGAAATGGTCATGCCCGGCGATAACGTCTCGGTCGAAGTGGAATTGCATGTCCCCGTGGCCATGGAGAAGACAATTCGTTTCGCCATCCGGGAAGGCGGGAAGACCGTAGGGGCGGGTCGCGTCAGCGATATTTTAGACTAACTTTTACCCTGCCCTTTCATCGGACATGTCCTCTGCTTTTTGGCCGAGCACGTGTAAGGTGAAGAGCAGGATTAAAGAGGAAGCTTACGCCAGTAGCTCAATTGGTAGAGTAGCGGTCTCCAAAACCGTCGGTTGGGGGTTCGAGTCCCTCCTGGCGTGTGTGGAAACCGTTAAAGCGATAAACAGTTAAAAGCGTTAAAGCGAAAGACACCCTGATACAAAAGCACTCCCGACTTTCCGCTTTTAACCTCTCAACGCATAAACCCATCCAGTGATTGCCAGAACGAAAAACTTCTTCACCGAAGTAAAGGTCGAACTCCAGAAAGCTTCGTGGCCGTGGGATCCGCAGGAAAAAGGATTCCGCCGCTACAAGGAACTGACTGACTCGACCCTGGTCGTCATCATCGCCATGCTTTTGCTGGGCGGTTATGTCGCCTTGTTTGATTTTATTCTCATGAACGTGGTCCATTATTTCACCAGGCTGCACTGATCCCATGGCACAAGCCCTCGCAGGTAAAGATCAATGGTTCGTCGTCCACGTGCTTTCCGGACAGGAAAACAAGGTGCGGGACAACATTCTCAAACGCGTCAAGACGGAAGAAATGAGCGACCTCGTTTTCGAGGTGCTCGTCCCGACGGAGCGCGTTTCCGAGATTAAAAAGGGAAAGAAAAGCGAAACAACCCGCAAATTTTTCCCGGGTTACCTGATCGCCAACGTCCATCTGCTTGATGAAAACAATCAGCTGGTGGGCCGCAGTTGGTATTTCATTCGCGATACTCCTGGAGTGATCGGTTTTGCCGGAACCAAGGATAAACCGATTCCGATGCGCCAGTCCGAGGTGGACAGCATGCTCGCGCAGATGAAGGAACGCGAAGAAAAGGTGAAGCCGAAAGTCAGCTTCGAGGTTGGCGAAACGGTCAAGGTGGCGGACGGCCCTTTCCAGAATCAAAACGGCATTGTGGAAGAAATCGATCCGGAACGCGGCAAGCTGCGCGTCTCGGTCACCATTTTCGGACGCGCCACGCCCGTGGAATTGGAATACTGGCAGGTCGAACGCGGCTAATCTTTCCATCAACTATCAACTCTCAACCCCCAACTTTCTAAAATGGCTAAAGAAATTGTAGCTCACATCAAATTGCAGATCCCGGCGGGGCAGGCGAATCCCGCGCCGCCCGTTGGTACCGCGCTGGGACCGCGCGGTGTCAATATCATGGCCTTCTGTAAGGAATTTAACGCCGCTACGCAGAAGCAGGCAGGCGACATTTTGCCTGTCGTAATCACCGTTTTCAAAGATAAGTCGTTCACTTTCATCACGAAGAGCCCTCCCGCGGCGATTCTCTTGAAGAAGGCGGCGAACATCGCGGCTGGCTCGAAAGAGCCTAACAAGACCAAGGTGGGAAAAGTGACCCGCAAGCAGGTCATGGAAATCGTCAAGACGAAGGGTAAGGACCTGAACTCGCGGAACGACGAAGCGGGCTTCCGCATTATAGCCGGCACCGCGCGGCAGATGGGGCTCGAAATCGTCGACTGATTGTGTCGGAGTAGCGACGTCGTCGCGCGACGTGCTCTTGCTTTATCGGTCAGGAATTTTTATACCGACTGGATGAATCTTTCTTCCGGCCGGCTCCTCTGTCTCGGGTTCTCCTTTTTAGTGGCGGTCACGTCACTGGGCGCGGCTGGTCCGGAGACAATCATCGCGCTGAAGGCAGCGCGGTTGTTTGACGGAAAATCGAAAGCGCTGGTCAGCAATGGTGTAGTCATCGTCCAGGGCGATAAAATCCTGGACGTTGGCAGCAACCTACCGGTGCCGGCCGATGCGCAGGTGGTTGATCTGGGCGACGCTACTTTGTCTCCCGGGTTCATGGATGCGCACACCCATCTAACCCTCGATTACTCGGGAGATTTCAATACGAGGCGTCTGCAGGAACTCGAGTTGAATGTTGCCGAGCAGGCGCTTAAGGCGACGCAGTTCGCGCGTGTCACGGTGGAAGCCGGTTTTACGACCGTGCGAGATTTGGGCAGTCGCTTTATTGGCAGCCCGGAGTTCGTCGATGTGGCTCTGCGCAATGCCATCAACAAAGGCTATATCGTGGGACCGCGCATGCTGGTCGCGACGAAAGGAATCGGGGCGACCGGAGGTCACTTCGATCCGACAGGGGGATATCGGGGCTCCCTCTTCGGAAAGGAGCCTGGTTTCACCGACGGGATTGCGGACGGACCGGACGCCATTCGCAAGGCCGTTCGTTTCGAGGTGAAGAACGGCGCGGACGTCATCAAAGCGGCGGTCTCGGGCGGGGTGCTCTCGCTGGCCGATGAGGTTGATACTCCTCAATTCACCCCGGCGGAAATCGCCGCCCTCGTGGACGAAAGCCATCGTTTACGCAAAAAGGTCGCAGTCCATTGTCATGGAGACCAGGCGGCGCACGACGCGGTGGAGGCCGGGGTTGACTCGATTGAGCATGGCTCTTTTTTGAGGGCGGAAACGCTGACGCTGATGAAAACCAAGGGAACATTCCTCACTCCGACGTTGATGGCTTCGGCGTGGATCATGAGCAGATTGAGCGCGTATCCGCCGGCGCTGCAAGCCAAGGCGAAGGCCGCGACGGCCGCTCGCTCGGACATGTTCAGGAACGCCGTCCGTATAGGAGTAAAAGTGTCGTTTGGGACGGATGCAGCCGTGTTTCCGCACGGCCAGAACGCGAAAGAGTTCGCACTCATGGTCGGGCTGGGCATGGCTTCGATCGACGCCTTGCGAACGGCCACGGCCAATACGGCCGAGCTACTCGGGGTTGCGGCGAAATTGGGTACTCTGGAAAAAGGAAAACTCGCGGATGTGATCGCCATGCCGGGCGATCCGACGGCGGACATCACGGCGACGGAACGAGTGTCGTTCGTGATGAAGGAAGGCAGGATTATCCGCAACGGTCCGGCCACGCCGACGACGGCGGCGGTTTCGGAAGGATCGAGCGATGTTTCCCTGCCGGCCGACTAGCTTCCCGGGAGATTCAGCGAGGGCCGCGCTGGAGGAACACGCGCTGTGGTGTCCGCCTCAGTCCCGGCGACGAAGGCGCGGCGCCATCCAAGAGTTCAGTGTTCGTCCCCGCTGACAGGTGCAACTCCCTTGAGCTGCACCTGTCATCCTTAACCAACCAACAGACCTCCGGATTTCTTACAATCCCGGACGGGAGACGACTGCCACCATGGCAGATTGCTGGCTCGCCTTGCCGATGTAGTAGAGGGAAACGCCGCCGGCTCCGTAGACGCGGTAGAAGGTGTAGGGCTGACCGGTGATAAACACCGGGCTGTCCCAATCGATCTGCATGGGCCGGGCGAAAGAGTGCGAACTGATCGCCACCGAGTCGCTAAAATTGAAACGATTATCGCGAAGGTCGCTCTGTGCGTCGTAGGGCGTGAATCTCCAGTTGCGCACTCCATTTGTCGGATAAAAACTGCTGGAGAGGGCTTCCCCCTCGCTGGTGCCGTCTAACGGAATGATGCGGGATACATCCGTGCCGGTCCGAACATTGTCGACCATGGCCGGTTGAACATGATCCTCGCCCGCCACGCGGTAGGAATAGAAGGCAATCTCGTAATCAGCGCCGCCGTACTCGCTCAGATTGATCGGATGACCGAAGGCAACATTGAAAACGTGCACCTGCGGCTGGGGAACGCCCGAATTTTCCATGCGGGGTGCGGCCAGACGGCGATCACGCGCGTCCACTGCGTCCGATTCTTCCTTCGAGGCGATCAGATTGGAACCGCGCAGAGATTGGACAAGTGAATCGCTCGCACCCTGCGATTTGAGGGTACTTTCCTGTTGGGCGGTTAACGGGTGCATCAATTTTCGGTGCGAGACCTCCTGGCGGATGGAGCTTTCGCTCTCGCGACAACGGACCAGAAGCGAAACTTCATTGAAATCCACGGGGCGCGCGGAGACCTGGCCGGGGACCAGAAGGCAACCGGCCAGTAGAATTGACAGACTATAGAATGCGGGGCGATTCATAATCGCCAGTTTTATCAGGATAGACGCAGAATTTGCAATCTTAAAAGCCGGGAACCGGATTGCCTCGCGAAAAGTGTGAACTAAAGTTTTGACAAGGGTATGACCCGCGTTAGTGTGCGCGTCCCAAATTAACCGCAGGAGAGCGTGAGCTCGCCAGTACTGCTTTATCTATGGCCAATACTCGAAGTAAACGTTACCGCGCCGCCGCCGAGCAGGTGGATCGCAGCAAATCGTACAATCTGAACGACGCCGTCGCCGCGCTGAAGAAGTTTCCGCCGACAAAGTTCGATCAGACCGTAACCGTTTCCCTGCGTCTCGGGGTGGATCCCAAGCAGTCGGACCAGATGGTGCGCGGCACCTGCCCGCTTCCGCACGGCAGTGGCAAGCTTGTCCGCGTCCTGGTTTTCGCGGAAGGCGAAGCGGCCAAGGCGGCCAAGGCAGCCGGTGCCGAATTCGTGGGATTTAAGGAACTCATCGTGAAAGTGCAGGAGGGTTTCCAGGATTTTGATGTCGCGGTCTCCACGCCTGCGGCCATGGCAGAAGTGCGCAAGCTCGGCAAAGTGCTGGGCCCGCGGGGATTGATGCCAAATCCCAAAACGGGAACCGTGACGGACGACACCGCCAAGGCGGTGCAGGAAGTGAAGGCTGGCCGGGTCGAGTTCAAACTGGACAAGAACGGCAATATCGCCGTGCCGGTCGGAAAATTTTCCTTTGAAGAAAAGGCGTTGGTGGAAAACGGCAATGCCGTCATTGAAGCGGTCGTACGGGCACGGCCCGCTACGGCGAAAGGTCGATTCGTCGACGGGATGACCTTAAGTGCGACCATGTCGCCTGGCATACCGGTCGATCCCTCACCCTATTTGAGCGTTTAGGAGACATTTTATGCGACCCGAAAAAGCCAGCATCGTTTCTGATCTTTCTGAAAAACTAAAGGGCTCTCCCTTTGTTTTGGTGACCGACTATCAGCGCATGAACGTCAATCATTTCGCCGATCTGCGAAATCGCCTCGCGGCCAGCGGGGCCGAGGTGCATGTCGTGAAGAACAGTTTTCTAAAGCGCGCCATGACGGACTCCGGATTACCGGATGTGGCCGATAAGTTGACCGGTCAAACCGCGGTGGTGACGGGGAAAAAGGATGCAGCGCCCATCGCCAAGATCCTGAAGACGTTCGCGGCGGAATTTAAAATTGCCGCGCTCAAGATTGGCGTGATCGATCGCGCCGTATTATCGACCCAGGAAGTGGAAGCTTTGGCGGAACTGCCCACGCGCGAAGTGCTCCTGTCGAAGCTGCTTGGATTATTTCTGGCCCCTGCGACCAGTCTGGTGCGCGTTTTGAACGAACCCGCCTCCGCCTTTGCCCGGCTTTTGAACGCGAAAAAAGAGGCGATGCCAGCGGAAGCGTCGAAGGAACAACCAGTGGCGGAAGTGGCGGGGGCGGAAGCGCCGGCGGCCGCAGAAGCCAAGGTAGAAGCGCCCGCGGCGGAGGCTCGCAAGGCGGAAGCCCAATCCACGGAAGTGGCGGCCGTAGAAGCGACAGCGTCCGCGCCGGAAGCAATCGCGCCCGGGGCAGACCAGTCCGGGTCGAGTGAGCCGGCCAAGGAAGAACCTCCAGTCACGGAGGGCGCGGCCTAACAAGATTTCGTCCGGCTGCGACTGGGCGAGCAACCAAAACAAAAACTGTCCGGTCCGGCGGCTGCCGGGCTTAAATTTCCGAGAGCTTTCGGAAGCGGCAATTAGAGGAAACAAATATGGCGGATACAGACAAGATGGTGGAGCAACTCAGTGGCCTAACGGTTCTGGAGATTGCGGGATTAGTAAAACAACTCGAAGAAAAATGGGGCGTGAGCGCGGCGGCACCAGTGGCGGCGGCGGCAGCACCAGCAGCGGGGGCAGCGGCTCCGGCGGCGGAAGAGAAGACGACCTTCGAGGTCATCCTGAAAGAAATGGGCAGCAACAAGATCGGCGTGATCAAGGAAGTGCGCGGCGCTGTGCCGGGTCTCGGCCTGGCCGAAGCCAAGGCGCTGGTGGAAGGCGCTCCCAAGACAATCAAGGAAGGCGTGACCAAGCAGGAAGCCGAAGAGATCAAGAAAAAGATCGAAGCGGCCGGGGCGAAGGTCGAGATCAAGTAGATTGGGAAACGGGGCGCTCTGTCGCCTTTAAAAATTTGGATAATGGCGCCCCGGCAGAGCGGGGCGGCTACACCGGCGGAAAGCGTGCGACACTTTTGTGCTTGCGTGCGGAACCCGCCTGTGGCACTAATTTCGATCGTTAAAGATAGGCTGGATTATTTTTAACAGCGCGGACGGCAAGAAAAATTTAGATAGGCAACGGAACGGTGGCGGTCAATTTGACGAGCTGCCGATTCGCTGCTATTTTTGTCGTCTTCGCACGCGGCGGAGGCAGTAAACCCCAAGGAGACGGCGTCGTGTGTTCTAACGGCGCCGGGAAGTCCTAGCGTTGGAGAGCATTAATTATGTCAGACCGGGCAGAGCGCATTCACTTCGGAACCATTAAAGAGGGGATTGAGCCCCCGAACCTCATCGAGGTTCAGCTCAATTCCTATGTCGATTTCCTGCAGAAGGACGTCCCATTTGCCAAACGGAAGGCCTCCGGCCTCCAGGCCGTCTTTAAAGAGGTTTTCCCCATTGAGAGCTACGACGAAAAGGCCGTGCTCGATTTCAGCCATTACGAAATCGGCGAGCCTAAACTGAGCGCGTTGGAAGCACAGCGGGAAGGCCAGACCTTTAGTGCTCCCCTTCATGTCACGTTTCAACTGCGGGAAGAGCGCGGGACCAAGGAAGAGAAAGTTTACATGGGCGAAATTCCGCTCATGACGCCGCAGGGCACGTTCGTCATTAACGGCGCCGAACGCGTGGTGGTCTCTCAGTTGCACCGCTCCCCCGGTATTGCCTTCGAATCCAGCATTCATCTGAACGGAAAGGTTCTCTACAGCTTCCGGATTATCCCGGATCGCGGTTCTTGGATCGAAGTGCAATTCGACACGGCCGACCTGCTCTATATCTATTTGGACCGGCGTAAACGTCGCCGCAAATTCCTCGCCACCACTTTCCTGCGTGCGCTTGGTTACGGCTCGGACGAGGAAGTGATCAAGCTTTTCTATCCGATCGAGAACCTGAAGTTGAGCGAGAAACTCGACGAAGAGAAGCTGGCCACTAAAGTTCTTACGGCCGAGGTGATGGACGGTGAGATTACCGTGGCCCGCGCCTTCGAGCCGCTTACCCTGGCGACCATTCGCCAGATCATGGCGCTCGGCACCAAGGAAGTAAAAGTCATCGATATCTCGAATGATGACACCGTGGTAAAAGCGCTGCGCAAAGATCCGGCCCACGATCAGGATGAGGCCTTGAAGGATATTTACCGGCGTCTCCGCCCCGGCGATCCCCCGACTGTGGCCAATGCGCGCGCCCTGCTCAAGCGTCTTTTCTTCGATCCGAAGAAGTACGACCTCGGCCGGGTTGGCCGTTACAAGCTGAATCAGAAGCTCGGGATCGATGTCGATTTGACCGAACGCATTCTGACCGACAAAGATTTTATCGCTGCGATCAAATATTTGATCAACCTGCGCCGGGGTGAGGGTACGCTGGATGATATCGATCATCTGGGCAGTCGTCGTGTGCGCACGGTGGGCGAGTTGCTGGCTAACCAGTGCCGGGTCGGCCTGGCCCGAACCGAGCGCCTCGTCAAAGAGCGCATGACCTTGTTCGACATCAATGTTGACGGCATGACGCCGCAGAAGCTGATCAATCCGAAAGCGCTCAGCGCAGTCATTCGCGACTTTTTCGGCCGTTCCCAGCTCTCCCAGTTCATGGATCAAACCAATCCGCTGGCCGAGTTGACGCACAAGCGCCGGCTCTCCGCTCTCGGGCCCGGAGGTTTGAGCCGCGATCGCGCCGGCTTCGAAGTGCGCGACGTGCATCCTTCGCATTATGGTCGCATTTGTCCGATTGAGACGCCGGAAGGTCCCAACATTGGCCTGATTAGTTCGATGTCGACCTTCGCTCGCATCAATGAGTTTGGTTTCATTGAAACGCCCTATCGCAAGGTGCATAACGGTAAAGTTCTGGAAGACATTGATTATCTGACAGGCGATCGCGAAGAGAATTACCTGGTAGCCCAGGCGAACGCGACGACCGACGCCAAGGGTCATTTCACCCAGGAAAAAGTATCGGTGCGTTATCGCGGGGACTTCCTCGAAGTGGAGCCAAGCAAAGTCCATTACATGGATGTCTCGCCCAAGCAGCTCGTCTCCGTGGCGGCCGGATTGATTCCGTTCCTCGAACATGACGATGCCAACCGCGCTCTCATGGGCTCGAACATGCAGCGCCAGGGCGTGCCATTGATCGTGTCGGAGTCGCCTCTCGTGGGCACGGGGCTCGAAGGGAAAGTCGCGCGCGATTCGCACGCGGTCCTTATCTCGATAGAGGCCGGCAAAGTGGCCTCGGTTACGGCAGACCAGATTGTTGTGACCAAGGACGGGCATATTCCCGAAAGCCGCAAGAAGTTGAAGACTGATCCGGAAGCCGGAATTTACGTCTATGAGCTGCGCAAATTCATGCGCTCGAATGCCGGCACCTGGGTAAACCAGAAGCCGATCGTCAAGAAAGGCCAGCACGTAAAGCGCGGGCAGGTAATCGCGGACGGTCCCAACACCGATTTCGGTGAACTGGCCCTCGGCCGCAACGTGCTCGTCGCGTTCATGCCCTGGAACGGTTACAACTTCGAAGACGCCATCATGATCTCGGAGAAGGTCGTGAAGGAAGACATCTATACTTCCATCCATATCGACGAGTTCGAGATCGGAGCGCGCGACACCAAGCTGGGTCCGGAAGAAATCACGCGAGACATTCCGAATGTGAGCGAGGAAGCGTTGCGCAACCTTGGCTCAGACGGCGTCGTCCGCGTAGGCGCGGAAGTGAAGCCGGGCGATATTCTGGTGGGCAAGATTACGCCCAAGAGCGAAACAGAACTCGCGCCGGAAGAGCGACTCCTGCGCGCCATCTTCGGAGAAAAGGCAGCCGACGTGAAGGATACTTCCCTGACGGTTCCATCGGGGACTTATGGGATTGTGATGGACGTGAAAGTCTCGTCGCGTCGTGAAGTTTCACGGGAAAAACTGACGCCGACCGAAACGAAGCGTCAGCTCAAGACGATCACGGAAGATAATCGCAAAAAGAAGGATGAGCTGACCGAACAGCTGACCGATTCCCTTTCCAATATTCTGCTGGGAGAAAAGATTCCCCTCGACGTGGTCAACGCGGAGACGGGCGAAATTATTATCCCGGCCAATCGCAAGATTACGAAGACCCTCCTGCGTAAACTGGCCATGGTGCACGATCACATAGAGATCGATCCGAGCCCGATTCGGAACAAGATCCGCGAGATCATCAGCTCGTATGAACACAAGTTCGCGGAGCTGGAGTTGGAACGCGAGCGCGCCATGGACCGGGTGGAGAGCGGCGATGACGTCGACCCTGGCATCATCAAGCAGGTTAAGGTTTACATCGCGAGCAAGCGCAAGTTGTCGGTCGGTGACAAAATGGCCGGGCGCCATGGCAACAAGGGCGTGGTCGCTCGCATCGTGCCGGAAGAGGACATGCCTTTTCTGCCCGATGGAACTCCTGTCGAAATTTGTCTGAATCCGCTCGGCGTGCCTAGTCGTATGAACGTGGGCCAGGTGCTGGAGACCCACCTGGGGGTGGCGGCCAAGGCCCTTGGCTTCAAGGTCGCGACGCCCGTGTTCGACGGGATCTCGGAGAAGAAGATCCGGGAATATCTGGTTGACGCCCAAAAGAAAGAAGGCTTCAAGTGGGTGCAAGAAAACGGGAAGGCCGTCTTATTCGACGGTCGCACCGGTGATCAATTCGATCAGGAAGTGGTCGTAGGATACATCTACATGATGAAACTCGGTCACCTTGTGGCCGATAAGATTCATGCCCGCGCGGTCGGTCCTTATTCTCTTGTGACGCAACAACCGCTCGGCGGAAAGGCGCAATACGGCGGTCAGCGCTTCGGTGAGATGGAAGTCTGGGCGCTCGAGGCCTATGGCGCGGCTTACACCTTGCAGGAACTGCTCACCGTCAAATCGGACGATGTGCAGGGCCGTACCCGGATCTACGAGTCCATCGTCAAAGGCGATAACTCGCTGGAAGCCGGAACACCCGAGTCTTTCAACGTTCTCATCAAGGAAATGCAAAGTCTGGGCCTCGACGTCAAAGTCGGCGGGCAGGCTCCGGCCAGTGTCTTTGATACCGCAGCTTAATTTGTCGGCATACGCAGTTTATAAAACATGAACGAACATTCCTGGCGTGAGTTAGTGGGCGAAGAACGCCCCGTGGGTTTTGACCAAGTAGCGATCGGCGTGGCGTCGAGTGACACCATGCGGTCGTGGAGCAAAGGCGAGGTCAAAAATCCCGAGACCATCAACTACCGAACCTTCAAACCCGAAAAAGGCGGTCTTTTCTGCGAGCGCATTTTTGGACCGACCCGCGATTGGGAGTGTTCGTGCGGCAAGTATAAGCGCATCAAGCACAAGGGTGTTATCTGCGACCGTTGCGGCGTGGAAGTGACGCTGGCCCGCGTGCGCCGCGAGCGCATGGGGCACATCGAACTGGCCGTGCCCGTTTCCCACATCTGGTTCTACAAGTGCATGCCCTCGCGTCTCGGACTGATGCTGGACATGAGCGCGCGCCAGCTCGAGCGCGTCATCTATTACGAGGATTATATCGTGATTGATCCAGGCAAGACGCCGCTGCAAAAAGCGCAGCTGCTGAACGAGGTGGAATATCGCGAAGCCCAGGAACAGTACGGCGAAGATTTCGTGGCCGGCATGGGCGCGGACGCGGTCAAAAAATTGTTAGCCGAGATCGACCTGAACAAGCTGAACAAGGAGCTCGACGTGGCCATGGGCAACACGAAGAGCAAACAGATCCGCAAGAAACTGGCCAAGCGGGTCAAGCTCGTGCAGGGGTTCCAAAACTCGCATGCCCGTCCCGACTGGATGGTCCTGGATGTTCTCCCCGTCATTCCCCCGGATTTGCGCCCGCTCGTCCCGCTGGAAGGTGGACGTTTTGCCACATCCGATCTGAATGATCTTTATCGTCGCGTCATCAACCGCAACAACCGTCTCAAAAACCTGCTGCAGCTGAAGACGCCGGATGTCATCATCCGCAACGAAAAGCGCATGCTACAGGAAGCGGTCGACGCCTTGTTCGACAATGGCCGTCACGGTCGCGCCGTAACCGGGGCGGGCAATCGCCCCCTCAAATCGCTGAGCGACATGCTCAAAGGCAAGGGGGGCCGGTTCCGTCAGAATTTGCTCGGCAAACGAGTCGATTACTCGGGTCGTTCCGTCATCGTCATCGGTCCGGAATTAAAGCTGCATCAGTGCGGGCTGCCCAAGAAAATGGCGCTCGTTCTTTTTGAGCCCTTCATCATTCGCCGTCTCAAAGATCTGGGTTACGTGCACACGGTGCGCAGCGCCAAGAAAATGATCGAGCGGCAGACGCCCGAGGTCTGGGATATTCTCGAAGAAGTAACGAGGGGACATCCCGTCCTGCTGAACCGCGCGCCCACCCTGCACCGGTTGTCCATCCAGGCTTTTGAGCCGCTCCTGATCGAAGGCGAAGCGATTCGCATTCATCCGCTCGTTTGTACCGCTTACAACGCGGATTTCGACGGCGATCAAATGGCCGTGCACGTTCCTCTTTCGGTGGAAGCGCAAATGGAAGCGCGCATGCTCATGCTCGCCCCGAACAACATCTTCTCGCCTTCCAGCGGCAAGCCCATCACCACGCCCTCGCAGGACATCACGCTGGGGTGCTATTACCTCACGCAGAATCCGCGCGGTGTGAAGAAAGAGTCACAGGATCTCTCGCTCTTCTCTGATGCAGTGGAAGTCGAATTCGCGGTGACCGATGGCGCGGTTAAAACCCATGACCGCATCCGGTTGAAAAACCCCGATTTCGGTAAGCAGACCATCTACGGAAATTCGGAGGCCAAGGTGATTGAAACGACGGCTGGTCGCGTCATCTTCAACCAAATCTGGCCGGCTGGGCTCGGGTTCTTTAACAAGGCCGCGGGCAAAAAGCAGCTGAGCGACATCATCTGGCGTTGTTATCAGGTGGCGGGTCCGCAAAGCACGGTCGAAACACTCGATCTGCTCAAGGAGCTGGGCTTCACCCATGCGACTAAAGCGGGCATCTCCATCGGAATTTCGGACATGATTATTCCGAAGGAAAAGCAGACCGAACTGGATAGTGCCTACAGGCAGATCAAGCAGGTCGAGCAGCAATATCGCAAGGGCATCATCACGGACGGCGAGCGCTACAACAAGATTATCGATATCTGGACGCACGCGGGCGACGAAATCTCCAGCGTCATGTTCCGGACTCTCGAACACAACGAGGGTCGCAAGGAGCTGAACCCGGTTTACCTCATGGTGGACTCGGGAGCGCGCGGCAATCGCCAGCAGGTGCGTCAGCTGGCCGGCATGCGCGGCCTCATGGCCAAACCCTCCGGCGAAATTATCGAGCGACCTATCACCTCGAACTTCCGCGAAGGTCTCAGTGTGCTCGAGTATTTCATCTCGACGCACGGGGCGCGCAAAGGTTTGGCCGATACGGCGCTTAAGACGGCGGATTCTGGTTATCTCACCCGCAAACTGGTGGATGCGTCGCAGGACGTGATCATCAATGAAATGGATTGCAACACGGTGAATGGCATCACGGTCCAGCCCATTTACGAAGGGGACGAGGAAGTGGTCGACCTGGCCACTCGTATCATCGGCCGAGTGAGCTGCGAATCGATCGCCGATCCAGTCGACAAGAAGAAAAAGATTGTGAAGGCCAATCAATTGATCGACGAGAAGATCGCCAACGAACTGCAGCGCATCGGCGTCGAGCAATTGAAGATTCGCTCGGTCCTGACCTGCGAATGCGGTCGGGGCGTATGCGCTCTTTGCTACGGACGGAACCTGGCTACCGGCCAGTTTGTGAAACTCGGCGAAGCGGTGGGTATCATCGCGGCCCAGTCCATCGGCGAACCCGGCACGCAGTTGACCATGCGGACGTTCCACATCGGCGGCACGGCCAGTCAGACGTTCAAGCAACCAATCATCAAAGCCAAGAACGACGGCACCATTCAATTTAACGACCTGCGCACGGTGCAGGCACTCGATGGCAGCTGGATCGTTCTGAACAAGAACGGTTCGATCGGCGTGCATAACGCGGAAGGCCGCGAGCTCGAGCGCTACAATATTGTTATCGGCTCGGTTATTTCGAAGCCGGACGGGTCGGATGTGAAGAAGGCCGAGACCTTCGTGCAATGGGATCCTTACAACGTGCCGATCTTGACCGACAAGAGCGGCAAGGTGGAGTTCCGCGACATGATCGCGGGCGTCACGATCAAGCGCGATGTCGATGAAGCGACCGGTTTGATGGGCACGGTCATTATCGAACACAAGGAAGACCTGCATCCGCAGATTGTCATTGTGGGTGATAAGAAAGAAGTGCTGGCCAGTTACTCCATTCCGGCCGGAGCTCACGTCATCGTGGAAGAGTCTCAGAAGATTCGGGCCGGCGCATTGCTGGCCAAGACGCCGCGCAAAATCGCCAAGACCAAGGATATCACGGGCGGTCTGCCGCGGGTGGCTGAGCTTTTCGAGGCGCGCCGTCCGAAAGATGCGGCCGAAATTGCCAAGATCGATGGCATCGTCGAAATGGGCGGGACCGTTCGAGGCAAGCGCAAGCTTATCCTAACGGATCCGCAGACGGGGGCGGAGGAAGAGCATCTCATCTCGCTGACCAAGCACATCATTGTCTTCAAGGGAGACTTCGTGAAGAAGGGCTCGCAGCTGACCGAAGGGCCGGTCGTTCCGCACGAGATCCTGGAAGTTTGCGGACCGCAGGATCTGCAGGAACATTTGGTTAACGAAGTGCAGGAAGTTTATCGTCTGCAAGGCGTGGAGATCAACGACAAGCATATCGAGATCATTGTGCGGCAAATGCTGCGCAAGGTGAAAATCACCGATCCGGGCGACACCACGCTGCTCTGGGGCGATCAGGTCGATCGTCTGGACTTCGATGCGGAGAACGCCCGTGTGGTGGAGCAGGGCGGCAAGCCTGCGGAAGCAACGCCGGTTCTCCTTGGCATCACCAAGGCTTCGCTCGAGACGGATAGCTTTATCTCGGCGGCCTCCTTCCAGGACACAACGCGTGTTCTGACGGAAGCGGCCACCCTTGGCAAAATCGATCGTCTGCGCGGCTTTAAAGAAAACGTCATCATGGGTCACTTGATCCCGGCGGGCACCGGCTTCCCGGCCCACCGCGAGATTCGGTTGATCGAGAAAGGCGAACCGATTGGCGCTTCTCTGGCCGATGAACCGGAGCCGCAGCCAGCCATCGGGTAACCTCGCTGCCATAAGAATGTGGAATGTCGAATTAGCGAAAGCTGATTCGACATTCTTTTTTTAGACCATGTCCATCGTCACTAAAACCGGAGACAAGGGCGAAACCGCTCTCATGTTTGGACGGCGTGTGGCCAAGACTGATGCGCGGGTGGGCGTCTACGGCAGTGTTGACGAACTAACCGCTGCGCTCGGCCTGGCCCGGGCCTTGTCCGGAGGTCCTTTTCTCACAGAACAACTTCTGTCGGTGCAAAAGGACTTGATCACCCTCATGGGCGAATTAGCCACGGCCTCAGAGGACATGGAGCGTTACGTCAAAGAAGGCTTTGCCGTGACGACCGCCGCCATGGTTGAGCGGGTGGAGAGAGTCATCACGGAAATGGAAAAGGATAAATCCCTGTATCCAAAGGACTGGGTCATCCCCGGGGCCACGCCCGGGGCAGCCGCGCTGGACCTGGCTCGCACGGCTTGTCGTCGGGCCGAACGCAAAGCCGTGGCTCTCAGCCAGGTAGAGACGGGCCTCAATGTGGAAATCGTCCGTTACCTCAATCGGCTTTCCGATTTTTGCTGGCTCCTCGCGCGTTATGCCGAGCTCCATTTCCCGGCTGGAAAGCCGTGAACATTGTGTTTGCCTTTCGCGCGCTGGTGTAGCATCTTCCACGCTCGCTCTTCGGGGTCCCGAAGAGCTCGTTTCTCTTATGTCGAATACTACTGAATTAGTGCCTGAACTTTTGGAAGCGGGCGTGCATTTCGGACACCAGACAAAGCGCTGGAATCCGAAGATGAAGCCGTACATTTTCGAGAAGCGAAATCAGATTTACATCATCAACCTCGATGAAACGGCGCTGCAGCTTGGTCGCGCCACCGAGTACCTTCAGGAAGTGACCCGGCGCGGCGGCAAGATCCTTTTTGTTGGATGCAAAAAACAGGCCCAGGAAGCGGTTAAGGAAGCGGCTACCGCTTGTGGTCAGTTTTACGTGAACCAACGCTGGCTGGGCGGAACCCTCACTAATCTCACCACTATTCGCAAGAGCATCGGGCGACTCAAGTACATCGAGCAGATCGAGCAATCGCCCGAGTACAAAAAAATGGGCAAGCAGGAGTTGGCTGCTCTCAATCGTGAAGCCGCCAAGTTACGCCGGAATCTCGACGGGATTCTGGAGATGGAAAAATTGCCCGACACTTTGGTTATCATCGATACGCAGCGGGAACAGAACGCTGTGCTGGAAGCGCGCCGCCTCGGTATCCCTGTGGTGGCGATCGTCGATACCAATGCCGATCCCGAGCTGATCGACTATCCGATTGCGGGCAACGACGACGCTATTCGCGCCATTCGAATCGTCCTGCAGAAACTGGTCGACGCCATTGTTTCGTCGAGCGGCGAGGCACGGATTCGCGAACAGATTGAGATGGCCGGCGTCTCGGCCTAACCGGCCGCCACAGCGCCCTCCTCCTTTTGAACTCTCAAGTTTCCATGGAAATTGATCCACAATTAGTCAAGCAGCTGCGCGAGAAGACCAACGCGGGCATGATGGATTGCAAGCGTGCCCTGACGGAGGCGGCGGGCGACCTCGAAAAGGCTGAGACGATTTTGCGCACCAAAGGAATCGCCAGCGCCGGCAAGAAAGCGTCCCGGGTAGCGAAGGAAGGCATCGTGGCCTCCTATATTCACTTGCAAGGGAAGGTCGGCGTTTTGGTGGAAGTGAATTGCGAAACTGATTTCGTGGCCAAAAACGAAAATTTCCGCGAATTCGTCAAAGACATTACATTGCACATTGCCGCCGCTCAGCCGCAGTTTGTGAGCCGGGACGATGTGCCGGCGAAAACGGTGGAGTCCGAGCGCGCCATTTTTGAAGTGCAGGTCAAGGACAAGCCGGCCAACGTGATGGCGAAGATTGTCGATGGAAAGCTCGACAAATTTTACAGCACGGTTTCTTTACTCGAGCAGGGTTTTATCAAAAACCCCGATCAGACGGTCAACGATCTGGTGAAGTCAAAAATCACGGAACTGGGCGAGAATATCATCATTCGCCGGTTTACGCGGTATCAGGTCGGCGAGGCCGTGGCGGACTCAACTCCGGGCGACGCGCCCGCGAGCGCGTAGTTGCCGAAGCTTTTTTACTTAAGACACGCGCAATGGCGCGGGCAAATTCGTTTCTCTTTTGCACGTTTCTTTTCTTAAAGGGCGTGGCGGAGCATTCGCAGGAGGGAACAATCAAAACAGGAGGGGATAAATGAAACTTGATACACTGAAAAAACTTTACGTTGAAGAATTGCGCGACCTTTATAGCGCGGAAAACCAACTGCTGAAGGCGCTGCCCAAGATGGCGAAGGGCGCCGCCTCGGCCGAATTGAAACAGGCCTTCGAAGATCATCTCGAGCAGACCAAAGAGCACGTCGAACGGCTCGACGAGATATTTAATCGTCTCGATGAAAAACCGACGGGCAAAACCTGCAAGGCGATGAAGGGTCTGATCGAGGAAGGATCGGAAATGCTCGAAGAAGAAGGTGAGGAATCGGTCATCGATGCCGGCTTGATCGGCGCCGCGCAGCGAGTGGAGCATTATGAGATCGCCGCGTACGGTACGGTTCGCACTTTCGCTAACCTCCTCGGAGAAGAAGAGGCGGCCGAACTTCTGCAACAAACACTCGATGAAGAAAGCGAGACGGACAAACAGCTGAGCGAGCTGGCCGAAGAGGGCGTCAACCAGGAAGCTTTGTCGGAAGACGAAGAAAACGAAGAAGAGGCGACGACTGTCAGTTCGCGGCGCCGCTAATTCATCGGTTGATTCGAAATAGATTAGCCACCGCGGCCTCGCCGGCGCGGTGGCTTTCTTTTTTTAGGGAGCCGCACGCATTTGCCCGGCCCAAGTCATCTGTATCTAAGGCACCCGGGCAGTGTCCGCGGAAGCGCCTTAACAGAGTGAGGTGGCCACAGCGAGAGTGCTTTAAGGGACGCTGCCAGCTTCCCGCCCGCGCGCGTGACATTCCTCAAATCGGTGTAGAATAATTCGATGGGTCTGGCTGAGTACAAACGGAAGCGCGACTTCGCCACGACGGCCGAGCCGAAAGGGGGCAAGCCTTTACCCAAAGCGGTGAGAGGAGCGTCCCGTTTCGTTATTCAGAAACACGACGCCAGCCGTCTGCACTACGACTTCCGCCTGGAGATGGAGGGAGTGTTGAAGTCGTGGGCCGTCCCCAAAGGCCTTCCCTGGAAAAAGGGGGAAAAACATTTGGCTGTGGAAGTAGAGGATCACCCCGTTGAATACGCCACGTTCGAGGGAATTATTCCGGCAGGCCAATATGGCGGAGGCACCGTCATGGTGTGGGATAGTGGCAAATACTACGTGTATGGCGAGCAACCACTGAAGGCCTGGCAAGAGGGACGATTGCACCTCGTGCTGGATGGAGACAAAGCGAAAGGCGAATGGGCCCTCATCCGAATCCGGAACAACGAAGAGAAGACTCCCTGGCTCTTGCTTAAAGCCGGATCAAGCATGAAGCCGCTCTCCTTGAAGCTGGACGATCAGTCCGCCAAGACCGGCCGCACCATGAAGCAGATCGCGCGGGACCAGGACGCCGAATGGGAGTCGAACCGCCCCGAGTCGGGCAAGGCCTCGGCTCCCTCCGATTTGAAGAAGCGCGTCAGGAAAGCGCTTAAAAAAAAAGATAAAACCGAGGTAGGGACGGTTCACCGGACGGCCCGTCGGGTGGAATCGCGCATTTCTTTGCCTCCGAAATTGCCGGCGGGCAAACCTCAATTCATCGAGCCGATGAAGCCCCGATTATTGGAGAGCCCTCCCGCGACCGGCGATTGGATGTATGAGCTCAAGTTCGATGGCATCCGGGCCCTGGCCATAAAAACCGGAAAGAAGGTTTCGTTCCTGTCCCGGAATCGCAATGCCCTCGGTGCCCGCTATCCCGGGATCGTCACGGCCATTTCGGAATTGTCGGTGAACAATTGTGTGATCGATGGCGAAGTGGTGGCGCTCGATGAAAAAGGACGTTCCTCTTTCCAGTTGCTGCAGGCCTTGGAAATGGAGGGTGGAAAATCTCCCGTCTATTATTATGTGTTCGATCTGTTGCAGGCGGAAGGGAAGAGCCTGATCTTCCTGCCTCTCGCTCAACGGAAGCAAATATTGGGAGAGGTGCTGGAAGGAGCCGGGGATAGCATCCGGTCGTCTGATGAAATCGGAGCCGACCCGCAGGCCTTGTTGCGCGAGATCAAACGGCTCGGGCTTGAAGGGATCGTGGGCAAACAACGTCAGTCGGTCTATGAACCGGGTCGAAGAAGCGGTGCCTGGATAAAATTGAAGTGCCTGAATGAGCAGGAGTTTGTCATCGGAGGATTTACTCCGCCGGCCGGAGCGCGGAAGCATTTCGGAGCAGTGCTGGTGGGCTATTACGACAAGGCAGCAAAAGGCAAAAAATCCCATCTCCGTTTCGCCGGAAAAGTGGGAACCGGTTTTGACACAAAGATGTTGACTGCGCTCCACCGGAAAATGAAGGAAGAGGAGCAACCGGATTGTCCGTTTGCCGATCTGCCGGAGAGGCAGGGCGGACGGTGGAGTCAGAATCTGACCCCGGCTGAAATGAGAAAATGCACCTGGATAAATCCGGTCCTGGTGGCCCAGGTGAAGTTCGCCGAGTGGACGCGCGATGGGAAGTTACGCCAGCCTGTTTTCTTGGGACTACGCGAGGATAAAGAGCCGCGCGAAATCATAAAGGAAGGATGATGCAGATTGGCTCTTTGAAGGGATGAGCGCAGGCATTGGCGAGAAGCCCTGAAAGGGCAACAGCATTATAGCCCAAAGCAACGCCCTGGGTTTAGAATAACAACGGGCCAGCCTTGGAGGGGCGAAACAAAGAGCAGGCTGCGCGGTGAAATGTAATCAGCGATAATTGGATCGTGTCGGCAAAACAGGTGGCTGTCGCAAGTGCATTCTTCCACACCGAATTCGGGGTGCGCGAATTCGCTCGAATTCTCCCCGCCGCAGTCTTTCTAAAATCGTGACGACTGGTCGTTGCAAAAGCAACGAACGCAGCTTCAATGGGGCCGCGCTCAATTGAGCGCGGAGATGACGGAATATTTTTCTTTGCGAGAGGTCGACACCTTCGGGCTTCAATGGGGCCGCGCTCAATTGAGCGCGGAGATAACAAGAGCCAGGACACCTTCAAGCCGATCCTCGGGCTTCAATGGGGCCGCGCTCAATTGAGCGCGGAGATAGTCGCGATCTTGGCCGACCTGAAAAAGGCCGCAAAGCTTCAATGGGGCCGCGCTCAATTGAGCGCGGAGATCGAGCCGGCCGGCGTGCCCGGCAAGAGGGCTGTCAGAGCTTCAATGGGGCCGCGCTCAATTGAGCGCGGAGATCTGGGCTACACGCTCACCAGCACGCAGAACGCCACGACGCTTCAATGGGGCCGCGCTCAATTGAGCGCGGAGATGGCGCGTGACCGGGTGCGCCGGATCGATGCACCACAAGCTTCAATGGGGCCGCGCTCAATTGAGCGCGGAGATTGGCTCGTTGACGGAATAGAGGGAACTGTCATCGACGAGCTTCAATGGGGCCGCGCTCAATTGAGCGCGGAGATGCTGTTCACCGGCGCTTTCATCGAGCCGTGCTTTTTGGCTTCAATGGGGCCGCGCTCAATTGAGCGCGGAGATCGAAAGATCAGCGGAACGTGCTGAGCCTGGGCGACCAGCTTCAATGGGGCCGCGCTCAATTGAGCGCGGAGATCACATTGCGACGGAATCAGTCGACCTGATTTATCTCGCTTCAATGGGGCCGCGCTCAATTGAGCGCGGAGATGTTCCGAACGGGACACCGTACCCTGTGACAGAAATAGAGCTTCAATGGGGCCGCGCTCAATTGAGCGCGGAGATACGACCTTCAGGTAAGCGTGTCCCGCAGCCGAGACGGTCGCTTCAATGGGGCCGCGCTCAATTGAGCGCGGAGATTCCGAAATGCGGCGATTCCTGCCCCCCAGATCTATCGCTTCAATGGGGCCGCGCTCAAT
>JBBRQE010000048.1:0-21676 GCA_038226905.1 Chthoniobacterales bacterium | reverse complement strand
TCGACCTTACCATCGTCGCATTCCATCTAGCCTGAGGCCATTCGCCATGGACAAACCTCTCTGACATCGACCCAACGCTGATGAAAACAATTCTTCAATCCCTGCGCATCTACGTCGTCCTAACGCTGTTGACAGGCATCATTTACCCTCTCGCCCTGACCGGCATTGCGCAGGTTCTATTTCCCAGACAGGCCAACGGTTCGCGCATTATTCAGCAACACAAACTGATTGGCTCGGAATTGATCGCCCAAAAATTCGAATCCGCGCGCTACTTTTGGCCGCGACCATCCGCGGCGGATTACGCCACCGTGCCCTCTGGCGCCAGCAACAAGGGGCCAACCGCAGCTGACCTGAAGAAGGTCATCGCCGAGCGTCACCTCACGTTCGGGGCCGAGGCACCGGTCGATTTACTTACGGCCTCGGGTAGCGGGGTCGATCCGCACATCAGTCCCGAGGCAGCCCTCGGGCAGATTCCGCGCATCGCCGCGGCCCGGAATCTGGCACCCGGAAACCTGAGGGCGCTGCTCGATCACGCGGTCGAGCCGCCGCAATTCGGATTTCTCGGCGAACCCCGCGTCAACGTTTTGCGGATCAATCTGGCTCTCGATGCGCAGCCTTGAGTCTCCGTCCGGATTCTCTTCTCGCGAGGCAGCGGCCCTTCCCAGGTGCGCGGGCACGGGCCCAGGCTTAGATTGACCCAATGAGCGACCCGGGAAGGCCTGATCCGGACGAAATTCTCGCACGGGTAAAGCGTGCAGAAACGGCTTCCAGCCGTGGCAAGCTGAAGATTTTTTTCGGGATGGCGCCGGGGGTGGGAAAAACCTTCGCCATGTTGCAAGGCGCTCGCCAAAAGCAAACGGAGGGATGCGAGGTGGTTATCGGGATCGTGGAAACGCACGGCCGCCAGGAGACGGAAGCATTGCTCGAAGGCATGCCCATCATGCCGCGCTCCCAGACCGAGTATCGAGGCACCAGCCTCAGTGAAATGGACCTCGATGCCATTCTGACATGGCACCCGGGCCTGGCCGTGGTGGACGAATTCGCGCATACCAATGCACCCGGGTCGCGCCACCCCAAGCGCTATCAGGACGTGCTGGAGTTGCTCGACGCCGGCATCAGTGTTTACACCACCCTTAACGTCCAGCATGTGGCCAGTCGGAGCGACACAGTCCGACAAATCAGCGGCATCACGGTCAGCGAAACCGTGCCGGATTCCGTGCTCGATCTGGCCGACGAAATTGTTTTGATCGATCTGACCCCCGACCAACTGCGCTCACGTCTGGCTGAGGGAAAAGTGTATCTGGGAGAACGCGCCGAGTGGGCGGCCCAGAATTTTTTTCGTGAAAGCAACCTCACCGCCCTGCGCGAGATGGCTCTCCGCCTTGTGGCTGAACACGTTGATCGCGAGTTGCGCGACATCATGTCGGAACAGAAAATCGTCGGACCCTGGAAAAGTGGCGACCGGTTACTGGTAGCGGTGAGCGCCAGTCCCTACTCAGAGAGATTGATTCGTTATACCCGGCGGCTGGCCGCTTCCATGGAGGCGTCCTGGATCGTGGCCAACATTGAGAAGGCGCCCCTCCTCTCGGCGACAGAACAAACCCGTCTGACCCGTTATCTTGCTTTGGCCCGTCAACTCGGCGCAGAAGTGATTTCGACACCTGGACTGGATGTGGGCCAGACAGTTCTTCGCCTGGCCCGGCAGCACAACGTGACGCAAATCGTGATTGGGCGCTCTCCCGCCCTCCGCTGGACGAGCTTTTGGCAACACGATCCGCTGCGCTGGCTCATTCGCCACAGCGGAAACATCGACGTGCATATGATTCCGTCCGATGAATCGGCTCAACCGGCACGGCGCACATTCGAAGAACGAATGGCGGCGGCGCCCTGGACCGAGTTTGGCGTGGCCCTCGCCATCGCCGCCGGAGTTACGGTCATCTGTCTGGCGATCTTCCATTACACGGGGTACTGGGCTATCGCGCTCTTCTATTTGTTAGCCGTTGTGCTCGCTGCCACTCGTTTGCGCCGACGGCCCACCCTTTTCCTCGCAGCCCTGAGTGCCTTGCTCTGGGACTTCCTTTTCATCCCGCCGCGTTTCACTTTTTACATCAGCCACCTGCATGACTTCATGATGTTTGGCGCGTATTTCGTCATTGCCATTATCATCGGCCATCTCGCCACCCAGTTGCGCGAACGTGAACAATCGGAACGCCGGCGAGAAGAACGGGCCACCGCGCTCTATCGTTTCACCCGCGATTTGGCGGCCAGCCGGGATCTGGATGAGGCCCTGCCCAGAACGCTGGGTTTGATCAAAAACTCTTTTCGAGCCGACGCCGCCATTTGGCTACGCGACGCCAGTGGTTTGTCTTGCCATCCGGCCAGTACTTTCACGCCTTCAAGCAAAGACGAAAGCGTGGCCATGTGGGCCTTCCAGAAGAAGCAGAATGCGGGACGATCGACCGACACCCTGCCCGATGCGGAATCGCTCCATGTTCCATTGGTAACGGGGGACCGGGCCGAAGGGGTGCTGACCTTGTTCCTAACGAATTTACCGACACTGGAGCAGCGCGAACTGTTGGACACTTTCTGCGCCCAACTTGCCCTGTTCGTGAACAAGGAGCGCGCGCTGGAAGAAAGCCGGACTGCCCAGTTGGCTCAGCAATCACAAAAATTACAAAAGGCGCTCTTCGATTCGGTTTCACATGAATTGAAAACACCGCTCGCCGCCATGACCGCCGCTTTGCAGCAGGCGCAACCCGATTGCGCAGAGCTGCAGTTGGCCACGCGCCGACTGACCCGCACGGTCGATCATTTGCTCGACGCAACGCGACTCGAGTCTGGATTATTGCAACCGGTCCGCGAATGGGTCGAACCCGGAGATGTTTTGCGCGGGGCCGTGGCCTTGGCCGGACTCACGGAGGGAACGGTCAAAGTTCATGTCGCGGACAAGTTACCGCCCATCTCGGTCGATACCGACCTGATCGAGCAGGCGTTGGTTGCCTTGTTATCCAATGCGGCCGCCCATGGAGAAGCCGACCAGCCGATTGACGCCAGCGTAGCGCAGGATGATTCCACTATGATTTTTTCCGTGGCTGATCACGGTCCCGGATTGACTCCTGGAGAAGAGGGCAAGATTTTTCAGAAATTCTATCGCGGCCCCGGGACGCGACCGGGCGGTCTCGGTCTCGGCCTCTCCATTGCCCGGCAACTGGTGCAGGCACACGGAGGCGAGATTGTAGCGCAAAACAAGGAGGAGCACGGCGCCCGTTTCTCGATCCGACTGCCCCTCGGCGAACCGATGCAGTTGCCCTCCGAAGCGATCACATGAAAACAACCGCGCTCATCATTGACGATGAAGTCCAAATCCGCCGGCTCCTACGCGTGG
This sequence comes from Chthoniobacterales bacterium, assembly GCA_038226905.1. Taxonomy (GTDB): domain Bacteria; phylum Verrucomicrobiota; class Verrucomicrobiia; order Chthoniobacterales; family UBA10450; genus JBBRDU01. The sequence goes on along the minus strand of JBBRQE010000048.1, from coordinate 18,291 downwards.
CCCTCGAAGGTGAGAACTACCAGGTGCATGAAGCCGAGAACGGCCAGCAGGGCCTGATTGAAGTCGCCCACCGTCGGCCTGACATCATTCTGCTCGATCTGGGGCTGCCCGATATGGACGGACTCGACGTTCTTAAGAGACTGCGGGAATGGAGTGAAGTCCCCGTCCTTGTTCTTTCTGTTCGCGACGACGAACAAGGCAAGGTGGCTGCACTCGATGCGGGAGCCGAAGATTATGTCACCAAACCGTTCAGTACGCCGGAACTCCTCGCGCGCTTGCGCTCCGCTCAACGCAAGACGCGTCCTGAAGAAGAGGTTTCAGTGTTTAGGAACGGCGCATTCGTGGTCGATCTGACCGCGCGATTAGTGTCGCGTGCTGGACAGGAGATCAAACTAACGGCCACCGAATACGCCCTGCTCCGGCTCTTCGTTCGCCATCCGGGACGGGTCCTGACGCATCGCCATATTTTGCGTGAGATCTGGGGGCCGAAATCCGAAGAGCATCGTCAATATCTGCGCGTCTACGTCACACATCTTCGTCAAAAAATCGAAGTAGATTCGACCACGCCACGCCTGATCAAAACGGAGCCCGGCATCGGCTATCGCTTTCAGAATGCAGAAACGGCCGCCTGACTCCCAGGCCGCAGAATTACTCGGCGACGCGCACACCCTCTGTCGAGGTCCGTCTCAGGTAGAGGGAGCTCAGGCGCCTGGTGATCTCCCCCGGTTGCCCCTCCCCGATCGGCCGGCCATCCATTTGCGTGACGGCGGCCAGTTCGCCCATGGTGCCCGTACAAAATACTTCGTTAGCCTCGTAGAAATCCTCCACCCGCAGGTCGGTCTCGAGACAGGAAATTTTTTCAGCTGCGCAAATCTCCATCACGGTAGCTCGCGTGATGCCGGCCGGACACGCCACGACATGACTGGTTAATAACCCGCCGTCGCGCACCGCGAAAAGATGGGTGGCATTGGTTTCGGCCACATAGCCGCGCGTGTCGAGCATGAGCGCATCGTCGGCTCCTGCGTTGTTTGCCTCGATTTTGGCGAGGATCGAGTTGAGCAGATTGGCATGGTGAATCTGGGGGTCGAGAATATCGGCGGAAGGCCGCCTCACCGTGCTCGTGATCAGCGCCAGCCCCGCCTTGTCGTAAACGGGTGCTTTGTGTTCGGCCAAGACGATCAAAGTGGGCCCAGCCTGGTTGAGCCGCGGATCCATCCCCGACGTAATCTTCACGCCGCGAGTAAGCGTCAGACGAATGTGCACGTTGTCCCTCATCTGGTTGGCCGCCACGGTGCGTTTGATCTCCTCGATCATCGTTTCGCGCGTCGGAATCAGAGCAAACGACAAGGCACGGGCCGACCGTTCGAGACGATCGAGATGTTCGTGCAACTTGAAGATGCGGCCCTCATAAAGCCGCAACCCTTCCCAAACCGCATCGCCTCCCTGCACGGACGAATCGAACGGGCTGACCGCTGCCTCATCACGGTGCACCAGACGTCCGTTGATGTTAACGAGCAGGTCGCGGTTTTTTTCGTTAAATGTTTGAAGCATTCAAGTCAGTGTAGTCGAAGCGGGTAGAGTCGATCGTAACATTCGCGGCAACGCGCATGGACGTCGCGTAATCTCTCCGGAACTCTCTCCGTTTTCTCTGCATAAGATTGAAACGAGGTCGATCTCTCCACCTGATCGTACCAATATTTCGCCCACACTCCGTCGGTGGCCCGTGGGCCAGACGGCCATTCCAACATGGCTCCGTCGAACTCCACGTCAACCGCCTGGCAGAGGCGCCGCAGGACCACTTCCGGCTCCCGTAATACGTCCCTCGCATCGATCACCGGCGGAATTCGGCCGGTCGTCTCACACACATAATCAAATATTTCGATTTGCTGCACGAAACCGACATCCTCAACCGTCGGATCGCCGTTCCGTTGCAGGTAGGAGGTGATCACGTCCCGTGGATCGCGAATGAGAAAGCAGTTCGTCACAGCACTCAGCCACGATCGGTCAACCTCGCCAAGTAAATGATGAGTCATGTGCTTTTGATAAACGATGGAGGGTGCCGGGCTGGACAGAGCAGAATCGATGAGCCTATCGACCACTTCCCGCCAATCCGTTTGACCGTCGGCCATGACTTCGTTAGCGCCCGGATGAGCCTTGCCGGTCTGTCGTAGATAGAAGGCGTAAAATGGTTCGTCCACCACCACCGTATCAGCGCGATTACCCCACGAGCGCATCAAGGCCGTGGAAATGTTACGCGGACCCGACCACATGGCGATTCGTCGTGTTTTATTTTCGTTAGGCACGGGTAGCACCATAAAGCGTAAAGGAGAGCGCGCGCCAAAGCCTAGCTGTGGGAGGGGCTCAGCGCGAGGCGCGGAGGCGGGCCGGGCTTATCGCGAGGTAACCGGGCGCGAAACAGGCTCCCGCAGAAGAAGGCAGGGTCGGTTTCAGGCCAAACGAATCCTCGTTTTATCGAATGCGACAGAACCAGGTCGGATGCCACTTCCGATTCAGTAGGGAAGGCGCCGCCCCATCTCCGTTCCTCACGCCACCTTTCCGAAGTCCGCGAAACCGCGCTCGGCCTGACCATGACATGAACTCGTTAACCATATCTCTTATCACTATTTTACTGATGGCACCCGCCGTCTTCGCCCGGGAGGATTCCCTGCTTGCCCGGGTGACGGTTTACTGGGCTGGTGGTGGATCCGGTTCGGATCACGATACGCGACATCATCGTTGCGCCACGGGCGCAAGATTGCGCGCCGGTCATTGCGCGGTGGACCCAAAGCACATTCCTTATGGCAGTCGCGTTCTTTTGCCTAACGGAGAGACTCTGGCTGCCGTCGACACAGGCAGCGCGGTCAAGAACAGGAAAGCGGCCCGCCAATCCGGCCGCACCGTTGGGGAAAAAGCGGCCTTGGTGGTGGATCGTTTTTTTGAAACAAAGGGACAGGCCATGGCTTGGGCCAATTCTCATCCCGCCTTTATGCCAATTAAAGTCGTTCGCCCCGAGTTCCGGGGGTCGACCCATCAGCCATCACTATCCGCGCCGAGGTTTGTGCCCAGCCCCGTCGCGCGGCAGGCGGTCAAGCCGCTAATCGCCTCGGGTGGCTCGGCCAACCATGGACCGCTCAGGCCGAAAGTCGGGCAGTTGAGCGACCGATAACCCCCGGCGATTGCCGATCACTCACGAAGAGAGCTTCGCGTAGACGGCCACCAACGGGTAGAAGCACCGGTTCTTGGAGTGATAGTCACTCACGAAACCGTCCTTCGTTCGAATCTCGACATGTCCCCGGCTCATATTCCCGTAAACCAGCACTGAACCGACCGGCGCGGAGTAGGGATCGCTCACGGACAAGCGCGTAAAACCATAGGAGTGCACCAATTCACTCCCGGCCTCGGCCGCGAAAATTGTATTGGGATAGGAATTCACTGCTCCCGCCTCCATGAGCGCCGTCTTTACATAATGCCAGCATCGGCCCTTTGAACTCGCATTCGCTCGTTCTTGCGCAATCGTCGCCGCGCGCATCAGTTTCGGATTAATCCGGGGATCAACATGCGCAAACGGGTGCACAATCGGCACCCTCCAATAATGGTGCAAAATCCGGGCGGATGCCGGTTGTCCTGCGAAATCTCTATAATGGAAACGCGATCCCGAGCCGGTCACGGCACCGGCTTGTATCTCGCCCCCCCCGAAAATCACCAAACTGGCCAGGAGGAGGGAAGCACGTTGGAGGGGTAGCACGAGAGGCTTTATCGCAGGGAACATGCCAGCATACAACTATTTTTGGCGGCTTCGAAAGACGATGGTTTTTATAAACACTTCCCTTCTTTCGATGGCCCTCCCGCGTCCACCGGGTGCGTGACCTGCGATTCTTCAGATAAGGGCAATCGCTGCTCCGCTTTCGTGCCGGACCGACGTCCGCCCGACAGGTTATCCGTTGTATGAAATATCTGTGCATTATTATTACTCTCAATCTTCTATGGGCGCTGCCAGGCCAGGGCGCGGGGCCCGTGCTCGCTCGAGTCACGGTCTACTGGAACAGCGCCGGCTCGGGGGCAAGAGCGTGCTGGAACGGGGCGCGCCTGCGTCCTGGGCATTGTGCGGTTGATCCGCGAAAAATCCCCTATGGCAGCAGAGTTGTCTTTCCCGATCTGGCCTGTGTCGCGGTCGATACCGGCCCGGATGTGGTGAATCGCAAAGCAGCGCGGGTCTGCGCGCGCACGGTCCAGGAGAAGAACGCCATCGTGGTGGACCGATTCTTCGAGACAAAGAGCGCAGCCCAGGCTTGGGAACGAGCCCATCCTCAGTTCATGACACTCCAGATCTTGGAGTCTGACTCGAAGATGCACGCGAATACTCTGGCCACGGCCAAGTCCCGTCACCTGGCGGAACCGATGAATTCCCGGTGGCAACGGATGACCTGCATTTTTTCGGACGAACCGACTTCCTGAGGCCGTCCGTTCCGCCCCACAAACAAATTTCCGCGGGCTCTCGTTACACGGAAGTCTCCGGAGCGGACAGCGCAGTGCGGCACCCCTATCATTCTTTTCGGACCAAGACGCTAGCGTAACGGCCTCGTCTGAACAAAACTCCTCGACAGGCAGTCCACCTTGGGTCCAGTTGCAAGCCCGGTGCTTTTCCGGTCACAACCAAATTCGAAGAAAACTGACATTATGATTACACGCAAAGGTTCAGCAGTCTGGGAGGGCACTCTGAAGGGCGGGAGTGGCAAGGTGAAACTCGGGAGCGGCGCGTTTGAAGGCCAGTACTCGTTTGGCTCACGCTTTGAAAGCGGGACCGGCACGAATCCCGAGGAACTGATCGGCGCGGCGGAGGCCGGATGTTTTTCCATGGCTCTATCGGCCAATCTCGAAAAGGCGGGGCATCCGCCTAAACGCATCAGCACGACCGCTCATGTGAATCTCGATCGCGGTGAGAGCGGCTTCAAAATCACGAGCATCGAACTGACCACGGAAGCGGAAGTCCCTGGGATCGATGACGCTAAGTTTCAGGAGCAGGCTGAATTGACCAAGAAGACGTGCCCCGTTTCCCTGGCCCTGGCCGGGACTGAAATCAAACTCACCGCGAAGCTACTCTCCTAGTTGGCTCTCTGAGCCGTGAACACAAATTCTTAACTGTAGGGGGAACCGGCCAGCTTCCCACGTCACGTGTTCCTGAAAAAAGCCAATCTTTGATATCAGGCTCCGAGAGCCCGGTTCGCCGACTAGCCTTTGGCGTAGACGCCGAGAAGCGGACGCACTGACGGAACCTTCGAGCGAAAATCGCTCACAAATCCATCCTTGGTGCGGATCTCCACGTGACCGGCCGCTTTGGTCGCGCCGTAAACGATGACGGAGCCAACGGGAGCCTTGAAGGGATCATTCACTTTCAGCTTTTTAAAGCCATAGGAATTGACCAACTCCTGACCGGCCTCTTTGGCATAGGCCGTCTTGGGATAGGAGGTGACCGCCCCTGAAGCGAGAAGCGCCTCTTTGACGTATTGCCAGCAGCGTGACCGTGAGTGGGCGTGGGCCCGCTCCTGGGCGATGGTGGCCGCACGCATCAGCTTAGGATCGAAGCTACGATCCACTTTCGCCGAGACATGCTCAATCTTCTTGGGGTAGTAATTCGTGACAACCGGCACGGCTTGGATCTTGCCGTTGGCGTCTTTGAAGACAAACTGCCCCTTGGAAGGGGCTAAAGCCTGACCGTGCGCGAGCGCAGCGGTAAGAATTGCCAGAGCGGCGGTAATAACAACGCGTTGGGGGAGTCGGTTGATTCGGGGCATGAGAAGCGCCGCATATCGGGCATACCGACAGCCTTAGCAAATACTATCTTCACAAAAAAACTCGCGTTTCCGGCCTTCCCCTCGAAGGCTGAATAGCTTCGGGATAGCCGATGTCTTTCCCAAGTCCCAACCTTACTACTTCGTTAACAGTGGCTTACATGATCACGTAGCTGGCATATTTTCCGGGGAAACAGGCTGGGAGCGGGCGCTCTCCGGAGCATCAGGAGCGACCGCCCGCGCAACGAATGATCGCGAGGGTCACCCGGCTATGCCATGGTAGTTGCTCCGGTTAACCATGAAACCAAACAGGAGACACTTTCTCAAAATTTCTGCTGCCGCCGGAGCTGCCTTGACTCTGGGAGTGAAGCCGCAGCGACTCTTGGGGGCGGGGAACGAAAAGCCAACCAAGCCCTTGCAAATCCTGATCCTCGGCGGAACCGGCTTCACCGGACCGTTTCAAGTGCGCTACGCCCTCAGCCGCGGCCACAAGGTCACGGTGTTTAACCGGGGAAAAACACATCCCGGCGAATTGCCGGATGGCGTCGAACAACTACTGGGCGATCGCAACGGCAAACTCGACGCACTCAGGAACCGTCGATGGGATGTGGTTATCGATAATCCGACGAGCCTGCCCGTCTGGGTGCGGGATGCCGCCGCCGTCCTAAAAGGAAAGGTCGATCGATATGTGTTCATATCGACTGTGTCCGTCTACGCCGACACGAACAAAGGATATGACGAGACGGGACCGCTCGCGCATTACGACGGGCCCGACCCTTATAAGGAGACGATCGAAGCGATGCGTGCTTCGGGTTATAAGACCTATGGCCCGCTGAAGGCCCTCGCGGAACAGGAAGCGGAGAAAGCTTTCCCCGGCAAGGCACTCATTATTCGACCCGGCCTGATCGTGGGTCCGCGCGACGAGACGGATCGCTTTACCTATTGGCCGGTTCGCATCGGCCGGGGCGGCGAAGTTTTGGCCCCGGGGGATCCGACCGACCCGGTTCAAATAACAGATGCTCGTGATTTGGCGGAATGGACTATCCGCATGGTCGAGCGGAATGAGGCGGGTATTTATAATGCGGTCGGACCGGATAAGCCGCTGACCATCGGCGCGATGCTCGAAGGCATTCAGAGCGCGCTCAAAGCAGACGCCAAATTTACCTGGGCCAACGCGGAGTTTCTCAAGCAACAAAAGGTCGAAGCGTGGTCCGATTTGCCGGTCTGGTCCGGCGAAGAAAGTGGGATGGCCCGGACCAGCAACAAGCGCGCGCTCGAAAAGGGATTAACCTTCCGTCCCCTCGATGAAACAGCGCGCGACACGCTCGCCTGGTTCAAGCAACAGACGCCTGAGCGGCAAAAGAAGCTGAAATCCGGATTGACGGCCGAACGCGAGACAGAAGTGCTCAATGCCTGGCATAAGCAGGGAAAATGACGAATTAATGCCGAAGCTCGAATGGGATTCTCCGTTGGATTTGTCCTGCTTCGGGCTTCATCGTTGAAACTTTGACGTTCGCGGCATGAGCGCAAACGACGAGAACGCCGGCCAGGATCAGCCCGGTGCGTTCGGGCGCGTGCTGCAGCGCGTGGTGGTCATCCAACCGGGCGAACTGCGTTCTATCACGTGGTCATGGCTCTATTTCTTCAGCCTGCTCGCCAGCACGTTCGTGTTGCGACCTTTGCGCGACTCGATGGGTTTGAATGGCGGCGCGGACAAGTATCCCATGCTCTTCACAGGCACGCTTGTCGCCATGTTGGTCGTTAGTCCACCCTTCGCACTGCTGGTTACGAAGCTGCCGCGCAAGCGTTTCATCCCAATCGTTTACCGCGTCTCGATGGGATGCCTGTTCGCTTTCTGGCTCTGGCTTAAGCTCTCCCCAGGAAGCTTAAAACTCACGGCGGCCTACACGTTCTTCGTCTGGTTCAGCGTCTTCAACTTGTTCGTCGTGTCCGTTTTCCGTGGCTTCATGGCTGACATTTGGCGCCTCGACCAGGCCAAGCGACTCTTCGGTTTCATCGGCGTCGGCGGAACGCTCGGCGCACTGGCGGGCTCAAAGGCGGCGAGCTTGCTCGCCAAACCGGTGGGCAGTGCGAATCTACTCTTTCTCTCGATCATCCTGCTGGAGGTCGCTGTGTTCAGTGTCCGCCGTCTCGTCGTCATCCATCGCATCGATGCGACACCGCCTGCCGGTCAAGGCGCCCCCCCGCCCGCCGTCGCCTCGGCCTCGGATGTATGGCGAGGTTTGAAACTCATCGTCAACCAAAGTTATCTGCGCTGGATCGCCAGCTACACGTTTCTCTACGGGCTGATCGGAACGTTCCTCTATTACCAACAGGGCAAACTCGTCGATCTTACCATGCGTGATCGCGACGTGCGCACTCAGTACTTCGCTGACATCGAGTTCTGGGTGCAGCTCGGCACGGTTCTTATTCAACTTGTGCTCACGGCGCGCCTGATTCGTTGGTTTGGCATCACCTTCGCGTTGATCTCGCAGCCGTTCATCGCAGTGCTCGGCTGGATAATACTGGCGCTAGCCATGCTCTACGGAACGTGGCTCGGGACGCACGGCTTCACCGTGGGCCAGCTGGCTCCGCCGTTGGCCGTCCTCGCAGGTGTGCAGATCCTGCTGCGTATCAGTAATTTCGCCACCGCACAACCGGCGCGCGAAGCTCTCTACACCGTGGTCGAGCGCGAGGTGAAGTACAAGTCGAAGAGTTTTATCGACACCTTCGTCTATCGCCTTGGCGATTGTCTCGGGGCCTGGGCCTTCCTGGGTATCCAAGCCGTGGTGGTCAGCCTAACGACGATCGCGTTCCTGACCGTTCCCATCGCCGGGGTATGGGTCTTCGTGGGCCGCTCGCTCGGCCGCAAGCAGCGCGAACTCACAGATGAAAAAGGGGCGGGTCCAGGCGACGCCGGCGGCGCTCTCGATCCAGCGAAGGCGCCCCTCTAAAGGGCCAGCGTTTCCTGCTCCGCCTTCGGTACGATCACGTCAAACTTTTTCACCAGTTCATCCAGCTTGGCCACGTAATACTCGATATTTTCGTCCCGATTCTTTGGGTCAAATGACGTAGCCAGTCTGGCGTTCTCGTAGGCCGCTACTTTTTTGGTCGTGCCAGTAATGTAATAACTCACCTGGTCGCCCGGGCGATAGGCGCGTCCACTCGCCAGAGCCAGCTCATAGGCGGCAGCGCGGTTCCGGGCTGATCCGGCAATTTTCTGACGATACTTATCGAGAGAATCCTGCAGCGTATCGGTCTTCATCAACATGTCGATATTCCACTCGCGCCCGCGAATCTTGCGCTCGAATTCCACGCGCAGCGGACCAATCTGCGCCGCCTTATCCTCCATTAACAACCGGATCATTTCTTCGAGGAAAACGCGTTGGAATTTCTCAAGACCGCGGGATTTCAGAGCACCGCCTTTCATGATTACTTCCCCCTCGCGCGTGAGGAGCGCGTAATTCTTGGCCTTGTAGCTGAACATGGCCGCAAACTGTTCATCAAATTCGACCTCGATTCCGGGCGGTAGCTCCGCCGCAAGACCGCCGCGAAGCTCATCGATCTGCTTTTCTGTAGGGGAGAGCGTTGCCTTCCCAGGGAAGCTAGCAGCTTCCCCTACAGGCATGGTAGCCGGTGGCACAAAATAGATCCCGTCCGTATCGACCTCGATGACGTGCGCACCCTGCGCGTTCAACCAGTGGATCATTTTTTGCAAGATATCGCGCCCGATCTGGGTAACGCGCGCGGCCGCCTCGAAGTCGGCGAAATGTCCCTGCGCAAAACCGAGATAGCCATAAAAGCTGTTGATCAGGATCTTGAAGGTGTTTTGCAAAGCATGGAAATAACGCTGGCGCGCCGGATCGCTGGCCGCGGCCCGCATGCTCGCCTTCGTGGCCAGACGGAAAGTTCGGAGATCGGTCAAAAGATGCCGGAAAATCTGGAGCTGATCGGCCACCGGAAAGCAATCGAACTGCAACATGATGGACGGGTAGAGTGAGGCCACATCGCAGTGCCAGACATGGCGTGCCACCCCGGTAAAGAAAATGGCGGTGTAACCTCCCTCGAATCCGCGCGCCATCGGCATTTCCGGGATGGAATGGCGCTGCCGAAAATATTCGCGCAGAAAAAGGGCGTTGATGCGGGTGGCATTCCCGCGCACGACCACGTCCTGATAGTTATAGGGGAAAATCTGCGCCTGAATGAAATAACTGGGACTGAGCAAATCGGCCACCGCGCGCGTTTCGCGCACGGCGCAGAGTGCGCGCTGGGCAAAGCGCTCGTCTTTCCCAGCGTAGGACTGCTCGAGGGCGCGCCCGCTCAGGCCCGAGACTTCATCGCTTTGGCACAGACCGAAATGCCGGGCCACATCGATGCGATCAAATCCCGCCAGGGTCCGCATCCCCACATCGTAAAATTGCGCGAGCAAAAATGTATCGACGAAGTGCCGCCCATCGACGGCAAACTTCGGGTAATCGATCGTCTTCTCCGCAATCTGGATGCGGGAAGGCCGGGAACGCAGGAAGCCTCCACCCCGCCCCCAATCCAGCTTGGTCCTGGCTCTTTTGGCCCGCCCCACCAGATAGGGCAGGTCAAAGCGAAACATATTGTGACCTTCCAGCACATCCGGATCCCGTTCCTTAATCAGACTCGTTAGACGCTTTAGCGCCATCCGCTCCGATTCTTCCACGTTGGCCGGGTCCACCACGATTAATTCCTCCCAGCCGCTGTTATCCGAGAGGGCGATACTCATGAGATGATCGACCGAGCCGGCGGGCGCGCCGTCGATCGTCGGAGCTTCGTCCCCATTGAAGGCAAGCACCTCGATTTGCATGCGTTTGAGTTCTTCAAACGGCAACTCCTTGAAGAGCGTGCGGCCGCTCGCCGTCAGGTAGTGCTGGACCGGGTCAGTGAAGGCGAAATAATCGCGGTTCGAATTCTTCAGGCCGGTGCGCAGAGCGATCAGCTCCTTCCAGCTGTCGACCGTCACGCGCCAGCCATACTTGAGATCACCTTCCAACTTCTCTGCTTCGATGCCGAGATCAGTGACGTCACCATCGCACCACACAAACGGGTGGAACGGTTCGACCTCGCGCACGGTCGAGCCATCTTTCTCCCTCCGGTAGACACAAACGGTCCCCGTTTCGCCCAATTCAATCGCAACAATCCGGGAAGTGGGATCGGCCCCAAAAAGAAGAGTGTTCTTTTCGAATTCCACAAGGGGAGGTTCCGCGACTTTATCCGAATGACAAATAGGAGCCGGAGGCGAGCGGTATCGGTCGATCCACACCTGTCTTCGCAGGCTACCGCCGGCCCTCTCTCTCTCTTGGCGACTCGCCGGATGCCAGCTATAAGTGCCCCATGAAGATTTCATGGCCTCTCTTACTGGCGTTCATGGCTACTCCCGCTCTGGCTCAGCCCGCGGTTGATAAAGTGGCGGAAAGCGAAATGCCATCTCTCCTCGCCATTTACAAAGACGCGCATGCACACCCTGAGTTGTCCGCCCACGAGGAGCACACCTCCGCTCTCATCGCCAAGGAGCTGAGAGCAGCCGGCTGCGAAGTAACCGAGCGTTTCGGCAAATACGATAAACCCAATCTCAAAGCCTACGGGGTAGTCGGGCTCATGAAGAATGGAACTGGTCCCACCGTGCTGGTGCGGACCGACATGGATGCTCTCCCTGTTCAGGAAGAGACGGGTTTGCCCTATGCGAGCAAGGTGACTGTGCAAAACGACGAAGGTCGTGAGGTGCATGTTATGCACGCCTGCGGACATGACGTGCATATCGCGTCGTTCATCGGAGTCGCCCGCGCCTTGCAGCAGTTGAAAGACCAATGGCACGGCACCATCGTCTTCATCGGCCAGCCATCAGAGGAAACCGGCAATGGCGCGCAGTCCATGCTCAAAGCGGGTCTCTACAACCGGTTTGGTAAACCGGATTTCGCCCTGGGTTTTCACGACAGCGCCCAGCTGCAAACCGGACATATCGGGGTAACCGAGGGTTACACCTACGCCAATGTCGATTCCGTTAATATCACCGTTCGCGGCGTCGGCGGACACGGCGCCTACCCGCACAAAACGAAGGATCCGATCGTCCTTTCCGCCGAAATCATCAACGCTCTTCAGACTATCGTTAGTCGCGAAACTAATCCGATCGACCCTGTGGTCGTGACGGTCGGTTCCATTCATGGCGGCACTAAGCACAACATCATTTCTGATGAAGTGAAGATGCAATTGACCGTCCGCACTTACAAAGCGGAGGTGCGCGATCACGTTCTCGCCGCGATTGATCGCATTACGCAGGGTTGCGCCATGGCCGCGGGGATTCCGCCGGACCGGGCACCCCTCGTAGAGGTTTTGAAAAATGATTTTACCCCGGCTACCTATAACAACCCCGAGCTGACAAAGCGGCTCGTGGCCGTCTGGAAAAAAACGCTCGGTCAGGAGAACGTGGAAGCAGTGGATCCGACCATGGGGGGCGAAGATTTCTCCGAGTTTAGTCTGCCGGACCACTCCATCCCGGCGGTCGACTTTCAGGTCGGCGCAGTCGACCCGGGCAAAGTCGCGGAAAGCAAAAAGAGCGGAAATCCTCTCCCTACTTTGCACTCGAGCAAATTCGCGCCCGTGCCTGAACCGACTATTCGACTGGCCATCACAGCGATGACGACCGCAGTGCTGGAATTGATGAAGAAGTGATCAGGCAGGGGCGGTTCGAACCGCCCGCAGGCGACTAAGTCAATCGCCCCTGCCTCTCGTTTACTTCACTCGCACGTTCTTGCGCAGATAGGTCGGGACGTCGAGGTCCTGGCCTTCCACGATGGTCGGCTCGCTCTTCTCGAAGCGGCCGCGCGTGATTGGTTCGAACTGCATGACTTCCTGCTTGGCCTGCACCACCTTGTCTCCCGGTAGGAGCGGCTCTTTCACAACGGGCGGTTTTTTCTTCGGAACAATCAGGCGCGGGCTCGGCAGCGGTTTTGCTATTTCCGGCGGTGCTTCGATGGGCGCTTCGAGCGGAACCGGATCCTGTGACGGAATTAAGTCTTCCGCGGGGGCTTCCACCTCCTCGTCCTCGGCAGGCGGAATCTCAACCGCGACCTCGGCCGAAACTTCCTGCTGTTCCCAGATGGGTGCAGCGATGGCGGGTGGCGGGGACGCGAGCGAGGCGGGCGCCGTCTCCGGAAGCGGAACGGCACTCGTTAGTCCGGTTGCCCCTTCGTCCTCCATCGCAATCGAACTCAGAATGGTCACGCTCAACCGGTTTCCCATACGGCCGTCCACCGCCGTCCCGAAGAGGATTTGTGTGTTATCGCGCACGTGGCGTCCCAATTCCTGCATGAGAATTTCAACCTCGGAAAGAGTCATGCCCGGTCCGCCCGCCACCTGCACCAGCACGTTGGCCGCCTCGGCCAGGATGCGCCCCTTGTCCATCAGAGGGCTTTTGAGCGCCTGGCTCAAGGCGTCGTGGGCCCGGTTATCCGAATCACTTTCGCCAAAGCCAAAGAGGCAGCGACCGTTCTGACTGCGCAGCGCAGAAAGAAGGTCGTCGAAGCCAATGCGGATGAGGCCGGGCCGTTGAATCAAATTTACAATAGAGCGCACGCTTTGACTGATCATGACGTCGGCCACGGCGAAGGCCTGATGAATGCCGGCTTTGGGAGCAACCATGTCGCCCATGCGATCGTTATCAAAACAAATGACGGCATTGGCTATTTCGCTAAGACGGCCAAGGGCTTCCTGCGCCTGGACGGCGCGACGTTTCCCTTCGAAGGAGAAGGGCAAGGTGGCAAAGACGATGACGAGCGCGCCCGCTTCCCGCGCCAGCTGGGCGACGACGGGCGCCGCTCCCGAACCAGTGCCGCCACCCAGGCCCGTGCAGATGAAAATCATCCGGGCATCGGCCAGGGCCGGGCGGATCTCATCGGCCGATTCAAGCGCGGCCTGATATCCGAGGTCGGGGTCTCCACCGGTGCCGAGTCCGCGTGTGATGGTGCGGCCGAGTTGCACCTTGTGCGCCGCGACCGAACCGGCGAGGGATTGCACGTCGGTGTTGATGGCGATCAGGTCCGCCTTCTCCATTCCGTCTAGGACGATGCGATCAAGCGCGTTGGAGCCGGCCCCGCCGACACCGACGATCTTGATCGGGATATTCTCTTCCTCGCGCTGCGGGAGACTGTAGTTATGGCTGAGTTGGATCATGTTTGTTGCAGGGTCATCGCATTCCACTGAAAAATTTCGAAAAGATCTGGCCGAGCCGGCCGCGCGGCCGATCGGATTGCACGGCCTGCGCATATTTGATCAGACCGATGGCCGTGGAAAACTGCGGGTTCTCGAAGGCCGAGGTGAGTCCGGACATGGTCTGGGCGTGCGCGATGTGCACGGGCATTTCAAAAATTTCCTCGGCAAGGTGATCGATTCCGCTGAGCTGACTGCAGCCGCCGGTAATGAACATGCCGGCGCCGGTGTAATCGATGAACGACTCCTCCTGCAACTGACGTTTGAGCAGCTCAAAGCTCTCGCGCAAGCGCAGGTGAATGATCGTGTTCAGCGTTTCGCGTTCGATTTCTTTACCGGCGAACCCGGAGTCATCCTTGAGCAAAATGGTTTCGCCGGGCAGACAATTGCCCAAAGTGACGCTGCCTTCTTCTATCTTCAGCTTTTCCGCGCGCGTCATGGGGATGCGCAGGCCCATCGAGATATCGTTTGTAATATGATCTCCGCCGACCGCCAGCACCCCGCTCTGTTTCACGGCGCCATCCACGTAGAGAATATAATCGGTTGTCCCTCCGCCAATATCGACGACAAGGGCGCCCAGGCTTTTCTGGTGTTGCGTTAAAACGACCTGGGCCGAAGCGAGCGCGCTGAAGACCACGTCTTCCACTTCGAGGGGCAGCTCCTTCACGCAACGAATCGTATTTTGTATGCGGGTTCGCACTCCATGGATGATGTGGAAATCAGCCTCGAGTTTTTGCCCGAGCATTCCGATGGGATTGAGCACCCCGTCCTGTCCGTCGACGTGATAATGCTGGATGATGGAGTGAAGGAACGCGTTTTGCGCGGGAATGCTGACTTCGCGCGCATTGATTTTCACATCTTCAATATCCTGCTCATCAATTTCATCGCGATCTTCCGGAAGCATGACGCACCCGCGATTATTGAAGCTCTGGATATGTGAGCCCGCCACCGCCACGTAGACGCTGCGGATCATCACGTCGCTCTTTTGCTCGGCGTCGACAATCGCTTCATGCACGCACTTCATGGCCGTTTCGAAATCGACGATCTCGCCTTTGCGCACACCGCGGGATGGGGCCTGGCCTACCCCAAGAACTTTGATCGTGCCATCGGGGCGGCTCTCCCCCACCACCACACAAATCTTGGATGTTCCTATTTCGAGACCAACCATTAAATCATTACTAGCCATGTCTTACTTCTTCTTTCCTTGATCAAGAGGGACGGCGCGACGGACTTCCGGCACGCGTGTCTTCGGGTGATTGTTGCCGGCCGGCAACCCCTTCTTCACCGGGGAAGATGAAGGGGCGACCGATTTGGGCGCTGAAAAAATTCCAAACTTGGGAAGCGGGCCCGTGGGCAGCGCTTTCATCACGCGCGGCTGTTCATTTGGATCAATCGTTTCGTTGATCACGTCCACAGCGGGCTTCCCGAAGGTTACGGGGATGTTGCGTTGCACCAGCAAATTAACGGTGGCCAGTTCCTGCTTGGAGTCATCGGAATAGACAAGGAACTGCTCGAGGCGCTGCAGCTGGGCGTCCAGGTTATCGAAGCCGAAGGCCACCCGCGTGCGATTCTTGTCCGTGACGGACAGACAGTAGCCCTTCGAGAGATCGATTTCTCGAATCTGAAAACGCGTTTGCATAAAACTGCGTGTGCTCATGCGCAACAATTCCAGCGCGGCTTTCGCTTCGTACGACTCGACAATTTTCCCCGGCTCGAGCGATTCGCTCGTGCATCCAGAGATGAGCGGCAATCCCAGGTATTCGGGCAACAACTTCTTTTCTTTCATCAAAATACCGCGCGCGTCCACCAGAAAGGCGGCGTCCGAGGAAAACGGATCGGCTACATCCTTCTCGCTTGTGATCCAGGCAATCGGTTTGCGCTCAATCAGCTTCACGTCGATCTCGGCCGGAAGTTTGCGGACCACCTGCACTTCATCCACCTGGGGCAATTGCTGCAAACGATCGTGCACGTCGGAAAGGTCGATCCGGAAAATGTTCTCGCCCTCTCTCAAGCCGGCGGTGTGAAGGATTTGCTCGCGCTGCAAGGTTCCGTCCGTCTGCACGTCGATCGTACTCAGGCGGTAATCCGGGTTGTCGAAGAAAAAGCGTCTGGCCAGCAGGCGTCCGCCGGCATAAACGCCCAAAGCCAGCGCCACGAGCAAGGCCAACTTCGAGACCACCACCAGGACACGCCGGTTCCGGTGCTGAGTCGCGCTGCGGGACCTGACCTTGACGTCCAGCAGATGCTGTTGGCGTCGCTGGCGTCCACTGGAGACGCGCTCGTTACGCGGACGTGCCTTTTGTCGGATCACTTTCAAGCGTTTCCCAGCCCCTTTCTGGCGCGAGACAATTCAATGATCCGTCGGCATAGATCACCATAACTGATATCCGCGGCGGCGGCGGCTTCCGGCAACAAGCTGGACTCTGTCATACCCGGGATGGTGTTCACCTCGAGAACGGTGGGCACTCCATCCGGCGGGAGAAGCACGTCGACGCGCGAGTAAACCTGCAAACCGAGCGAGCGATGGGCGCGCAGCGCCAGGTCTTGAATCTCCCGGGTCATGCCCGGATCGATCTTCGCCGGACATACATGCTCCGCGCCGCCTCCCGCCTGCGGATTCAAAAATGGGTATTTATTGGTAAAATCGTAGACCCCGCCTTTCGGAATAATCTCCAGGATGGGCAGCGCCAGATCCCCCAGAATACCGATGGTCAGTTCGCGCCCCGGAACAAACTTCTCGACCAGCAGTTGGCGATCGTACTGAGCCGCCCCCTTCATGGCGGGCCCCAGTTCGGCTTCGCTCTTTATTATATAGATGCCAACGGTGGAGCCCTGGCGGGGGGCTTTCAGGACATACGGCAACGTCATGCGGGGACGGACGCCTACCGGCACGACCTCCCATTCCGGCGTGGTCACCTCCTGCTCACGGAATTTTTCCTTCGACAGAATTTTGTCGAAGGCAAGTTCACTTTGGCTGGCGCCTTCACCCGTATAGGAAACGCCCCGACCTTCCAGGATTTTTTGGATCTGCCCGTCTTCGCCGAAGGTTCCGTGCATCGCGATGAAGGCGAACTCAACGCCTTCGGGCAGAGCGAAATTCTCATCGCGCACGTCCACCTCAGTCACGTTGGCGCCGAGAGATCGCAGAGCCTTGGACACTCCCTTTCCCGTGGCGAGCGAAACATCGCGCTCCGATCCGGGGCCGCCCATGAGAACGGCAATGTTCTGTCCGGAAATCCCGAGGCTCATGATGACACCTCCACCCGCCGCGTCATGGCGCTACTGTCTCTTCCCTTTTGTGTCTTAGTCGTGTTCATCCTTGCTCAGGTTCCCCCACAATCTGCACTTCTGTCTCCAACTCGATGCCGCGCTCAGTCAGAGCAGCTCTCTTTATTCGATCAATCAACTCAATCATCTCAGCCGCCGTGGCGCCGCCGTCGTTCACCAAAAAGTTTCCGTGCACTTCCGAGACACGGGCTTGGCCCACACTCAAATTCTTGAGACCTAATTCGTCCACCAGTTTTCCGGCCGGAATGCTCTCGGGATTTTTAAAAATGCACCCGGCGCTTTTGGCAATCGGCTGGGTCCTGCGCCGCTTCTCCTGCGATTCTTCGAGGCGTCGCTCTATGACCTCGCGCGCGGCCGGCACTCCCTGAAAAACCGCGAAAACAGCGTAGTTATTCGTGAGGGAGGGAACGTGCCGGTACTGAACATCCATTTCCTGGCGCGTTCTTGTGTGGGGATTTCCTTCCGCATCGAGATAGCGAACGCTCACCACGTTTTCGAATGTTTGCGAGCCCATGGCGCCCGCATTCATGCGCAAACCACCGCCCACCGCGCCCGGAATTCCCTCCATCCATTCCAAACCCCCGATCCCGGCCGTGCGCCCCGCATAAGCTATCTCCTTCAACTTCGCCCCGACCCCGGCCGTGATCTGATTTCCGTTTACTTCAACCTTGTCGAAATCACCGCCACAGGGATGCACCACCACCCCTTTTATCCATCCATCCCGCACCAGCAGATTGGAACCGCGTCCGATGACGAAGAGTGACAAATTCTCCGACCGGCAGAAACGGATCACTTCCGCCAGCGCATGCTCGCTCCGCGGCTCCACCCAAAAATGGGCGGGGCCTCCCACGCGCAGGGTCGTGTGCCGGGCCAGCGGCTCGTAGAGGCGAACATCCCCTTCTTCGCCCACCTTCGCTTTCAACTTCTCGGCGATGACCAGATCGGCCGCCAGGATGGCTAATTCTTCATGAATATTTCCGGC
>JBBRQE010000047.1:0-22015 GCA_038226905.1 Chthoniobacterales bacterium | reverse complement strand
CAAGAAGAAAGTAGAAAGTGCCTTCGAGGCCGTCGCCTTAGCCTCCACCGGCCCTCTACGTTTGATATGGCGCAGCATGGGAGGTAGCTTCGTTAGTGGATAGTTCCGTCGCCCCAGCTCCTGCCGCCGCTCCCGCCAGCCCGGTCAATTATAAGATCGGGAACGAGCGTCTAGTCAAAGTGACCGAGAACGCCTCGCGCAAGCTCTTGTCCCTCCTGGAAAAGCAGGGGCGGCCGACGGGGGCGCTGCGGGTGGCGGTGATTGGGGGCGGGTGCTCGGGCTTGCAATACAAGATGGATCTGGTCGATGGACCGGCCAACCGGGACATCATGGTGGAGAGTTCGAAGGTGCGCGTGGTAGTGGATCCGAAGAGCGCCTTGTTCGTGAGCGGTTCGCTGCTCGATTACAGTGATGATCTGCAAAAGGGCGGATTCAAGGTGACCAATCCGAACGCGGTGGCCCATTGCTCGTGCGGCGAAAGCTTCGCCGCATGACCGATTATTTCGCGCTCCTGCAACAGCTGAGAAAACCGTGGCTCGATCTCGAGCAAGTGAAAGAACGCTACCAGGAGCTCACCCTGGCCGAGCATCCGGACCGGCCCCGCCCTAACGATTCTTCCATCGACTTCACCGCCGTGAATGAGGCTTATGCCACGCTGAAAGATCCAAAACTCCGCTTGCAACATCTCCTGCGCTTGGAGGGACACGATCCGAACGCTCGCCAGGCCATCCCGGAGGAGCTGCTCGATCTGTTTTCCCGTATGGGCAATTTCACGCAAACGGCTGATCGCCTGTTGCAACGCGCGGGCGCCACGCACAACGCGCTGGCCAAATCGCTTATCCAGGAAGAGGTCCTGGCCAGCCGCACGGAGGCGGAAGAGCTGCTCAAAAAGTTGACGCTGCTCTACCGCGAGGCGGAAGCGGAGACGCGTCGGATCAATGATTCCTGGCAGGGCGTTCCCCACAAGGTGAGCCAACTCTACGGACGCTTCGCTTATCTGACGCGCTGGATCGCGCAGGTGGAAGAGCGCCAGTTCCAGCTGTCCGGGAACAGTTAGACGAGAACTGGTCGCCCTGTAGGGGAAGCTGCCAGCTTCCCAGGCAGAAGCATGAGCGCCGAGAAGGGAAGCTAGCAGCTTCCCCTACAGGCAAGGCATCCCCCGATCTCGTTCGCTACCCCTGGCATGTTCATTTGAACTTGCGTCGAATCGTTATCCCGCCGAGGATGGAGACATGCTGACCGACCGGCAGAAGAGCATCCTCGATTTCATTCAGAACGAGCAACGCGAGAAGGGCATTACCCCCAGCACGCGCGAGATCCAGAGTCATTTCGGGTTCGCCAGCCAGACCTCCGTCATGCAGTACATCGCCACCCTCGCGCGGAAAGGATTTCTCGATCGTCACGCCGGCAAAGCGCGCGCGCTCATTACTCCGTTGCAAAAAATCCGCATCACCGACATTCCCATCTACGGTCAGATTCCCGCAGGTATGGCCTCCGTCACGGAACAAGACGCGGAAGGTCACGTTTCGCTGGATACGGATTCGGTCAATGCTTCACGGAATGCGCAGACCTTTGCCTTGCGCGTGCGGGGCGACTCCATGATCGATGCACATATTCTGGATGGCGATCTGGTCATCCTGGAAGATCGTAAAGATGCGCAGAACGGAGATATCGTGGCGGCCTTGATCGATGAGGAAACAACGCTGAAACGGTATGTGACAGAGCGCGGCCGTCCTTATTTGAAGGCGGAGAATCCGCTCTATCCGGACCTCATTCCGGCGCGCGAGCTGAGGATCCAAGGCGTGATGATTTCACTGGTCCGCAAGCAACGAGCAGCGCAACGGCGCAAGAAATAAGGGGGGAAGAGTTTAACCGCGGATGACGCGGATTTAGACGGATGAGGAAATGCGAAGAGGCGCCATTGTCTTATCCACCTTTCTATCGGTGCTTGTCCGTCAAAGCCGGGGTTAAGAATGCCTCGTTGAAGCATCGAAGTCTTCTGTAGGGGAAGCTGTTAGCTTCCCATCTTCAAATTCAGCCACGTTCGCGGGAAGCTAACAGCTTCCCCTACAGAGCAGATCAGCGGAGATGACGTAATGTTCACTTGAACATATTCACGCTTGGCATCACTTTGGAAGGGTGGCGACGAACGATAAACTGATCGATCTTCGGAATCTCCTGGCCGAACGTTTTCCCGCTCACCCTTTCGAAGCTACGGCCCGGCTCCAAACCGGTTTTGGTCTGGTTGATTCGGTCACAGGAAATGGGCTTCCCCGAGGAGGCATTACCGAGATCAGCAGTCCCCAACTGAGTGCCGGCAGCGCTTCTCTCATTGCCGGACTTATTCAGACGGCTCGGGAAGCGCGTCATTTCGTGGCCCTGATCGATGGGCGAGATTCCTTCGATCCGACGCCCCTCAGCCCTGCTTGCTTACGCCATCTTCTTTGGGTGCGCTGCCATCAGCCTATCGAAGCAATCAAAGCGGCGGATCTTCTCCTGCGCGACGGTAATTTCCCGATCGTCCTGCTCGATCTCGTCTTAAATTCGCCTAACGAATTACGTAAAATACCACCCAACAGCTGGTATCGTTTACAGCGACTGGTCGAATCCACTTCCGCGGTCTTTCTTGTTTTTTCGCGTCGCAGCATGGTGGCCAGCGCCTGCCTGAAGATCGTCCTGGAGAACAATTGGACACTGGAAAAATTGGAGCAGGAAGATGCCTTATCATTCGCCCGCCTGCCTATCCAACGCTCGCACCTCAGGCAACCGTTCGCGCGCGTAGCCGAGGCCGGATGATGTTCGCCACCCTTTATCTTCCCAACTTCCATCTGCAAGCGGCCCTGCGGCACGGCCATCCCGAACTCCTGGACAAAGGCCTTTCCCGTCAGACTAACGAAACTGATCGAGCGCGGCCCGTCGCTCTGATTGATGAACAACACTCCAAGCCTGCCATCCTGCAGTTGAACGCGAGCGCCGAATCGGCCGGTGTTCGCCCGGGTATGACGCCCAGCCAGGGAGTGGCTCGCTGCCCGGATTTATTAATCAAAGGACGTGCCGTTTCTCAGGAAAGAGCTGTGCAGGAAATTCTCCTCCAGCAAGCGTTTAGCCTCACCCCTTTCGTCGAAGCGACCGCGCCTGGCTTGTGCACGGTTCAATTTACCGATAAGCGAAATTTGCCGGAAAAACTATCGAGCGTCATCGCGCAACTGGCCGCTTGCCAGATCGTGGCTCAAGCCGGTCTTGGTCCCGCCCCCGATACGAGCTTCCTCGCCGCCCATCTGGCTCGACCTGTTCTGCAAATCGGTGATGCTCAGGAATTTTTAGCGCCGTTGCCTATTGAGATTCTGGCGGTCGATGTGGAGGACGGATGAGCGGTGAGCAACTCGGAAAGCGCCCGGGTTATGGACACGACGGCGCGTGTCCCTCCACACTAAATCCCAGAGTAATTCGGATATTTATCGTGCAGTTGTCGCGCCGCTTTGTCCGCTTCCTCCGTCTTCCCGGCTTGCCCATAGGCGGCCGCCGCCTTTTGCAGGGCCCGAGGGGTAATGGCCGGATCGTCGTAAAGCAGGGCCACGCTCATGAACGCTTTGCCCGCATCTTCAAACTTCCCTCGCTCCACTTGGACATCGCCGGCCAGTAAACGCGCCTCGGCGTTGACCTGTCCTTCCGGTTGGAGAGTCATTATCTGCTCCGCAATTTTTTGCGCATCATCAGGCTTGTGCGATCCGATCTTGGCGGCCCCGAGAGCCAGAAGCACCTTCGCCTTTCCCGCCGGGTCCGTCGCGCCCTGCAGGTAACGACCGTAGGCTTCTTCGGCTCCGCTGAAATTTTTGAGACGCGATTCGGTATCCCCGAGATAGAACCAGATATCCGGGCTTACCTTGCTGGGATTGTCCATTCTTCCGAGCGCACTCAAATATTTCTCCGCCGCGGGATAATTTTTGTCTTTGTAGTTCTCGGCGCCCAACCATTGCAGGATATCCGCCGGGATGGCCGCGTTCGCCTTGGCCGCCATAAAGGCGTCCACTTCACTGGTCAGCGCCTTCCTGTCCTTTAAATAATAATAACAGGAGACGATTCGCACGGTGGCTATGTCGAAATACTGCTCCTTGTTCAATCGCCGCGCCGCATTCAAAGCCGGAATAGCGCCTTTGTAATCCTTGGCTTCGAAAGCTGCTTTCCCGATGTAAAATTGGGCCTGGGCGGCCACGCTGCTCTTGGGAAACTCCTTGAGCAACTGACGAAATGTATCGCTCATACCTTTGGCATTTCCCTGCTGGCCAAGGATAAGCGCTTTCTGTTGCAAGGCGGCTTCGCGCTCCCGGGCCACCGGGTATTTCGTTAGGATAGTATTCAAGTCAGCCAGGGCGACGTCGTAATTTTTGTCCTGCTGGTAGGCCACGGCCCGTTGGGCCAGGGCGGCCGGCGCCTGCGGGGCATCGGGGAAAACCTGTATGTAAAAGCTGAAAGCCTCCACCATCCTCGGCACATCCTTCAGTTGCACATAACACCAGGCCAGTTTGTAGGCCGCCTCGGCGCGTAATTTCGGCGAAAGCTGACCGGCCCGCAGTTCGGCGTAGAGGGGAGCTGCCTCTGCGTGATTGCCCGCTTTGTAAAACGCCTCGGCTTTCAGTAACCTCGCCTGGTCGGCTCGTTCGGGGGCCGGGTTGGTTTGCAGAAACTGGTCCACCGCCGCGATGACCGAGGGCGGATCGGAATTGTAGATGTTGATCAACCGCTGATATTGCGCGTCCCTCGCCTCCTCGCGTTTCGGATATTTCGCGACAATATCGTCGTAGATTTGGTCGGCCTCCCGCGCGTGCCCCAATTGTCGTTCCGCGTTTGCGGCCAGCAACATGACCTCGGGACGCGCTTCTTCCGGTAACTTCTGTTGTTCCTTCTTGTACTCGGTCAATAATTGCGCGTACTGCCCCAATAAATAATCGAGGCGTAAAATTCCCACTTCGGCGATTGCGCGGAACCTGCCCGCGTCGGGCATTTCCCGGCCTCTTTGCAGCAAGGTCATCGCTTTTCCCGCCATCCCTTTGTCGATCCTGCCTTTCTCCGGCTGCACCAGATCCATGGCGATGAGCCCGCCGCGCACGGCAGCTTCCGCTTTGAGCGTTGATTTTTGTGCCTCGTTGGAAAGCGCCTCGTATTGCTTGAGGGCCTCACCTTTTTTGCCGCGGGCCAGCAGGATCGACGCGGCCGCCGATCGCGAATCCTCCCGATACGGGTTCGGATTCCTGGCGTCGATCACCTGCTGATAGAGACCGACGGCATCGTCTTTGTGATCGAGACTTTCCAGGCAGCGCGCCTCGAAATACCGCGAAGAAAGCACCACGGCCGGTTCCTTCGACTTGGCGCCGGCGCGATGGAACAAAGGAAGGGCCGCACCATAATTCTTTTCCGTAAAGGCCGTTTCGGCCAGCACGTAGGCGGCGGGAGCCGCAAATTCGCTCTCCCCATACTGATCAAGCAGAGCCTGGAAATTTTTGCGGGCGGCGCCCGGCTTGTTCAACGCACGATAAGACTCTCCCAACAGGAACAAGGCATTGGCCCGGCCAGCCGCCTTGGTCTGTAGATCCAAGTATTTCTCGAACTCCGGGATCGCCAGATCGTACTGCTTCTGGGCAAACAAGCCGATGGCATATTCCAGCTGTCGTTGGGCGGGCGGGACGGTTTCTTGCGGTGAAGCGTCGGGCGACGCGGATACGACCGGGTTAGCCGGAGTCGCATGGGAGAGTGGAGTCTCAGCCAGCAATGCTCGCGGGACGGTTGCCTCGTTCACCGGCTGCGCGCGCCGCACGGGCGGCTGACTTTGCCCGAAGAGATCGAACGAGCTAACAGCCAGCAGTGACAAACTCACCCAGGTGGCAGCGCCTTGCGCTGTCTTCATTTTGCGGTCGCGAAAGCCACATTGCTGACGCCCGCCTGGCTGCAGATGTTCAGAACTTCGACGACATTCTTGTAGGCACCCGTTTCGTCTCCCCGAATAACCACAGCCTGCTCGGCATCCAATTGCACCAACCCCTTCAGCAAATCGGTCAATTCCGCGGAGTTGAGTTTTCGGCGGTTCACTACGACGTCACCATCCGCTTTGACGTTTAAGACGACATCGCCGGGCGGCGCGCTTTTTTCCCTGGCCGCGGTGGCCTTCGGTATCTTGACGTCGAGCTCATTCTCATTCCGCGCCGCATTCCACGTCATGAGAAAAAAGATGAGGAGCAGAAGCAGAACGTCGACCAGCGGGGCGAGTTGAATGCCCGGATGATGCAGAGGGGCACGACTGCGCAGGTTCATCGTAAGAAAAGAGAACGGATCCTCGGAATAAGACCACCCAAGGCAGTCCTAAAATTCATCCTCCAATAGCACGGGCGTTCGCTCGTTTCTCTTGTCGTACTGCACAGACAACAAAGCGAGGATGTGGGTGCAGGCAGATTCGAGGTCGGAGATGAGCCTTTGCACGCGTCCGCGAAAAATAGCGTAAAACATCATCGCCGGAATCCCGATAGCCAGGCCGGCGCAGGTGTTGACGAGCGCCTCGCTGATACCCTTGGAAAGCAGAACATAACGCGCGCTGCCCAGGTCGGCGCCGAGCGCGCCGAATGAGCGGATAATCCCGATGACCGTGCCGAGCAAACCGAGCATGGGGGCAATCATGCCGATGTCAGCCAGGTAGGTGACCCTGTTATTTAAGCTCGAAGCGACCCGCGTGCCTTCGGTCTCTGCGATTTCGCGCACCTGCTGAAAGTCGGCACTGGGATTTTTGGTCGTAAAATCGAGAACCTTTTGCACGACTCGCGCGATAGCCTCGCCGTGTCGATTGGAAACGGCGAGCAAGCCGAGGTGGTCGCGCTTACGCAACAAGGCGTCGGCCGTGGCCATGAATCCAGTGGAGACAATCGCTCCCCGCCGGATGGTCATGAGATAGACGACCACCAACATGACGGAAAAGACGGAGAGAGCGAGCAGCACATACATGACGGGGCCGGCCCCCAGGACCGCGTCGAGGATGCTCTTGGTGCTGGTAGTCCGCGGGAGATCGGGCGCAGTGTTGACCGCTTGCGCGAACAGGGAGGGAGCGCTTGCCAGCAGGGCAAACGGCAGCAAAACAATTTTCATGCTGAGAAGTCTCTAATGATAAAGGAGCCGGAGAAGGATGCAAATAGCCATGAAGTAGACCTCCCGACGGGCCGCAGGTTCAAATTCTCCCATGCGTCATAGACGTGGCATCCGCCCGGGTGATTCAAAGATAACGCGGCAGGGCGCCACCTCTACTTCAGGCAAAACTGCCATCCGCCGCATGGCGCCTGATCCGGAAAATGTGGGCTGGCTGTATCTCCGGATCCAACTCGACGTAATTCTGACTGCTCGACCAGGTGTAACGTGCGTCGCTCAAAAGATCGTGCACCTCGTAAAGGTCACCTTCCTTCGCGCCAAACTGGTCCAGCGGCACATTAATGTAGGAACTCTGTTTGCGATGCGGGTCCAGATTCACCACCACCAGCACGATGTTGTCACGCGCCGCCGTCATCTTTCCGTAAAACAGAATGGCGCTGTTGTCGGCGGGGTAAAAACGCAGGTTATCGTACAAATGGAGCGCGCGATTTTGCTGGCGGATGAGATTGAGGCGAGTGATCCATTCCTTGATGTTGCCGGGTGAATCCCAATCGCGTTCCTTGAATTGATATTTCTCCGAGTCCAGGTATTCCTCGCGTTTGAGCAACGCTTCGTTCTCACACAATTCAAATCCGCTGTAGATGCCGTAGACGCTCGACAAGGTGGCCGCCAGCACCGCGCGAATCATGAAGGCGGGACGCCCTCCCGTCTGCAGATGGAACGGCAATATGTCAGGAGTATTGGGCCAGAGATTCCCTCGGAAGTATTCGCTCATTTCCGTCTGAGTCAGTTCCGTGAAGTATTCGATCAGTTCCGCCTTCGAATTGCGCCAGGTAAAGTAAGTGTAGCTTTGTGTGAAGCCCGCCTTGGCTAGCGCCTTCATCATTTTTGGCTTGGTAAAGGCCTCCGCCAAGAAAAGCACGTCGGCATACTCGGCCCGCACTCCGGCAATGAGAAATTCCCAAAAGGGCAGTGGCTTGGTGTGCGGATTATCCACGCGAAATGTGCGCACACCGTGGCTCGCCCAGAAAAGGATGATGCTCTTCATCTCCTCCCACAATTCCCGCCAGTGCTCGCACCGGAAATTCAGCGGATAAATATCCTCGTATTTCTTGGGAGGATTCTCCGCGAATTTGATCGTTCCATCGGGGCGATGGTAAAACCAGTCGGGGTGTTCACTCACATAGGGGTGATCGGGTGAGCAATTAATGGCGAAATCGAGGGCTATCTCCATGCCGCGCTCCCGGACTTCGCCGACCAGCCAGTCAAAATCCTCCAGGGTACCGAGGTTCGGATCGATCGCCTTGTGTCCGCCCGCCTCGCTTCCAATCGCATACGGCACGCCCGGCTCCCCGGGCTCGATCGTGAGCGAATTATTCCGGCCCTTCCGATTGGTGCGGCCAATGGGATGAATGGGTGGAAAATAGATCACGTTGAATCCCATGGCGCGCGCGTCGTCGATGCGTGGCAAGACCTCGCGCAAAGTGGTTCCCCGCGTGCCGGACCCTCCCGCAGAACGTGGAAAAAACTCATACCAGGCGGCTGTCCGAGCCTCCAGTCGATCCACCGTGACACGCGGGGCGGGCGCATACTGGGTGGCGGTGGAGCGGTCGGGATAGGTCGCCATCAGCACTTCCAGCTCTCCCGATTGCGCGAGCGTATTGATTTCCGCGATAGCACCGGCACGGATGCTTTCAGACAACTCGAGCAAACGCGCGCTATCGGCCGCATTGTGGGAGCGCAAGGCGGCTGCTTCCAAGAGGGCGACTCCTTCCAACGCCTCGGTGGTCAGTTCGGTAATTCCGGCCGTGAACTTGGTGGTGAACTCGTGCCGCCATCCGCTAAAAGTGTCGATCCACGCCTCGACCGTGAACTCATGCCCGACCGGGTCGTTAACGGTAAAGACGCCCCGCCAGCGATCGTTATCGACCAAGGCCATGGCCGTTTCGTTCCAGTGTGCTTCATCCAGCACACGCCATTTGAGGCAGGCCGCCACTACATCGTGTCCATCCTTGAAAACATCCGCCTCTACCACCACATCCTCGCCCACCACCCGTTTAATCGGGTAGCGACCGCCGTTGATCAGCGGATGCAGGTTTTCGATGACGACCGCAGGAAAGGCTCGCAGCATGAGCCATGAATCAACTGGAGAATCCCCTCGGGGGAAAGAGAAATGTCGGCCGGGCCGAAGAGGAGACGAGACTACACCGAGAAATAGAAGGCTGACTCGTAGAGGCCGGAGTTGCGGGTTTCTTCCCGGCGAACATTGGTTCCGAGAACGCCTTCAAACATATCCTGCTCAAGCCGGCCCACGATGGGATAGGCATCAATCAGATTCATAATGGGCGAGTGACACTCCAGGATTTGCGGCCCGCCCTCTTCATCCGTACTGAACTGGGACATGTAGCCATCGGTATCGCGGGTGCGGGCGAGCCACTTGGCCCGATCAGCCACCGTGTCGCCCTTAACTTTGAGTTTGAGGGCGGCCGTTTTCCGTTCGAACAAGTTAAAGAGAAGCTTCTCAGCCGCGTTGGGGCCGTATGTTTCCTGGACCGATTTTAGCAATTCCAGCGTGAAAGTGTTGCTGTCCGCCTGGAACAAATCGTGGGTGCGCCGGGTCAGCCGATAAACCATCTCCGGGCGACCCATTTTCTGAGGGCGCCGCCAGGTATCGAGATAGCCATCGCGTTGCAGAGTGAGGCAATGCTGTTTGATGCCCATGTAGCTCATCTTCATTTTCCGGACGAGCTCGTTGACGGACATGCCCCTCGACCGCTTGAGCGAGTTCAAAATCTCGAGCCGCTGGGTGCGGCCGATTTCTGCGAGCATTCGTTGATTCATGGGGTCGGGCAGGGATTGAAAGGGCGCAGTTTATACGCCCGAGTCTTTAAAATACAACAACTAAATTTACGCAAGTGGCGGAGACGGAAAAGATGACAAAACCCCCACTAAAGAGCCCGCTGCCCGGAGCTCGGGTCGAAGAAATGGGTCTTATTCAGATTCATTTCAAATTGTAGCCTATGCCCGGTTTCGCGGTGATCCAAGGCGCGCTGGCTCCGGCACACCACCGTGTGCGCTCCCGTCTGCAAATACAGATTTGTCTCCGCCCCCATCGGTTCCACCATGTCGACGATAGCCGGGAAACTACCGGTCTCCTTGTCGCCGCCGGCAAACTGGGCCAACTCAATATCTTCCGGCCTGATTCCCAATATGACCGGTCGATCGACCAGAGCACCCGCCCCCGGCCGCGATGCCGCAGGCAAGCGCGCCTGAATCGACCCTCCTTCCATCTCAGAAAACAAAAATGCTTCGCGCTCCAGTTTCAGGGTTCCGTTGATGAAGTTCATCGGCGGACTGCCCAGAAACCCCGCCACGAACAAATTAGCCGGTTGATGATAAAGCTTAAGGGGAGTGTCGTTCTGCTGCACCACTCCGTCATTCATCACTACGATCCGGTCGCCCATGGTCATCGCTTCGATCTGATCGTGCGTCACATAGATCATGGTGGCCTGCAGGCGCTGGTGCAGTTTGGTGATTTCCGTGCGCATCTGGACACGCATTTTCGCATCCAGGTTGGAGAGCGGTTCGTCGAACAGGAAAACCTTCGGCTGACGAACGATGGCCCGGCCTACCGCCACCCGCTGACGTTGTCCCCCGGAAAGCGCTTTCGGCTTGCGCTCGAGCAATGGTTCAATCCCGAGAATACCGGCAGCGTCCATGACGCGTCTCCGGATCTCCGCCTTCGGGTACTTTCGCAGTTTTAAACCAAACGCCATGTTGTCGTAGACCGACATGTGGGGATAGAGCGCATAGTTCTGAAAGACCATGGCAATGTCGCGATCTTTGGGCGGGAGGTCGTTGACCTTCCGGTCACCGATATAAATGTCGCCCTTCGAGATTTCCTCGAGGCCGGCGATCATGCGCAAGGTGGTCGATTTACCGCAACCCGAGGGACCCACCAGCACGACAAATTCGCGGTCCTGAATTTCGAGACTGACATCCGACACGGCCGTCACATCGCGACCTTTATCCCCCGGATAAATTTTGAAGACGTTCTGAACAGAGACTTTGGCCATGGCTAGGGGGCAATCGTTAGACCAGATGAAGCTTGGAAAAGAGCGGTCAGTTACCTGGAATGTCCGCGGCCATAAAAGGAAGTTCCGTCAGTTCGATTCGAGCCGGGGCCACGCCCACGTTTTCCGGATTAATGGCATCGAGCCGATAGCTCGCCTGATAGAAAGGGCGCTTCAAATAGCCGAGCGCAATCTCCCGGCCAAGGCGCTTGCTGTGCACGGCGCTGGTGATCCAACCGGCCTCTTTCTTTTCCTCGCCTACCGGAAAAATCTTCATGCCCGGTTCCAGCGGCGAATTGTAAAGGGAAACGAATCCGCAGAGCTTTTTGTTCCGCTGACCCGACATCTTCATGCGCGAAATGACTTCCTGTCCAATGTAACATCCCTTCTCATAGTCGATCGAGGTTTCTTCCAGGTTAGCCTCCACCGGGATGATTTCCTCGGTCCACTCGGCGCCCCAGCGCCCCACTCCCTGCTCTACCCGAAAAACCTCTGCGCAGGCGTCATCACAGAAGGTGTGGGCTCCCGACAGTTGGGCGAATATTTCATCACGTTTTGCCATCTCCACCCAGACATCCCAGCCCGCTCGCCGGAAACGATTCACTTGAATGAGACGACCAGACGCCGGGACTGACGGAGCCTCCGGAACGGCCACGTGGAAGATGGAAAACTGGTGGCTCACATCCTCGACGGCGACATCATCGGCGATGACATAGCGCTCGAGGCGAGCTTTAAGCGTGGTTCGCAACTCGGGATCGGCATCGATCAAAAACGAGTCACCGTCCGGCGCCAGAAAGATCTGACCATTCATTTTGCCCTTGGCGTTCAGGACCGATGCCGCGATCCCGAGGCCGGCGGTGCCCCGGGCCGCGTCATTCGTGATCTGGCCGTTAAGGAAACGCAAACGATCGCTTCCGCCAATCCGGAGTTTTGTCCGTGCAGAGAGGTCGAAAAACATCGCCTCTGGCTGATCTGTCGGCACCGGCATTCCCAAAGACGACAAGAATCAACGCCGCAACAATCGACCGAGAAAACCCCGCTGATCGGACGGTTCAGTTTCCGACGGATCGGGAGAGAATTCCTCATCAGTCACCCGCTCGACCAGGGCCACGTCCCCATTCGATGGATTCGGCGAAGGCTCTTCCGAGGCAGATGGCGTGTAGGCAGTCGGCATTATCTGCTGAAGGAACACCTCAGGCTCGACATTCTGTACCGGCAGAACCGGACCGGACTCGGGAACAGGAGCGGATTCGACTTCGAGCGACGCTTCCGGCGAGGTCACCGGCACGGGCCGGGCCTGGTCACCGGAGGCAAACAATTCCAAATCGCTCTGATCAACTGTCTCTGGCCGTATCTCCGGAAAATATTTGCGGATCACCGCGGAATAATCTTCGTCGCCATGTCCCTGTTGCACCTGCTCGAGCAACCGATCGCCCGCCGCGGAGCAAACTCCGAGTTCAAGATGGTGCGATAAAGCGAGACGGCTGGCGATCTGCATGTCTTTCAACATGTGTTTAACCGAGAAATGCGGATCGAACTTGCGCTCCATCATTTTCGGCAACTTCATGTTGAGGGCCGTCGAGTTACTGGCGTTACCCTGCATGGCGGTCGCGAATTTTTCGAGAGGTACTCCCACCGCATCCACCAGGGCGAGAGCTTCCGCCGCGGCCTGCACCGTGGCGGCGGTTACCAGGTTGGTCGCCAGTTTGATGGCCGTCGCCTGTCCCACCGCTCCAATCTCCAGAATTTGTTTGCTCGTCGCCTCCAGAATGGGACGAGCCTCGCGCAACGCGCCCTCCTCGCCGCCCACGTAGTAAACCAGTTCTCCTTTTTCCGCAGCGTCCTTGCTGCCAGTGAAAGGCGCCTCCACAAAGCGCGCCCCTCTCTGCTCCACTAACTCAGCCGCTGCTGTCATGGAGGAAGGCGCCACCGTCGAATGCGCCATCACGATATGTCGCGCGGCCAGACCAGGGCTCAATTGCTTGATCACATAATCAAGAGCCTCGTCGTCCGAAACGAAAATCTGCAGACAATCACACATCTCGGCCAGCTCAACCGGCGCGCCCACAAAATTCGGGACCGGCCGGGGAGTGCGATTCCAGACGAACACGTGGAAGCCCTTGCGCCGCAGGACATCGCGGACACGGCTCCCGATAATCCCCAAGCCAATGACTCCAACAGTTTTCTGAGTACGACGTGACATTTTCTGCAAAGGCGCTCACGGCCAAGAGGGCCAGTTGGCGCGAAATGAGACTGCGGTCAAACCCGGCCCGGTGCAATCTTCAAATTACGGTTTTTCCAAGCCGCGAGGCCTTTCTGCCGCCGTGTTCCACTGCACGTGTTGACTGAGTTCCTCCGCCAATCGTATGACCGCCACTGACCGTTTTTCGTTTTCCAGCCTTGCCCGGATGTCGGTCATCACCTCGCTCAACGGCATGCGGCGAACCGGACGGTCGTCGGTCAATT
Organism: Chthoniobacterales bacterium; assembly: GCA_038226905.1. Lineage (GTDB taxonomy): Bacteria > Verrucomicrobiota > Verrucomicrobiia > Chthoniobacterales > UBA10450 > JBBRDU01. The sequence goes on along the minus strand of JBBRQE010000047.1, from coordinate 8,351 downwards.
CCACCACATGGAATCCCAGTTTCGTTCGAATTAACCCGCTCGTCTGGCCAGCTGGCCAGCTTTTCAAGCCAGCCCAAAAGTCGGATGGCATTCGCGCTTCCGAAAAGAAATTCAGGTCGCCACCATGCTTCTTGCTGGCCTCGTCTTCCGAGTTTACGGCGAGGTCCTGGAATGTTTCCCCGGCTTGCCAGCGACTAACAATCGCCTGAGCCGCCAATCGTTTTTCTTCGACGACCTCCGGCGACGATTCGGGCGGGGCGGCGAAGAAAATGTGACTCGCGCGCAGACGCGGAGGTTGCGCTGAAGCGGCCGGATGCGCGTCATAGTAGGCCAGGCACTCCTCTGTCCGGATCAGGAGGGCCGGGCGTATCTCGTTTTCGATCCATGCACGCGCGCGCACTTGTCCGGCCAGCGTCGATCGCAAGAGAGAAGGAGTTAGCCCGTTGGCACGCAGGGCAGCCAGCCACGCTTGCGGCGGGAATTGAAAGCGGAGCAGGTCGAACTCCCGCTCGACCAGGCCGTTCCCGACCGCTTGACGGCGTGCCACCCTTTCCGCCTCGAGGTTGGTCGCAACGACCGTCGATAAATGCCCGGCCTCTTTCGCCATGTCCGCCTCGCTGCTCTCCGCACCGCGATCCTGCAACTCCGCTTCGGCCCGAGCCAGGTCTTTTTGGTACGAACCTATATCCTGAGCCAAGGCGACTAGAGCGCCTCGCCCGCAGAGTCGACCGAGGGTGTTGCGCAACGTCACCGACGAACAAATCAGGTTTCCCGCCATAACGCCGGCCAGAAGAGCGATCAGCAGAAACCCACCCGTGCGCAGGAAAAGACTCACTTCGATTTGCTCTGCACCAAATAATAAAGAGCAACGCGGCCGACCGTTTGCAGGCTCTCCGCACTGATTTTATCCATCGTATCGGCGGCTGTGTGCCATGAGGGATAATCAAAGTCGATCAGATCGATCGTCGGAATTCCAGCGGCGTTCAACGGCGTGTGGTCATCCAGAATTTGCCGATCAAAATAGGTGAAATGATCCCGCACTCTGAGGGTGTCGGCCGCCGTAAAAATGTCACGAGCCATGCGCGATGGAGAATCCGGTGGCAACGTAATATCGAGGGAACGGTCGCCCACCATGTCGAACAGAATACCGCCGCGGAATTTCGTTTTGGAGTCGCCCAAGTGCCGCGCAAAATAGCGGCTCCCGTAGAGTCCGTCCGTCTCCGTAAAATTTTCGAAGGCTTCTTCGCCATCAAAGAAGACCAGCTGCGTGCGCGCCGCCAGCGCGGGATCCTGGGCCAGCGCTCTCCCCAGCTCGAGGAGCAAACCGGTGCTCGATCCGCCGTCATTCGCTCCCACAAAACGGATGGTATCAAACAATTTGGAGTCGTAATGCGAACAGAGCAGATATTCGGGGGCGGCCGCGGCACCGTAAGTCGCGATCAGATTGGTGAAATTTACTTTCCCCCGCGGAGTGTTGTCTGTGAAAGTCTGACGTTTCACTTTCCACCCACTCTCCTGCAATTCCTTTTCCAGGTAGAGTCGCGATTTTTCGATCGCTTCCGATCCGGAAGGCCGGGGACCGAGGTCGACCAAATGCTGGACATGGGCCAGCGCTTTTTCGCCGGAAACATTCTCCCATAAATCGGCGGAACGGGTGCCCGCCGGCCCGACGAGCAGAAAAATCCAGACGCACCACAGACGGCCCGTCCGGACCAATCTTCGCCTAACGAACGGCAGACAGGTGGTCATAACAAAGAGCGGGCCAGCCGGTCCCTCAGTTTTCGTTAACCAAACCGAGAGCGGTAATAATACGCTGCAGATCGTCGTTTCCGTAATACTCGATTTCGATCCGCCCCTGTTTTTCCCCGTGGCGCAGCGTGACGCGCGTGCCGAGGTGCTTTTGCAAACGCTCTTCCAGCTCGGCAAGGGCGGCGGACAGATGAGCGGGGCCCGTTCCACTCCGGTGTCGACGCGAGCGGGTCGTGCCAAGCTGACGCGCGACCAGTCTTTCCGTCTGCCGCACCGTCGCGCTCCGCCGCAGAATCGTCTCACCGACCAAAAGTTGATCCGCCTGCGCCTTCAGGCCCAGCAGCACCTTGGCGTGCCCTACGGAAAGGAGGTTCTGCGTAAGCCACGTTTGAATCTGTGGATGAAGTTCGAGCAGGCGCAGAGCGTTGGCCACAGCCGCCCGGCTGCGTCCGACCTTGACGGCAATATCTTCCTGACGCATCCCGAACTCTCCAGCTAATCGCGCATACCCCTGGGCTTCCTCAACCGGGCTCAGGTCAGCGCGCTGCAGGTTTTCGATGAGGGAGAGCTCCAGCACCTCCAGGTCGTTAGCCGATCGAATGATGACAGGGACGTGAGTTAGTCCCAGTTCTTGCGCAGCCCGCCAGCGTCGCTCCCCCGCGATCAATTCATGGCGGCCGTTTACCTGCCGAACAATGAGGGGCTGGATAATGCCATGTTCGCGAATGGAATTGATCAATTCCTGTAGAGCGTCGGGGGCAAATTCCTTGCGCGGCTGCATGGGACTGGGGCTGACGCTGTGCAAATCCACACGATGAATCCTTTCACCGGGCAAAGGGTCAGGCGGGAGTGCCGGGCGCGCACCAATCAGTGCACCCAGGCCTTTGCCAAGAGCGGATTTAGCCATCAGCGGAAGGCTACCGAATCGAATGGGCCATGGCAAACAGCAAGCGGCCCGCATCCCGCCTGGCGCAACGAATCTTGCGCAGCACGGCCCGCCGGATAGCGTCGGGCATGGGAGAAGAGCACGGTCCATTCACGCTTGGACATTCACCGGATCCAGACGACGCGTTCATGTTTTACGCCATGGCCGAACACAAGATCGACCTGCGCGGTTACCAATTCGAGCATCGGCTGGAGGATATTCAGACGCTCAACGAACGCGCGGTCCGGGGTGAATTACACATTTCCGCCATCTCCATTCATGCCTACGCCTACGTGACCGATAAATACGCATTGCTCCCTTGCGGGGCCAGTATGGGTGACGGCTACGGGCCCATGGTGGTGCGCCCGAAACAATCCGGCAGCCCGCTCGAAGAGGGAGAGACGAAAGAGTATCTGCGCAACTGCGTCATCGCCGTGCCCGGCCGCATGACCAGTGCGTTCCTCGCTCTCCAACTTTATCTGGGAGAATTCAAACATATTGTCGTGCCCTTCGATCAGATTTTCGAAGCTGTGCAGAGCGGCAAGGCTGATGCCGGGCTTATTATTCACGAAGGGCAATTGACCTACGCCAAGGCCGGCATGGAGCGCATGGTCGATCTGGGTGAGTGGTGGAAAGGCCGAACCGGCCTGCCGTTGCCGCTCGGCGGCAATGTCATTCGTAAAGATATCCCCCGCGCCATCCAGCGCGATCTTGTTCAGATCCTAAGGGAGAGCGTCGATTTCGCTTTAAGCCATCGTGAGCCTGCCGTGCAACACTCTCTTCCTTACGCCCGGGATATGGATGCTGACCTGGCCGGGAAATTCATCGGGATGTACGTGAATGAATACACCCGGGATTACGGCGAAACGGGTAGAGAAGCCATCCGCCGATTCCTCAGTGACTCCCGGAACGCCGGCTACCTTCCGCATCCCGTCGAACTGGAATTCGCCAGTTAAGACTACTTTTTCGCCGGCGGCGTCTTGCTCGTCTGAGAGGTCTGAGCCACGATAAACAATTTTACCCGCGCAAGTTCCTTTTTGAAGCCCGGGACAAAATCGTGGCTGCCATACTCGAAGAAAACGATGAACGAGAAAGTAAAAAATAGAAACAAAGCCACCCAGAACAAGGTGCGGAGCAAAGCCATGTCCGCAGCCTAACTTACTCGGCAGACGCGGTCAACGCTGCTATCCAGGAGGGAAAGTTCCCGTTGAACCGGTCTCCGAACCTGCCATCCTTTTCACGCATGCGTGTGCCGCTGCTCGATCTATCCGAGCAATACTCAAGTCTGGCTGAGCCAATCCGACAGCGTCTCGATGAGATCCTGTCCAGCCAGCGCTTCATCCTCGGTCCTAACGTCACTGCATTCGAAAAGGCCATGGTCGAATTCACCGGCGCCGAACACGCCATCGGTGTTTCTTCCGGAACGGACGCCTTGCTGGCCGCGCTGATGGCGCTCGGCCTGGGACCCGGCGATGGCGTCATCACTACGGCCTACACTTTTTTCGCCACGGCGGGATGTGTCGCGCGACTGGGAGCCCGCCCATTTTTTGTCGACATTGACCCGGCCACTTACAACCTGTCGCCCGAACGACTGGATGATTTCCTGCGCAACGAATGCGAGCACCGGGATGGCACGATTGTTCATCGACGGAGCGGCACCATCATCCGCGCGATCATTCCCGTGCACCTCTTCGGGTTGTGCTGTGACATGAATGCCATTGCGGCCACCGCTCGCCGTTACGAGTTGCCCGTGATCGAGGACGCCGCTCAGGCCATCGGCGCACAGTATCTCTTTCATGAGCGCATCGCCCAGGCAGGAAACATGGGCGAGTTCGGATGCTTCAGCTTTTATCCTTCGAAAAATCTCGGGGCGGCCGGAGACGCCGGGCTGGTCACCTGTCGGGACAAGGACCATGCGGCGCGCGTGCGCATCCTGCGCGAACACGGAATGGACCCGCGTTATTATCATCATTTCATCGGCGGAAACTTCCGGCTGGATGAAATTCAGGCGGCCATCCTCGATGTCAAACTGCCCTACCTCTCCGCCTGGTCCGCCGCTCGCCGAGCCGCCGCCGACTTTTATGGCGAGGAATTCCGCGGCACCGGCCTGACCGGGTCGATCACCCTGCCTGTCGAACCCTATCGTGATCTGGTGGCGAGCCATCACATCTATCATCAATACGTGATCCGCACGCCTCGACGCGACGCCCTGCGCGATCATCTGGAAAAGAAATCCATCGGAAGTGCGGTTTATTATCCGGTTGGACTGCACGAGCAAAAATGCTTCGCCTACCTCGATTATGAACACGGCGCGCTCCCGGAGACGGAGCGTGCGGCCAGGGAGACCGTGGCTTTGCCGATCTATCCCGAGATTTCACACGATGCGCAATCGTATGTGGTCGATTCGATTGCTGAGTTCGTGCGCTGAACAGACTTATCATCCGCCTGTGCCAAAGCGGAGATTCTGACTGGAACAGCCCCGCCAGTCCGAGTCAAACCACTTGCGACGCGCACCGCGCCAGCCTATATCAACGCTCGCACCGAGGGTAGGTACCGAAGTGGCCAAACGGGGCGGACTGTAAATCCGCTGGCTTACGCCTTCGCTGGTTCGAATCCAGCCCTGCCCATTTCCCTGCCGACTTACGGTCTGCGCCGACTGCTCTTCTGACCGGCGCGGCTCTTCGCGGTTTTCGCCTTGGTCGTCTTACGGTCCTTCTTCAACGCGTCAGACCTGGGTTTCTCTTTTGTCTTCGCGCCTTTCGACGGATTTTTCTTACTCCGAAGTTTGGTCGCGCTGGGGCGGCCGCGGCTCAACGCCCTCTTAACGGTGGACCGCGACGTGGAGACGCCTTTCTTGACCGTCTTTTTCGTCATCGTGCCTCCGCCTTTACGCGCACCGATCGCCTTAGCGGCAAGTGCTCCTACGACTCCTCCGACGATCGTCCCGAGCGGGCCGACGGCGCTACCAACCACCGCGCCCGCGACCGCGCCGGCCGCGTCGCGCCCGAGCGGAATCTGCATTTCATCCGAGCTGCCGGATGCTGATGATTTTGATTTCTTAGGCATAACTGCAAACCTCCCTTGGATAATCCAATGTTACCGATGTGCTTCGGATTTGCCGGCCCGCGTAGATGTAAGGCCGCGCGCAAAAAGCGCGGTCCCATCTCCGTACAACAAAAAAGCGGTCGCCGGAGCGACCGCTTTTCGAGAAAGTTAATGACCGCGCCGGCCGCCGCTGTCGCGTCGGCCACCCCCGCCGCCACCGCCACCGCCGTAGCCCCCACCGCCGCCACCGCCGCCGTAGCCGCCACCGCCACCGCCGTAGCCGCCGCCACCGCCGCGTCCACCACCGCCGCCGCCGCCACCACCGGGCGGACGTGCTTCGCGAGGACGAGCCTCGTTCACCGTCAAAGGACGACCTTCGACAGTCTGCCCATTGAACTTGGTGATCGCTGTCTGAGCGTCTGCTTCAGCAGTCATCGTCACAAAGGCGAAGCCGCGAGACTTACCCGTGAATTTATCTTGCATGAGCGTCACTTCCTGGACGGGTCCAGCCTGTGAAAAAAGCTCCTGCAGTTCGTTTTCCGTCGTATTGAAGGAAAGATTGCCTACGTATAGTTTAGTACCCATTGAGTTTATTCTAGAAAACGCCGCCAAGTTACTGTTCCCGCTTATCGGATTTCAAATCGCCGCTGAATAAACTCAACTGACAATCCACCAACTACCAGGCTTCCGTTTCCCTTTGAGAGATTAGTAGAGTGCTTCATTTCAGAAATCAACAGGAATCGTTAGCCCCATCTAAACTCCGAACCAAGTGACATTTAGCGCCCCTATCGTAAAAAATCGGCGGGTCGCGATCGTGGCCGCCGGCCTGGTCAGTCCACTGGGCGTGGGCCTGGCCGCCACCTCCGGATCCTTGCGAGAGGGCCGTGACTGCATCACCCCGGTCGATCGTTTTCCCGTTGGCCAATGCCGGTGCAAAACGGCCGGCCAAATCGACGATGAAGCCTTGAGAGAAGCCAGCGCCATAGAGGGGCGTCGGGGAAAGCGACTCCACCGCGCATCTCATATGGTCGTCGCCGCCCTCCGCGAAATGCACGCACAGGACCCCTTGTTCAGGCCGCAGACAACGATTTTTGCCACGACCAGCGGCGGAATGTCATTTGGGGAACAGTACTACCGATCCCTCCAGGCAAATTCCAGGCTTCGGCGGACGCCCGGACTAATCGCCAATTATCCGCCCCAGAAACCGGTAATCGATGGACTTGAAACGCTCGGCATGGCGGGTCCCTGCCAGATCATCGCGAACGCCTGCGCCTCCGGGACCAATGCCGTCGGACATGCTTTTGAATGCATACGGTCCGGGCGATACAAGCGCGTCCTGACCGGGGGCTACGACGCCCTCTCCGAGCTGGTCTTCGTCGGTTTCGATGCACTGCAAGCGTCCACACCGGATAAATGCCGGCCGTTTGACCAGGAGCGAACCGGAATGGTTTTGGGCGAAGGCGCGGCCGTTCTGGCACTCGAAGAATTCACCTCCGCTCAAGACCGCGGCGCCCACATCATGGGCGAAGTCACCGGCTACGGCATTTCCACGGACAACCATCATCTTACGCAACCGGATCCCTCCGGCAGGGCAGCCCGCCATGCCATGGAAATGGCCCTGGCCAGCGCCGGCATGTCCCCGGGCGAGATCGATTACATCAATGCTCACGGCACGGCCACTCCTTTTAACGACGCCGCGGAAGGGAGGGCCATGGCCGAACTGTTCGGCGAGCGCGCGCCGGTCAGTTCCACCAAGGGAATGATGGGGCATTCGTTAGGCGCGGCCGGTGCCATCGAAGCAGTCATTTGTCTCCTGGCCATGGAAAGTGAATTCCTCCCGCCCAATATCAATTTTAGACAACCCGACGAGACTATCGTGCTGGACATCGTGGCAAACCAGGCCCGACCCGCTGTGATCAAGGCCAGTCTCTCAAACTCGTTTGGATTCGGCGGCACCAATGCGTCGGTCATTCTGCGAAGCAAACCCGAGGCATGAGCGTGTTCATTGCCGGCATGGGGTGGGTCACGCCGCTGGGCTCGGGCATCACCGAAGTCTGGAATCGTCTGCGACAAGGAGAAGAGGCCGTCGCTGAAACGCTGGTCGATTCCGCCGGCGGCCATCCTCACTCCGCCTTCCGGGTTCCTGCCTCGGCCCTGACCGCCCTGCCTGCGCACCCGCGTTTGCGCCGGGCCAGCGCCATCTCCAGGTTTGCCGCAGCGGCCGGGCTGGCGGCGCTGCACAAAGCGCAGGCGAGCATTGGTCGAATCGACGTCGCGCGCATGGCCCTTATCTTCGCCATTTCGAACGGCGGAGTCATTTACACCAAACGTTTTTATCACGACATCGCCGCGTCCGGCGCGAGTGCGGCCAGTCCGCTTCTGTTTCCCGAGACCGTTTTCAATGCTCCCGCCAGTCATCTCGCCGCCCTGCTTGGCCTAACCGGTCCGAGCTACACACTGGTGGGTGACGGCGCCGTGGGACTCTCTGCCATAAACATGGCGGAAGACCTGATGGGGCAGACGGCCATTGACTGCTGTCTGGTGGTCGGCGCGGAAGAAACCGATTGGCTGCTCTGCGACGCCTACGCGAGGTGGCGGCTGCTCCGATCTCACCCGCCGATCGAGCCCTTTG
>JBBRQE010000046.1:0-22017 GCA_038226905.1 Chthoniobacterales bacterium | reverse complement strand
TATATCGCGCAACCGCCGCTTTACCAGATCAAGCGCAAGAAGCGCGAGGAATACGTGGACGACGATGTGCAGCTGAACAAGATCCTGATCACGCTGGGCGCCGAAGACGTGCGTCTCAAAAACCTGGCGGATAACAAGGAAATCACCGCGGCGCAGTTGAAGGATATTCTCGAATCACTCGAAAGACTGGCCAAGCTGAGCGAGTCGATCCGCCGACATGGCGGCGACTTTGAGAGTTTCCTCGGGCAACGCGAGGTCAAGACAGGCAAGCTGCCCAGCTACCTCGTGAAAGTGCGGGATGGTAACGAGGAAATGGTCCATTATTTTCATGACGAACGAGGGGTGCGGCATTTTCATCAGGAGAATCCTGACCTGAATTTGTTCGATGACGACACTCAGCAGGAATTACTGCCTTTAGGAACGGTGGCGGCGAGCGCGGCTGCGGCGGCAGCTAAGGCGAATAGTGCGAACCGGCGACGCGGCAAGCTCGTTGAGTTGCACGAATCGACCAGCATCCAAAAAATCATTGGCGAGCTGGCGCGCAAGGGATTGAAGGTGGATCATTACGCCGCCAGCGATCGACCGATCTTCGAGTTATTTGAAGGCGACGGCGAAAAGGCCACGTCTCATCCTCTCTTTTCCATTCCCGAGATCCTGCAAAAGATTTTGGAGATCGGCCGGCGCGGCGTGCAGATCAAACGCTTCAAAGGTCTGGGCGAAATGAACGCCAAGGAACTTTTCAATACCACCATGGATCCGAATAAGCGCAAGCTGCTCAAAGTCGACCTGAACGACGACAACGCGGTCGACGCCGACAAAATGTTCACCATCCTCATGGGCGACGTAGTCGAACCACGCCGCCAGTTCATCGAAGACAACGCGCTCAACGTGCGCAATCTGGACGTCTGAAATTTGACAGGATCAACAGGATTTACGGGATTGGATCTTTCGAACGATCACGCGTTGACCCAAAAGGTCATCGCTTGCGCCATGAAGGCGCATCGCGCTTTAGGGCCGGGATTTCTCGAGTCGGTCTATCGTAACGCACTGGCATTCGACCTACGCCGCGCTGGCCTGACCATTGCCTTGGCCGCGGCCGAAGCAAAACCAATCGACCTCCACAGCTCCGCCCTAATCCCGTTAATCCTGTCTAAAATTCCCTCTCCTGTCTCGAAGTCCCCTCATCCTGTCTAGAAAGTCTTGTGTATAACGCCAACGAAAAAATAGAGCCCATCAACGTCGCCGACGAGGTCTCGAGATCCTTTCTCGATTACTCCATGTCGGTCATCATCTCGCGCGCTCTTCCCGATGCGCGCGACGGGCTGAAACCTTCGCAACGCAGAATTCTCTATGCGATGCACGATCTCTCCCTCTTTCCCAACCGGCAGCATCGGAAATGCGCCAAAATCTGCGGTGATACGAGCGGTAACTATCACCCGCATGGTGAAGCGGTAATCTACCCCACCCTCGTGCACATGGCTCAGCCGTGGGCCATGCGCGAACGGCTGGTCGATGGCCAGGGAAACTTCGGTTCGGTCGAAGGTGATCCTCCCGCCGCCATGCGTTACACCGAGGCGCGCATGACGCATCTGGGCGCCGCGCTCATGACCGACATGGAGAAGGACACGGTCGATTTCGTCCCGAACTATGACGAGACGCGCACCGAGCCCACCGTTTTCCCGGCGGCTTTCCCGAACCTGCTGGTCAACGGCGGCACCGGCATCGCGGTCGGCATGGCGACGAATATGCCGCCGCATAATCTGGTCGAGATCATCAACGGTATATGCGCGCAGATCGATGATCCGGAGATCACGCTCGATGAATTGATGAAGCACGTGAAGGGGCCCGATTTTCCCACCGGTTGCGCCATCTGCGGCGTGAGCGGAGTTCGTCAATATCTCGAAACAGGCCGCGGCAGCATGAAGGTCCGGGGCAAAGCGGGCGTGGAAGAAATCAAAGGCGGCCGCGAACAGATCGTTATCACAGAAATTCCCTACAACGTGAACCGGGCCACCTTGGTCGAGCGCATTGCCGACCTCGTGAACGACAAAACGCTGACCGATATCAGCGCCATTCGCGATGAATCGGACGAAAACACTCGCGTGGTGGTGGAGCTCAAACGGGACGGCAATCCCAAGATTGTCATTAATAATCTGTACAAGCACACCGCCATGGAGAGTTCCTTTGCGGTCAACATGCTGGCCATCGATCACGGCCGGCCCAAGCTGCTTCCTCTAAAGGCGGCCAACCAGGCTTACATCGATCATCGCCGCGAGGTCATTCTACGACGCACCCGCTACGAGTTGCGCAAAGCGGAGGAACGCGCCGAAACGCTCGAAGGCTATTTGATCGCCCTGGCTAATCTCGATGAATTTATCCGGATTATCCGCGGTTCGACCAATCGCGAAGAAGCGCGCGTCAAGCTGCTCGCGTTCGAATTTACCCGCAAGCAGGTCGAACAACTCGGCATCCTTATCCGCAACGAAGCGCGCATCGTGGAGGGTCGCTATGCTTTCAGTGAGCATCAGGCCAACCAGATTCTCGACCTTCGCCTCTACCAGCTCACCGGCATGGAGCGGAACAAGATCGAAGGGGAGTACAAGGACCTGGTCGGCACCATCAAAGATCTGCTCGATATCCTGGCCAAAGAGCAGCGCGTTTTCACCATTATCAAGAAAGAGCTTTGTGAGATTCGCGATAAGCATGGCTCACCGCGATTAACCCAGCTCGTTCCCGCGGAGGGCGAGATCAACATGGAAGATCTCATCGCTAACGAAGGATGCATCATCAGCATCACGCACGGCGGATTTATCAAGCGCACGGCCGTCAGCGCCTTTCGCGCTCAACGGCGCGGCGGCAAAGGCGTCATCGGTATGGCCACGCGCGACGGCGCCACCGAGGAAGAGGAAGGCGATTTCATTCAGCATCTCTTCACCGCGACGACCCACGATTACCTCATGTTTTTCACCCAGTCGGGTCGCGCCTACGTTGAAAAAGTGTACGAAATTCCAGAGATGGGCCGGACGACCAAGGGTCGTTCCATCGCCAATCTGCTGGAGTTGCGTCCGGACGAACAAATCGCCGCGACGATTCGCGTGCAATCGAAGAAATCCGGCACCGGCGCGAACATCGTCGATGAGACATGGGACGAAAATCTCCACATCGTTTTCGCCACCCGCACGGGCATCGTCAAAAAATCGAATCTGTCTGATTACGCCAACGTGCGCAAAGGCGGCATTATCGCCATCCAGATTGAAGCGGACGATCGCCTGATTGATGCCAAGCTGACCAACGGCAACAACGAAGCTGTCCTCATCACCAAAGAGGGGATGAGTTTACGTTTTCACGAAGACCAACTACGCGACCAGGGGCGGAACACGGTCGGCGTCTGGGGCATTCGCCCGGAAAAAAGCGACCACGTGGTCGCTCTCGCCATAGTCGACCTGAACGCCATGTTACTTGTGGCCGGGGAGAACGGCATCGGCAAACGCACTCCTTTCGACGATTACCGCGGCCAAAAGCGCGGCGGCAAAGGAATCATCACCATGAAAACCGGGGAGAAAACCGGCAATGTGGTCGGCGCTCTGACCGTGACGGACAATGACGAGCTCATGCTCATCACGACCAAAGGCCAGATGGTGCGGACGCGTATCAGGGAAATTCGCGCGGTTGGTCGCAACACCATGGGCGTAAAGTTGATGGACTTGCGCGGAGCGGAAAAACTTCAGGCCATCGCGCCTGTCGTGAGCCAGGCGGAAGCGGAAACGGAAGAGGTCTCTGAAGAAGCGGCTACCTAATTAGAGCGCTTATTCTGGAGGGCACCGCGCCGCCGATGGCACACCAGCAAGGCAGCGACAGCGCGCTGCCCTCCAAGACAGAAGCAGAATGCAAAAAGGGACACGCCGAAGCGTGTCCCTTTCTCAAACTGCAATAACCGGCAGCTAATTAATAATTGCCTGAGCGAGTCGTGGTCGTGCTCGTACTGGCGGCCGGCCGCACCGCAGTCTCGCGCGTGGTCGTTGTGGTGCTCGTCGTTGACGGCTCATCGTGCGCGCACGCGGCCAGAAACAAGGTTGCGGTTACGGAGAACAGTGATGTCAGGATAGTAAGTTTTTTCATAATGAAGTGGTCTTTCAAGAGTAAATCGGCGCAAGTGCCATAAGTAGATGTATTAAGCGCTGATTTTTTTGACCTAGCCAAGCGGAACTTCCCGACCCAGCTCGCTCGACGCGTAGATGCCGTCGATCATCTCCATCAACGCCACCGCCTGATCCGCGTCGTTCATCGGTTTTTCCTCCCCGCGAACCGCTGCCAGAAAATTCCGCAGCTGAAGCTCGAAGCCGCCGGATTCACCCGGCCGCGCCTCTAAAGCTACATGCACCAGCTCGCCCTTCTGATCCTCAAACAAGGCGAACGGCCTGAGTCGGATCGACGCCTTAGTCCCATACAGCACCGAGTTGGTTAACTCGCGCCCGAAGTATTGTCGGGGTGGAATGTCATCCGTCAGGTTGCCGGCCCACGAGGTCTCCAGTTGCACGACCGCACCGTTATCGAAACGGATGAAGCCAAAAGCAGCATCGTCCACGTCGAAGACCGGTACCGAAACAAGATGCGCAAAGTTCCGGAAAACCTGCGCACTGACCGTGAGGGGCCGCGGTGTGCCCATCAAATACCAGACTGCGTCCAGCGCGTGGATGCCGATGTCGATCAGGGCGCCGCCCCCCGAGCGCTTCTTCTCGGTAAACCACCCGCCGACACCCGTCGGAATCCCGCGCGACCTGACAAAGGTTGCTTTGGCATGGTAAATCTTCCCCAAACGGCCTTCCTGCACCAGGCTTCGGGCCAGTTGCATCTCCGGAGAAAAACGAAATTGCCGGCTGAAGGAATAGATCAAGCCCCGCTTGCGCGCTTCCTCGCGCAGGATTTTTGCCTCCTCCGCATTCAAGGTCGGCGGCTTTTCGCAGAGGACATGCTTGCCCGCCTGCAAGGCGGCTAACGAAACCGGGAAGTGCAAGAAATTGGGAAGACAAACGACGGCCACATCCAAAGCGCGATCCTGCAGCATCGTCTGATATTCCGTGTAACTCTTCTTCGGAGCATATTTCTTCTCGAAACTGGCCCGCCGCTCATCGTCCAGATCGGCACAGCAATACAAAACTGCCCCCTCCTCCTCGCGGGCCGCTTGCGCATGCATCTGCCCAGGCCACCCGGTGCCGATGATTCCAATATTCAATTTCTTCATTTGCCTTCAGTCGTCTACCCGTCCGCGTTGCTTCTTTAAGGTACTGCGTTTCCTTTTCCCTTCCAAAATTCGGCGCTTTAAGGCGCGCGGTCGGGGTGAACGGCGACGCCGCGCCTTCTCGCGCTGCGCCAATTCTGCGGCGTGGCGACGGGCCTCTTCCTTCGCAATGGCAACGGCCAATCGCTCGCGCGCCAGTTTGCGGTTCTGCGCCTGTGAGCGTGAATCCTGCACTGTCACGACGATTCCCGTCGGCTTGTGCCGGAGAGACACCGCCGTGGAAACCTTGTTCACGTTCTGACCGCCCGGACCGGAGGATCTCGCAAACGTCTCTTCCAGATCGCTCTCGCGCAGGGGCGCCGCCCGCGTTCCAGACGTATTATCCATAGTGCCGAAACTTCTTCCAAAACTCGGGCCAACTGACACGGAGACCGTGGCAAATAAAAATGTCGGCATGTTCCTTCGTCTCCTCATTCGCCACGCCATATCGATTCCGGATCTGCCCGGCCGTTTGACATGACTGAAAGACTTTTTCGAGAGATGCGCGCGTTAGCCCGAGAACGATGACCGTTTCGGGCGGCGGGTCACCGTAGCCCCGTTCCCAAAACGAATTGACTCCACCAATGGCCGGCGGCAGTCCGTAGGCCGGACCGTAAAGGTTAATGGCACCGCCTTCTCCGTAGTTGCCTACCAGGATGCCGAGCCCGACCCGTTCCTCCGGGGGCATCGAGTCGCGAATTCCCGCGACCGTTTCCACAAGTTCGGGCCAGCCGATTTCTTCCGCGAGATCATCGTTTGTCTGAGCCGCCTTCTTCCACCACGCCGAGTTGATCGGCGCCAGCGGAAGGCAGAAAGCAGCCGCGATCACGATATTGGCAACGACGGCCAGGGACACGCACGACCAGGTCGTGATTGACCACGGCCGGCCCCAGCGGCGGACGGACCGCTCCAAAAACACGCTCCCTCCTGCATAAAGCAGTGCGTAGGCAGGTGCGAGGTAATAGGCACGTCCCTGCGCCAGCACAAAAAGAAGAAGAGGAACGAGAAACATCCAGCCCAGTCCTCGAAAACGCCGGGCCTCCGGAGAAAAGAGAAAATAGCAAAGACCGGCCATGGCCAACGGAAAGGCGGCGAGAGTCAACTTTAATTGGTCAGGCAAAAAATCGTTAGTGCGCCCTATTCGGACATCGCGCTCGTGAATATGACGCAGGAAATCGAGCGAGATGAAGTCGTGTTTAAACTGCCAAAGGAGATTAGGTAAAAAAATTAGAATGGCGCAGGTCGCGCCCAGCCAGAGCCACCGGCTCTTCAAATCGCGCCATCGGCCACTCACGGCGAATGTGACGAGTATACCGCACACGTAAAAGAGCATGGTGTACTTGGTCAACATCCCCAAACCAACAGCGCCTCCGATCGCCACCCACCAGCGCGGATCATCCGACCGGAGAAGCCGGACCAGGAAGTAGGCCGTGAGTATCCAGGCCAGATAATCTAATGCCACGTATTGCATGAGACTGCCGGCCGCGAGCCCGAATGGAATAGTAAGAGCACTGGACAGCAGTTGCGCGGCGCGGCCGCCCCCAAGTTCCCGCGCCGTCAATCCCGTCAGGACAGCGGAGGCCGCCGCAGCCATGGCCGCGAAAAATCGGAAGCCGGCCAGTGACGTTCCAAATAACTGGAGCGACAACCATCCGAAAAATGGCGTGACCGGCGGATAGGCCACGTAGCCCCAGGCCAGATGCCGGGCGTCGTCCAGGGTCGCCAGTTCATCGCGATGGAATCCATAGCGGTGGTTCGTTAGACAAAGCACCGCCAGCATCGAAAGCGCGACGCCACACAAAACGGCGAAATCGCTCAGCCACCCCGCCCTCCAAGGACGAGACGACGAGGCCAGCGAAGACATGGCGGAGCCCGATACCCTCACACCGGCGCGATGTTGTCGCGGCCATGCCGCAGCACGCGGGTCATCCAAATTAATTCATCGAGAAACTTATCCACCCGCCCAGTGAAGGCCTCGTCCAGCAAAGTCCCCTGCTCATCGAATATTTTGTGGATCATTCCAAAATTGACGTCGGTGAAAATTGTCACCAGACCCAGTTCACGCAGGACAGGCAAAAGTTGCTCGATCACGCGACTTCCTCCGAACGGTCCGGCGGAAACGCCGCAAATGCCGACGGCTTTATGGATGTATTCCTCGAGGTTCGTATCAAGGGCGTGCTTAAGCAGTCCCGGATAGCCATGGTTGTATTCCGGCACCACCAAAATCAAACCGTCGCTCCGTTGCACCGTGGCGGAAAATTTAGGATCCTTCATCTGCTCGCCCTCGTCATCCAAACGCATCGGTATCTGACGAATATCCACCAACTCCGTTTCGACACCGGCCCGCTTTTGCAGCTGGGCCAGGACAAATTTTGCGGCATTCTCACTCCTTCGACCCTGTCGCGCGGTCCCAAGAATTACCGGAATAATGAGGGATTTGGTCGACTCTGTCATAAACGGCAGTTTCGGAAACTCTGTCGCTCAAGCAAGCCGAATAATCTCCCCTTTCCACGGAGCTGACCGGCCCGCTGGAGATTTCGGCTGATCGGTTATTGCCCTGGGCCCGCCGCCTGTGTAGCGTGCCAAAGCTGTCGGCGTAGTAAAGCACTAATGAATCCTTTCTCCCGCAGAACGTTCCTCAAAGGGATAGGCACCGGCGCGATCGCCGGAGTCGTTAGGCCACTGGCCGCCCTGGCTCAGGATGCGGCCCGGGCCGATTCGCAGAAGTTCGGGCCGGGTGAGGTGGAGATTTCTCTCGAGATCAACGGAGAGAAACGCACGCTCAAAGTCGAACCGCGCGTCACTCTGCTCGACGCCTTGCGCAACCGCCTGGCTTTCACGGGAGCCAAGGAAATTTGCGACCGCGGGACGTGCGGCGGTTGCACCGTGCAGGTCGATGGAAAGCCCGTTTATAGTTGCATGCTTTTGGCCGTTGATATGATCGGCCGCAAGATCAAAACGGTCGAAGGCCTGGCCCGCGATGGCAAACTCGATCCGGTCCAGCAGGCCTTCGTCGAGCAGGACGCCATGATGTGCGGCTTTTGCACGCCGGGATTCGTCATGTCGGCGCGCGCGCTGCTCGATCGAAATGTCCGCCCCACCCGCGATCAGATTAATGAGGCGTGCGCAGGAAATCTTTGCCGATGTGGCGCCTATCCACACATCGTCGCAGCGATTGAAAAGGCCAGTGCCAAAAATGCGTAGGCCGGGAATCTAATGGACGCAGCCTGGCCAAAAGATCGCAAGGTGCTCTCGACTGAGGTCCATCGCCTCGACGCGGCGATTAAGACGGATGGACGGGCGAAATACGCCTACGATATCCAGTTTCCCGATCTGCTTTACGGTCGCATTCTGCGCTCACCCCATGCCTCTGCTGTGGTGAAATCCGTCAACTTGGAAAAGGCGAAGGCTTTACCCGGGGTCAAGGCGGTGGCCTTGGCCGGTGGCGACAGCAAGAACATCCGTTTCGCCGGGCAGGAGGTCGCCGCCGTCGCGGCCATCAGCAAGCAAGTGGCCGACGATGCCTTGAAACTGATCGAAGTGGAATACGAAGTTCGTCCGCACGTGGTCAATATCGAAGCAGCGCGACGCGAAGGCGCTCCGGAAGTGTTTGACGGTTTCGGTAACGCGCAACCGCCCAAGGCAACCAGGCGCGGCGACCCAGAGGCCGCCTTTGCCAGCGCTGCTGCGATCGTGGAAGGTGAGTTCCGCACCCCCGTGCAGTTGCACACCTGCCTCGAGACGCACGGACTCACGGCCAAATGGGATGGCGACGAATTGACCGTGTGGGCCTCCACACAGGGAGTGTTCAGCGTTCGTGAAGGTCTGGCCAAGAATTTCAAAGTCCCGGAGAGCAAAGTGCGTTGCATCTGTGAAGTGATGGGCGGCGGATTTGGCAGCAAGTTTGGCCCCGGCGTGGAAGGCGGCCTCGCCGCCCGGCTGGCGCAAGACGCGGGCGCGCCCGTCAAAATGTTGCTCGATCGCAAATCGGAATTTCTGGCCGTGGGCAATCGTCCGAGCACGATTCAGAAGTTGAAACTCGCGGCGGATAAGGATGGAAAACTCACCGCATTTTCCTGCGAAGGCACAGGCACGGCGGGATTCAGCGGCGGCGGCGTCTCAGCCGGCGGCGGGGGCGGTGTGGTCTGGCCGGCTCCCTACATCTATACCGTTCCCAATCACGATGTGAGCATCAGCGGTACCACCACGAATGGCGGTGCCGGCCGTGCTTTCCGCGCGCCCCAGCATCCGCCCGCTTCATTCGGCATGGAATCCATCATGGACATGCTCGCCTACAAGATGGGGATCGATCCCGTCGACTTCCGCCTGCGCAACGATCCGAGCGAAGTTCGCCAGCGTGAATACAAAGAGGGTGCCGAGAAATTCGGTTGGAAGGATAAATGGCATGCGCCGGGTAGCGATCGGGGGCCGCTCAAGCGTGGCGTGGGTCTGGCCTCGGCCGCCTGGGGCGGTGGCGGTAAGGGTTCAAAAGCGGAAGTGGTCATAAATTCAGACGGCAGCGTCGAGGTCCGCTGCGGCACGCAGGATCTCGGCACGGGGTCGCGCACGGTCGTTGCCATCGTCGCTGCGGAAACCTTCGGACTCCGGCCTGACCAGATCACCGCGCGCATCGGCGACACGAATTTGCCTTTTAGTGGCGGCAGCGGCGGCAGCACCACGTCGGCCTCGGTCGCGCCGGCCGTCCGGGTCGCCTGCATTAACGCGCTGGAAGAGTTGAACAAGCGAGTCGGCGAAAACGGCAGCTGGCAGGAACGCACCGCCAAACTCGGCATGACGCCCATCACAGCGCAGGGCGATTGGCAACCCGGGCTCTCCAGTTCCGGCGCAGGCGGCGTGCAATTTGCGCAGGTGGAAGTGGACACCGAGACCGGTCAGGTGCGCGTGCTCAAAGTCACGTGCATCCAGGATTGCGGCCTGGTCGTTAACCGGCTGGGCGCGCGCAGTCAGGCCAATGGCGGCATCATTCAGGGGATCGGATATGCCTTGTTCGAAGAGCGCGTGATGGACGACGGCACCGGCCTCATGCTCAATTCAAATTTCGAGACTTACAAGATTCCGAACATCGCCGACATCCCGGAAATTGATGTGACCTTTCTCGATATGCCCGAACGCGGCGTCATCGGGATCGGAGAACCGGTGCATATTCCGACCGCAGCGGCCATCGCTAACGCCGTTTTTAACGCGATCGGAGTGCGGGTTACCGAACTTCCCATGACACCGGCCCGCGTCCTCGCCGCCTTGGGACAGGCCAAAGCGCATAACGTATGAATCGTTTTACTTTCATCAACGCCTACACGGCCGGTGCCGCACTTGACGCCTTGAAAAGCGACGACGCCATTACCGTGGAAAACCTCAATCGCAAGCGTCCGCTGGGAGGCGGCAGCGATTTGCTGGCCGAAATCAAAGAGGGATTGATCGCGCCCGATGTGGTGGTCAATCTGAAAGGAATCGGCGGATGGAACGGAATCACTTTTGACAGCCGCGAACTCCGGATCGGCGCTACCACGACCATCGCCGAAATTGCGGACGCGGCCGAGATCCACCAGAAATTCGCAGCCCTCGCCCAAGCCGCGCATCACGTAGGCTCCGCCCAGATTCGTAATGTCGCAACGGTCGGCGGCAATCTTTGTCAGCGGCCCCGCTGCTGGTATTTTCGTAACCCGGATATTGCCTGCCTGAAAAAGGGCGGAGAAGGCTGCCCGGCCTCAGTCGGCGAAAATAAATATCACTCGATCTTTCACAACGACGCGCCTTGCCACATCGTCAGCCCATCGAATCTCGGCGTGGCCCTCCTCGCCCTCGATGGCAAGGTCAACGTCACTTCACCGCAAGGCGATCGCGCGGTTGCAGCCGCCGATTTTTTCCGACTACCCACGCGCGAAGATCCGTTTCGCGAGACGACCCTGCGTCCCGGCGAACTGGTTACGGGCCTCAGCGTTCCCATCACGGAAAGCAAAAGCGCGTATCTTCAATTTTCCGAAAAGGCGGAGTTCGATTGGGCCCTCGTCTCGGCCGCCGTCAGTCTGCAAATGAGCGGATCTAACATCACGAGCATTCGCCTCGCCCTGGGCGCGGTCGCGCAGGTGCCATGGCGTCTGCCCGCGGTTGAAAAATATCTGATGGGCAAGTCCGCCACCGACGAAACCGTTTTGAGCAAAGCCGCTGATCTGGCCGTGGCCGAAGCCCAACCCCTCGGCAAAAACGCTTACAAAGTGACCATCGCAAAAACGGCCGTGAAACGCGTAATCCGACAAGCCCTCGGAATCGAGGTATGAACGAGATCCGCTGCCGTCATCTGCGAACCAAAGCCATGTATGTCTCGGCTCAGGCGGAGGATGCGTTTAGCGGAGATGCTGAGCCTCTTTGCTGGTGCAACCAGACGTTCAGCGAGCTCGGACCCGACGATGGGCCCGTTCATCCGACCGTCTGTCTCCGCTTGCGCGCCTGTTTTCAGGCCGATCCGGGTACATTGATCTGACATGCCCAAGCCGAGGGAAGGAACGGGAATCACTTCAGCGCCGCCCAGACCCGGTGAACATCGTCATGATCTTCGAGGGTCTGAAGAAACTCCGTCGCTTCAGCGCGATGTTCGTGTGTTAACTCCGGAAAGTTCTTAGCCAGATAACCCAGTTCACTCGTGACGACGGTCCAACCGTTTTGCGCGAGCCATTGGGAAACCGCATGCAGATCCGTTCGCTCGGTCATGAAGCGTGCTCCCGCGGCTTCCGCCGGGATATCGTCATTCTCAGCATGCGGCAGAGGCTCCACATTCTGAGCGTTCGCTTCGATGGCCGCCGCTTCTATATCGGTTCCCGCATCCGCGTGAAAAGCTTCCACCAATCCGAGATGATCGAACAAAAATTTATTGCTGCCGGAGGCGCCCAGCTGACCGCCTTTTCGGAACAGGACCCGTATCTCAGGGGCGGTCCGGTTATTGTTATCGGTCAGTATCTCGACGACCAGCGGAACCTTGTGCGGAGCGTAGCCCTCCAAAACAATATGTTCGAGCACAAGCTTTTCCTCGCCTACGCCCGCGCCCTTCTTAATGGCGCGCTCGATAACGTCTCGCGTCACGCTGGCCCTGCGCGCCTTCTCCACCGCAGCGAAAAGACGCGCGTTCCCCGCCGGGTCCGCTCCGCCCATCTTGGACGCGACCATGATTTCCTTGACCAGTTTCCCCACCAGCTGGCCCTTTTTAAGACCAGCGACCTCCCTCTTCGCATGTAGCCATTGGCGACCCATCCCTCCGATGTATCAGGCGGACACCACGCCGACAAGCGTCCGCGGAACTCCCAGTTCCCCTGCCGCGGCGGCCAATGGCCCCGACTCTCTACTCACTCCCCTCATTTCTTCATTTTACTGCGGTCCGACCACGATTTCCCGCCCGAGGAAATAGGATCGGTTTCAGCTATTTGCCGCGAGGTAGAGCCGTCGGAACGCGGAAATCTTCGTCCAGGATTGACTCCAACTCGGCCAATCCGCGGGCCAGCTCCTCTCGCTGCCCCGCCAGTTCGGGATGCGTCGTGGCATCGAACGGCTCGGCCAGTGCTGTTTCGCAGCGCTTCGAGAGAGGCCCTTTGCGCGGAGTGCCGTCCCCTCTCTGGGAAAGCATCTCGAGCCGCATGGCCCGCCGCTGCACTTCGCGGATTTTCTCCAGGGCCATCGTCTCCGAGATCCTCCCTGCCGTCACTCGCTGCAATTGTTGGCACTCGAACAGTCGGCAGCGCTCCGGCCGTCGCGTGTAAATCGTACACATTCCACCCTCGTGTGCGGGGCACGGCTGGAGAATTAAGTCTCGCCCATTCTTGCGCTTCAGTTTGAGCCCCAGTGCCGTCAATTCCGTCGGCGTATCGTTAGGCTGAAGACGTACCGTATGAAAGAGCACCCCGTTACAACAAAGTCCGCAGGCATGGCAAAGCCGCGCCGCCACGGAAGTTCTTGCGGTTAAATCACGGAGAGCCGGCTGGGCCATCGTGCTCTTGCGCGTCGCCGCCCCCATGGCGGCTAACAGAACCCTTCGTTAGGCCGGCACCGCCACATCATGGACTCGCGCACGGCGGGATCTGTTCGGGCCTCTTCTCTGCTCCAGCTCATAAGCCGAAGGATAACCAAGCCCAATTACTTGTCGCAACAACGATTTAAGAATTGAAGTCGAAGAGGAGATGGCTGCCGATGAATTGCTCAGAATACTTGCGGCCCTATGCCTCGACGGCGAGGCATAGGGCCGTTCGCCACCGGAACGGCGTTGCGTAAGGTTGCCCGCAGTGGACACCGTCGCGCTCACCGAAAAGCTCCTGCTGAACGCCGGCGGGTGGGAAGCGCTGACTCCCGCGCGCACCTTGCACCAAACCGGGCGCGTCAGCGAAGCACGTTACGACCCGCCACTTTTGACCGGCCTCGTCCGTGAGGGCGGACGAAACTACCGCGCGGGATTGCGCGTAAACACGGCGGTCGACGTCGAGAATATTTGCACGTGTCGTGAGTCCCGGTCGTCGGGGAAAATTTGCGCCCATTCTGTGGCCGTGGGACTGGCGCATCTCGCGCCCGCACTCACCAAACCGACGTCACTCGCGCCCTCCACCGAGAAACCGGCGAGCCACAAAGCAGCGCCAACCTTCGTCGTCGAGCCTTCCGAAAACATTCCCGCCGCGAAGCTCACCTTCATCCTTCCCCCAAACTTCACTGCGGCGTGGGAGCGCGGTCAATTGATGCTCGTAGCGGAAGCGGAAAGCGGCGGACGCCGCCTCCTTGTTTCGGCTCTCGGTAAAACGACCGCCTACGCATGCGATGGGTCGGATCTGGCTGCCCTCGAAGGCCTGCGTCAGTTCCCGGACCTCTTTGTCAGCGGCATGATCACGCTGAACCGCGCTCAGTTCCTTTCCTTGCTTCCGGCGTTGCAAAATCATCCGCGCGTGACCTTCGGCAAAACGGTTGCAGTGAAAATCTCGTCCGCCACCTTCACGCCGATACTGCAACTGCACCAAAAGAGCGCCTCACAATTATCCGCGCGCGTCGAACTCCCAATCAACTCGGCCATGTTGCTCGATGGAACGGCTGCCTGGTTGCTCCGCCAGAACGAATTCATTCCTTGCGCGGAAGGATTAACCACGCAGTCCGCCGCTCTCCTGCAGGAGCCTCGCGTGTTCGAAGGCGATCGCGCGTTGCGTTTTCTGGCGCTCGAACTTCCCACCCTACGCCATGTCTTTGAAATACGCGGAGATACGGGCGTCGCCTTGCCGCAGGTTCTGGCTGCAACCCCCGTTTTCGCCCTCCGCGTGGCAGGCACTCTGAATCAGCTCACCGCGGAATTGCATTGCCACTATGCCGACCGGCCACCTTTCCCCGCCGCCGCCAACTCGGAGGACAATTTCGCTTTTCGCGACCCGGGCAATCCGGTGCGGCTTCTCACGCGAAATCTTCCAGCGGAGACGGAAGCCATTGCGCGTCTGGAACGAAGTGGCTTCGCACGCACGGACAGCGTCAAAACATTCAGCCTGCGGGGTCAAGCCCAGGTCGTCCGATTCTTCGCTGCCGAGTACGCCCGCCTGCAACGCGCATGGACTGTTACGCTGACCGCGCAGGTCGCTCAATGGAGCGGTGAGATGGAGCAGGTGAGGCCGAAGCTGGAGGTTGTTGCATCCGGCCAAGATTGGTTCGAACTGCGCTACTCGTTAGCCACGAGCGGGGGGCAGGAATTCTCCAGCGCGGAGGTGCAACAGCTTCTCCGCTCCGGCCAAACGCAAGCGCGCTTGCCTAATGGGCGACTGGCCTTATTCGACACCGAAGGTCTGGAAGATTTCCAACAGGTCATGCGTGATTGCGATCCGACCCAGAATCAGCCCGGCCTCTACCGTATCGATCGCGCACACGCGGCTTACATTGAGGCGACCGCGCGGGATTCCGGTTCCACTCTGATCGACCGGCGCGAAGCCTTGCGAAATTTCGTCGTGTCAGGCGACAACACACCAGCACGAGCTGATCTTCCACAGAAGCTCGGTTCGTTAGTAGATGTTCTACGCGCCTATCAGATGGAGGGAGTCGCGTGGTTGTGGCGGCTGGCCGACAGTAATCTCGGCGGCATTCTGGCCGATGAAATGGGCCTCGGCAAAACTTTGCAAGCGCTCGCTTTTTTGCGCGCCAACCGGGGCGCGGGCCCTGCCCTGATCGTTTGCCCTACCTCTTTGGTAACCAACTGGCAAAACGAAGCTGGCCGGTTCACGCCGGAGTTAAAATCGTTGGTCTTGGAGGGAGCCGAACGCGCCCAACGCTTTCACGCTATTCCTCAAAGCGACATCGTCGTCACCAGCTACGCGCTTCTCCGTCGTGATATCGAGGAGCTAAGAAAATTTGAGTTCTCCACCGCCATTCTCGACGAGGCGCAGCACATTAAGAATCCCGAGACGCAGAACGCCCAAGCCGCCTGCGCGGTGCGCGCACGGACTCGCTTCGTCCTCACGGGAACGCCCATGGAAAATTCCGTGCGCGATCTCTGGTCGCTCATGAACTTTGTTGTTCCCGGGTACCTCGGCCCTCGCGGGGAGTTTCGCGAGCGCTATGAACAACCCCTGGCCCGGGGCTCGGCTCCGGACGTGCAGCGCCGGCTTTCACGCCGTCTGAAACCATTTCTCTTGCGTCGCAAAAAACGGGACGTCGCGCAGGATCTTCCGGAAAAAATCGAGCAGGTTATTTCATGCGACCTGACCAACGCACAACGCAGCGCGTATGACGCTCTCTTGCGCGAAATTCAGCAGGGCCTTGCCTCGGACAACAAGAATGGAAAATCCGGCGCCGTCCGCATGCAAATGCTCACCGGCCTCTTGCGTCTGCGGCAGGTCTGCTGCGATCTTCGTCTGCTCCGGCTGGATAAGCCTGGGCACGATACTTCGGCCAAACTCGATTTGCTCGATGAATTACTGGAGGAAGCGATCGATGGCGAGCATCGCGTCCTCCTCTTCAGTCAATTCGTCTCGATGCTCCATCTTATCCGCGAACGCCTGGGCAGGCTCAAAATCCCGTTTTGTTACCTTGATGGCCAGACGAAACAGCGCCAGGAGGTGGTCGATCGTTTCCAGAGCGATCTTACCATCCCCGTTTTCCTGATCAGCCTGAAAGCGGGCGGTGTCGGTTTGAATCTTTCGGGAGCGGACGCCGTCATTCACTTCGATCCCTGGTGGAACCCTGCGGTCGAAGCGCAGGCCACTGATCGAGCGCACCGCATCGGCCAGACCCGCGTCGTGACCGCCTACAAGTTGATCGCGCGCGGCACGGTCGAAGAGAAGATTTTGCGGCTGCAGGAAAAGAAGCGCGCCGCCATCGACGCGGCCATCGACAGCGAAGAGCCGCTCATGGCCGGCCTAACGACCGAGGAGTTGGAAGAATTACTGTCCTAGCCTGAGTCAATCTTGCGCAGTCGTTCCCGCGTTTCCAGCCTTACGCCTAACCATTCGCCTTCTCCGATCGCTCAGTGAATTTGATTATAAGCCTTATTCTCCTTCTCCGACAGCTGGTGCGTTTTCACAATCTTCCAGCTACCGGCCGCGTCGAACTTCAACGTAAAAAGAAGATCGACCCCGAAACCGAGATCTTTCTTCTCCAAGAGGTCCGCCTCGGAGGCATAGATGACCAGGGTGCTCGAATCAATCCATTGATCGGGCCGCACGGTCCACCAAAGCAAGCGAACCCATGTATTTTTGGACAGGCCTTTCGCTTTCTTTTGCGCTTGAACCTTCTTTTCGACGCCCTGCCGGATCTCGTCCTCTTCGCCCGGCGTTTTCAGTGCGCTCCATTTCTCGTGGCGCACCTGATAGAGAGCCGTGTGGTGCTCACGACCCTGTCCCCAGGAGAACGCGAAACGATTCGAATCAGGCGCCCAAAAGAGGGTGACATCGCCACAGCTCCCGCTCCCGCAGACATCCGATAGATCCCCCGCCACGTCGTTCGTACCCGCTTTGAGGATTTTTGGCCCATCCGTATCCGGACCCTGATATTCCCATCTTTTGTCCGGCGACAGCTTCCTTTCATCGGCGGCTGCCGGGGCATTCTGCGCCCATCCGTGGATATCCGTTAGGGCCAGAACGGAAATGATTAGAGCGGATATTCGGTTCATTGGTTTGCCCCTGGACGACGCGTCGTCTCAGCCGTCTTATCGCCCGGGCTTCAAAAGCAAAAGCTCCAAATCCCGGGGCAACGCCCGCTCAGTGAACGGGTTCACTTCATCCACCGGTCCGTATAGTCCAGCCACGCGGCCCAATCGACGGCCGTCATCGAATGCACGCCCGGGCGGATAAAGTAGCCGAGCCGGCCGGCCGCGAGTTGCCCCGTGGGTGGCGTCGTTTTCGCATGAATCTCTTCCCCGCAAACGAGCTTGTACACGGGAGCCGCAGCTTTGAGCATTGCAAGCTGCCCCTCGGGATTCGACCAACGATCCTCTACGGCGCACGAGACCAGCACCGGGCGCGGCGCGCAGAGTGCAATCAACTCGTGCTGATCGATGGGTAGCTTTTCGATGGTCGCTCCCAGCGCCAGGAAGTTCGCGCAGAACCAATGCGGAAAGCTCGTTGTGATCGCCGCCACCGTCTCCGCAATCGGGCGCCCATCGGTTTGCGGCGCCGCCAATTCCGGCGCGACTCGACACGGCGCGGTGCCTCCGCAACCAGACTGGCTCGGGATCGCGAGCGCGATGCGATTGTCCATCGCCGCGGCCAGCAGCGCGGCCTTGCCATTACGGGAGTGGCCGACCACCGCGACCCGCTTCGCGTCGATGTCCGGGTCGGTCACGAGATAGTCGAGCATGCGCGAAAAGCCCCATGCCCAGGCAGCGATCGTCGCCGGAGCGTCACAATCGGTAGCGACTTTTCCGGCTGGGACAAATGACTTCAACCGCTCCGTGGCCAGCTCCACATTGTCCGGCACCACCTCGCCATTGAAGAATGTAGCGACCGCATATCCCCGTGTGATCGTTTGCTCGATTGCCCACGCGTCTATCTGCTTGCCGCGCATCGCCTCTGTCGCATGATCGACCGCGCCGCCGATCCGCGCCGAATTCACCCACCCTTTCGGCATGGCCACCAAGGGATCGGCTACGATCGTGTAATTGCCATGGAAATTTAACCCGAGAAAACAGGGCGCCGGCCGCCTGCGCCCGTTGGGCACGACCACCAACAAATGCACCAGAGCGTCCGGCTTCGCGCAGCGCACCTCGACTTCCTTGAGCGTTGCTTTGCCGCCAAACGCCGCCGGGTCGGTCCGCAAAATCTTCGCCTCAAAACGCGCCGGCTTCGCAGGCATCTCTCCATATTCGTAGTGCGCGAAAAGCCGCCGCAACTCCGGCGCTCTCTCCCGCGTCCACTGCGCGCGTGTCGCCACCCGTCTTCCGCTTTCCATGGTCAGTGGATCCGGCAGCCCCTTGCGCGCGGGGAGTTGCGCGATCTCCGGGAAAGAATGAGCGGCCGAGGCGAGCGTAATCATGACGACGAAAAGCGAGAGCGCTCGGGTCAACATTATGCGCACCCTAACCATCGCTCTCCTCTCCTGCAATCGTCGCGCGATTCGTTGGCACGTGCGACAAAGTTCTGTCACAAATCGACCGAGCTATACTCGCCGCGGTCGCTCGGCCAGGGCCTTGTCGTTCGGATAAATATTGCAAGCGAACCAACATCGGACTCTCGCCTGAAATACTCGCCGCCACGGGCCGTAATTTCCTGAATCAATCGGAACGCGCCGGGTGCAGTGACGGTGCGCCCACGGCCGTCAGCAGCATTGTGAAACGCCAGGTAACCGCCCGGTTTGACCGAGTTTTTCCAGCGCTCATAATCCTTGCGGGCGCCTCTGTAAGAATGATCCCCATCGACAAAAACGAGATCATAACGCTCCATGGAGGGTTCGCCCTTGCCGGAGTCCCCGACCAGCAACCGAACTTTGTGATCCAGCCCACTATTCTTAAGAGCCACTCGAAGGACTGGATCGTTTTGAGGGGCGATATCAATCGACGTGATCATTCCACCCTGGTCGCTGGCCACCGCAAAAAGGAACGCCGAGCCACCGTAAAACCGACCGATCTCCAATATCTGGGCAGCGGGGAGCGACCTGACCAATCGAAACAAAAAAGCCGCCTCGTCAAACTGCAACAGCAGCAAACCTTTGTTGGCTGAGTTGGATTCCAAGAGCCAATCGAGGTCTTCGAAGTTGTGTTGCGGACGGTCCGGCATATTGGCAAACGAAAGACTCGCCTGCCTCAGCGCATCGAAGGCCAGATTCGGATGACGCCGCAGAAAGAACAACAGGAGGCGGCGCAAATGCTTGGTGAGAACATTCATGATTTCGCGCGCTGAAAGATCGACGCGGACTTGGGGATGCCGTGCTTAACGAGCGCTCCTTCGTGGTGTTCGGGGTTCGTACTTGTCGACCGTCTGCCAATGTTTTTGTCGCACCTTGTAAAAAGGGAAAGCGACGGCTGTCGTTGCCGTGGCCCGGCCTAACCGAAAAAGGCGGCTGCTTCCGTAGGCGGGCTCGAGTTTGTAGGTAAAGCGAAAGGTCGTCACGCGCGCGATAATCCAAAAGAGAGGAGAAGGTGATTGCAACGCACCCTCTGCCCGCAGAACGGTGCAATCGCGATGACTGACCCAGATGCGTCCGGCCAGATGGCCAAAAAAGTGTTCTTCGCGCGAGCTGCCCGTTTGATTTGGTTTGGGAGCAAATGCCAGGACGTAAGCGTCCTCACCGCCGACTGTCCCGTCGGGCAGCCGCTCCCACGCATATCGATTGCGCAGATTATATTTACGCACCGCCGCCACCACCGATTCGGTCTGGTTTTCCTTCATCTCGCTGGAGGCCGTGGCCGGCAGCGACGTGGCCGACTTTCCCTGAGCTGGCTGCTCCTCTTCTGCCCCGGCTTCGAAAAACGACAGCTTTCCTTCCACCTCTTTACCGGTGTACTCCAGCGGCCGCGCATCGCCCGGCCGCACGATCGAGTGCCACGTCCCTTTGGCGACGACTTTACCGGCGTGGTCGAATTGATGGGTGGTGAGGGTCTGATGATACTGCCATTGACGCAAGGCCACTCGATCGGTCTCAAATTTGGCCAATGCGGCATCGAAAATTTCCAAAGCCGGAAGTTTTACTCCCGGTTCCGCACCAGCCGGCGAAGTCGGACCTAACACCGCGACGAGGGCAGCCAAAACAAGACGCCGGGTCAGGCGGATTTGCCCGCATGCTCCGATGCGATTGTTAAAAAACTCGGATTTCATCCTCAGGACTCTTAATCGCCGGAAACTCAGCACAGGGGTCGTCGGCACAAACGTTCTCCGGGAATCGGTTAAGGCAAGGGGCGAAGCCTGTTTGTAACCAGCCCTGGGTCCGAAATAATCTCTCATCCCTTTCGTCCACTTCGACCCTTTGGGTCCGAGGTATGCTTGCTCAGGAGAAACGGTGAAAAAGAAACTACGAATATTGGGGGTCGATGACGAACCACTCATTGGGGAGTCAATTGCCTTTTTCCTGGAAGCGCCCAATCGGAAGATTGTGGTCGCCAAAGATGGACAAGAGGCGCTGGCCCTGGCAGCCAAGCAGAAATTCGACGTGGTCATTACGGATCATCGGATGCCCCGGACGGGCGGTCTGGAATTGGTCCGCAAACTTCGGGCCCGCAAGTATACCGGTAAGATTGTCGTGCTCTCGGGTTATCTTTCGCCCGAAAATATCGGCACCTACGAGGACCTGGCAGTCGATGAAGTGGTGGGCAAACCTTTCGATTCAGGTGAACTCCGCGAAGTCATCGCCTCTTTCGAGGACGAACTGTAGGGTAAGTATCGTCGGATAGTCTGAGCCCATTCTGTTGCCGAATGGTTTAACGTTCAAAAAGTAGAAGCAAACAAACGGCTCTCACCCGTGAACCCGGGAACCTGCACCATCCGCTCGAAACGGAGCCCGAGTTTCTCCAAAAGATGCGCCGACTTCGCGTTGGTGAGCGACGTCATGCCGATGATGCGCTGGAGGCCCAGCGCCGTCCGTCCGTAATCCATCAGGGCGGCGGCCGCCTCGAAGGCATACCCATTGCCCGAGAACCGCTCGAGCGTCGAATAACCGATGTCGAAATCCTCCATCGTATCGCGCTTAACCAGGCCGCAGGTGCCGACCGGCCGTCCCGAGGTCTTCAATTCCACCACGCAATAGCCCACGCCGTATCGCTCGTAGCCGGGAAGGAACTTCTCCCTCATGTAATCCAGCGCCTGGGCCGGCGTGCGCACACCGCGGTCGGCCACGTTCGCGATGAACCCCGGGTCATTCAGCACTTCGAGCAGGAACTCCGCGTCACGCTCCGGCGCGAATGGACGCAGGATGAGCCGTTCGGTTTCAATCTGTTTCATGTAGGGCTAACGAAAACCTAACGGCTCGAATTAGCGATGATTTTGGGGAGTAGCAAATGCACAGTTTCTTCAAGAACGTGATGGTTCAACGGAAGTGAACATCTGAACCATCTCGCCCATATTCCTGGAAGCTTGAAATGCCCGCAAGCCTTCAGCCATGATCTCGCTCCATGAGCCTGCGCCGCAGTCTCATTTATTCAGGAATACAGATTAGAGATCGCCTGGCGAACCGTTACGGCGC
The DNA here is from genome assembly GCA_038226905.1 of Chthoniobacterales bacterium. Lineage (GTDB taxonomy): Bacteria > Verrucomicrobiota > Verrucomicrobiia > Chthoniobacterales > UBA10450 > JBBRDU01. The sequence continues at coordinate 113 of JBBRQE010000046.1, read as the reverse complement.
GGGCCATGAACGTGTCAGGATTTGCACACGGGCTCCTGCTAATTGAACCGGGCATGCCGAAGAGCCAATGCCTGGTTCTTTTTCATCAGGACCGCGCCCCCCACCGTGATGAG
>JBBRQE010000045.1:0-22287 GCA_038226905.1 Chthoniobacterales bacterium | reverse complement strand
CCTGGCCGGCTCCATCGTGGTGTTGATGCTGTCGGGAGGGGAGGCTCTTGAAAGCTACGCGCTGCGGAACGCCTCTTCGGTGCTCCGCGCTCTGGCCAAAAGGATGCCTTCTGTGGCGCATCGGAAAAGAGACTCCACGATCAGCGATGTAGCGCTGAATGACATCGCGGTGGGCGACACTCTCGTTGTTTACCCGCACGACATCTGCCCGGTAGATGGAACGGTGACCGAAGGCCACGGCGTCATGAACGAAGCATTCCTGACCGGCGAACCGTTTCAAATTACAAAGGCGCCCGGTTCGGCAGTCATTTCCGGCGCGGTCAATGGCGAAGCGGCGCTCACCATCACCGCGACACGCCGGGCGGTCGATTCCCGCTACGCCAAGATCATGGAGGTGATGCGCGAGTCCGAGCAGAACCAACCCCGGCTGCGTCGGCTCGGCGATCAGTTGGGAGCGATCTATACGCCGATCGCTGTCGGCATAGCTATTCTGGCGTGGGTTATCAGCGGTGAAGCGATTCGGTTCCTGGCCGTGCTGGTCATTGCCACGCCTTGCCCCTTACTCATCGCCATTCCGATCGCCATCATCGGCTCCATTTCGCTGGCGGCGCGACGCTCCATCATCGTCAAAAACCCCGCGGCCTTCGAACAAATTACCGGTTGTCGCACCGCCATTTTCGACAAAACGGGAACCCTGACTTACGGCGAACCCAAGTTAACCGAACAACTCATCGCTCCCGGCTTCGCGCAAAAGGAGGTGCTGACACTGGCGGCCAGCCTCGAACTCTACTCGAAACATCCACTGGCCCGGGCTATTCTCGCGCAGGCGAAAGCGGAAGGTCTGCCGCTCGAGCATGCATCCCAGGTGAGCGAACCTCCCGGTCAGGGACTGCGCGGGACCGTGTCCGATCACGAGGTGGAAATCACCAGCCGCGGCAAAATCGTTAGGCAAAACGTCCCCGGTGCGGAGCACCTGCAGCCCGTCGCGGGCGGATTGGAATGCATCTTGGTGATCGACGGACGGGTGGCGGCGACCTTCCGCTTGCGTGACGCGCCGCGAGTGGAAGGACGTTCCTTTATTCAACACCTGGGACCAAAGCATCAGTTCCAACGCGTCATGATCCTCTCTGGAGATCGTGAATCTGAAGTCCGCTATTTGGCTGAGCAAGTCGGCATCAGCGAGACTCACGCCGAGCAATCTCCCGAGCAAAAACTAGCCATCGTTCGCCGCGAAACGGCCCGCGCCAAAACGCTCTACGTCGGCGACGGCATCAACGACGCCCCCGCCATGATGGCGGCCACCGTCGGCATGGCAGTGGGACAGAACAGCGACGTAACCGCCGAAGCGGCTGACGTGGTGGCGATGGAAAACTCATTGAAAAAAGTCGACGAATTCATGCACATCAGCCGGCGGCTGCGTGCCATTGTTCTCCAGAGCGCGATCGGCGGCATGATCCTGAGTTTGGGTGGAATGGCGTTCGCCGCCACCGGGCATTTGAGTCCGGTCGCCGGAGCGATCTCCCAGGAAATCATCGACGTGCTGGCTGTGCTGAACGCGTTGCGCGCCGCCTTTCCGCCGAAAATGATTTCGGATCTGGGAGAGTGAACGTTCGAGGGACTCATTATGGCGAAAAGTAATTTATGAATCGACATAGGCTGAGACGATGAACGACCCAGCCACCGGCCAACGGCCTGAAGCAAAGCGCACTGAGAAACGCGTGCTCGCTCTCAATGCCGGTTCTTCCAGCCTAAAGTTCGCACTGTTCGACGGCAGTTCGCCGCTGGTTCGGATTTTATCCGGAGCCATTGATCGGATCGGGTCGCCCGAAGCGACCTTCGCGCTGAAAGGAACCGAAGGCCAGCAGATGGAACGGGCAGGAATCTCCGCGCCGAATCACGGGAGCGGCTTGGACTATCTGCTCAAGCATCTCGCGGGAACAACTGGAGACGTTGGCTTCGGCGCGGTCGGCCATCGCGTTGTTCACGGCGGGCCACGCTACCACGATCCCCAGAGCGTTGACAGTGCGATGCTCGCGGAACTGCGGCGCATCCGTTCGTTCGACCCGGAACATCTCCCTTCCGAAATCGCACTGATGGAGGTCTTCGCCGCGAAGTTTCCCAATGTGCCGCAGATCGCCTGTTTCGACACCGCGTTTCACAGCACCATGCCGCGCGTGGCCAAGTTGCTTCCGATCCCGCGCCGCTACGAGGCGCAGGGCGTTCAACGCTACGGTTTTCACGGTTTGTCTTACGCCTATCTGATGCAGGAACTCGACCGAGTCGCGGGCGCGGAGGCGGCGAACGGGCGTGTCCTCCTCGCTCATCTCGGCAACGGCGCGAGCATGGCCGCAGTGCAGGACGGACGCAGCATCGACACGACGATGGGGTTCACACCCGCTGCTGGTCTGATTATGAGCACGCGGTCGGGCGACATGGATCCCGGGCTCGTTTCGTTTATGGCGCGCACCGAAGGGATGACCGCCGCGCAATTCGACCACATGGTGAACCACGAGTCGGGATTGCTCGGAGTATCGGAGACGAGTTCCGACATGCGGGATTTACTCGCGCGGGAAAGCGAAGATATTAGGGCGAAGGAAGCTGTCGCGCTGTTTTGCTATCAAGCAAAGAAGTGGATCGGAGCATATGCAGCTGCGCTCGGTGGACTCGACACGTTGGTCTTTGCTGGAGGTATCGGCGAAAACGCGCCGCAAATTCGGGCACGCATATGCGAAGGGTTGGGCTTCGTCGGAATGGATCTGGATGGCTGGCGCAACTCTGAGACGGCGGGCGTAATTTCCACGGACGCAAGCCAGGTCACCGTCCGCGTGATTCGGACGGACGAAGAACTGATGATCGCAAAATCAGTCTGCGACGTTCTTGGCGATGGCGAGTAAAAGGCGGAGTCGAAATATGGGATCAGAAACGAAGACACTGACGCCGGATCTGCTCGGCAGGATGGATGCCTACTGGCGTGCGGCCAATTACATTTCGGTCGGTCAGATTTATCTGTTCGATAATCCACTCTTAAAGCGACCGCTGGCGCTCGCGGATGTGAAACACATGCTGCTCGGGCACTGGGGCACGACTCCCGGCCAGAACTTTATTTATGTGCACCTGAATCGGGTCATCAAGAAGTACGACCTGGATATGATTTACATATCGGGACCGGGACACGGCGGTCCGGCCGTTGTTGGCAACACTTACCTGGAAGGCACCTATAGCGAGATCTATCCCAATATCAGCCAGGATGAGGCGGGGTTTCGAAAGCTCTTTGTTCAGTTTTCGTTTCCTGGAGGAATTCCCAGCCACGCTTCACCCGAAACTCCCGGCTCGATTCATGAGGGCGGCGAGTTGGGTTATTCGCTCAGCCATGCGTTTGGGGCGGTCTTCGATAATCCTGATCTCGTCGTCGCGTGCGTCGTCGGGGACGGCGAAGCGGAGACAGGCCCGTTGGCGACGGCCTGGCATTCGAACAAGTTCCTCAATCCAGTAACCGATGGCGCGGTGCTGCCGATCCTGCATCTGAACGGTTACAAAATCGCCAACCCCACTTTGCTCTCCCGCATCACACGGGAAGAATTGGAACAGTTACTCGGCGGCTACGGTTGGACGCCTTATTTCGTCGAGGGTCACGAGCCGGCACTAATGCATGAGGCGATGGCTGCGACGCTCGACAATGCGGTCGAGCAGATCAAAAAAATTCAGGAGGACGCACGCACTCACGGCAACTCCGTTCGGCCGCGCTGGCCGATGATTGTGCTGAAATCACCCAAAGGATGGACGGGGCCTAAGATGGTCGATGGCGTGCAAGTCGAAGGCACCTTTCATTCGCACCAAGTTCCGCTCTCTGATCCGGCCAAGAATCCCGAACATCTCAAGCTGTTAGAGGACTGGCTGCGGAGTTACCGGCCGCAGGAAATCTTTGATGAGCAAGGTGGTCTGAAACCGGAGCTGGCCGAACTTGCGCCCAAGGGCCAGCGACGCATGGGGGCCAATCCCCACGCGAACGGCGGCATTCTACTCCGCGATTTGCGCATGCCGGATTTCCGCGACTACGCGGTTGATGTGCCGGCGCCGGGGGTTCCTGGCATCGGCGACACACACGTGCTCGGGCGTTTCCTGCGCGATGTGGTGAAGCTGAACGAAGAACAGCGAAACTTCCGGGTCTTTGGTCCGGACGAAACGCTCTCCAACGGTCTCGAGAGTCTCTTTGAAGTAACCGAGCGGCAATGGGACGCCGCGACTGCGCCTAACGACGAGTTCCTCGCACCTACTGGACGGGTGATGGAGATGCTGAGTGAGCACCAATGTGAGGGTTGGCTGGAAGGTTACCTGCTCACGGGCCGTCACGGCCTGTTCAATTGTTACGAGGCTTTCATTCACATCGTGGAGTCAATGTTCAACCAGCACGCCAAGTGGTTGAAGGTAACCCTGGGGCTGCCATGGAGGCGCAAGATAGCTTCCCTTAACTACCTGCTCGCCTCGCACGTCTGGCGCCAGGATCACAATGGTTTTACTCACCAGGACCCCGGTTTCATCGATCACGTCGTGAACAAGAAAGCCGAGGTCGTCCGCGTTTACCTTCCACCGGACGCTAACTGTCTCCTCTCCGTCATGGATCACTGCCTTCGCAGCCGGCACTACGTTAACGTCGTGATCGCGGGAAAGCACCCAGCTCCGCAATGGCTCTCGATGGATGCCGCGGCGACTCATTGCGAGGAAGGGATCGGGATCTGGCCTTGGGCTAGCAGCGACAAAGGCGGCGAAGCGGACCTGGTGATGGCGTGTGCCGGCGACGTGCCAACGCTGGAAACACTCGCTGCGGTATCGATTCTCCGCGAGCGACTGCCCGACTTGAAAGTCCGTGTCGTCAATGTCGTTGATTTGATGAAGCTTCAATCCGAGTCCGAGCATCCGCACGGACTGTGCGATCGCGATTTCGACCAGCTCTTCACCAAGGACAAGCCAGTCATCTTCGCCTTCCATGCCTACCCGTGGCTTATCCACCGGCTCACATATCGACGCACCAATCACCACAACATTCACGTCCGCGGTTATAAGGAAGAAGGCACAATTACGACCCCATTCGATATGACGGTCCTTAACGACATGGACCGATTCCATCTCGTGATGGACGTGATCGATCGTGTCCCAGGACTCAGTGCTAAAGGCGCTTACATAAAACAGGAACTGCACGACAAGCTTATCGAACATAAACGCTACATCCGCTCGCACGGAGAGGACCTGCCCGAGATCCGGGACTGGAAGTGGAAAAGCACGCAGTAGGCGAGCAGTATTTCCAACCTTCGCGAGCGCTTCTCGAGCTCAGAAAACTCGTGCTTCCAACGATTCACCGCTCGGGAAATGGATGCATGGGTCGAAATCTTCGATCACGTGCTTTACGCGGTCGGTGAACCAAAATGATGATGTGTTTCGACCGTATCGATGCCGAGCGCGACCCGCAACGGGTGGCGAATCTGCCCCGCTGTCACAATTGGTGCGCGAGGCAGCCGAAGCTTTTCGCAGGGCCCGATCGGAAAGGGAACTTTTCGCCTTCGCCTAACGATAAGATGGCCGTCAAGCAAGGGGGGAGAGTAATGACATTGTCTTTAGACTACTGCCGCCCCTGTGTTGAATCTCTTCCTTTTAGGGCGGCGGGACGGTTTCGGGAATACTATTAGGTAACTGGTAGTCGCGGCCATAGGTTGGCGCCGGTGAACAATCGCAGCATCAATCCACCGCGCATCGTTCGATCCGCCTAACGAATCGCGGACAGACCCTTGATCTTTCTTATGCCAAAACAAAAACCCAGATCCAAGCCCGCTGGCAATCGCCCGGTTCCGAAGCGGGATACGCCTCCATTGCAAAACATTTCGTCGAAAGAGCGCAAACAACTTGCGCACAAGGCGCCGGTCCGGCGTGCTGCGAGTAAAGCCCGCGAATAGTTCTGCACCATGGAAAGCCGCGAACAATTTGACGCCGACGTCGCCGCTCACTCCTTCCTGCTCGGGCTCAACGAGCATCACGTTCGGCTGCTCGCCGACTGTGCGGTGCGCGTCGCTTTCGAGGCCAACCAGATTATCTTTCGAGAAGGCGAAACGGCGAACCGTTTTTATCGGATCGAGCGGGGCGAAGTCGTTCTCGAATCGAACACGGCCGGTGGTGAAGCAATCGTGATCGACACGATCAGCAATGGTGACCTGCTCGGCTGGTCGTGGCTTTTCTCGCCGTATGTCTGGCGGTTTAAGGCTCGGGCCACGAAGCCGACCACAGCGATTTTTTTCTATGGCACCGTGCTGCGTGAATATTGCGAGAAAGATCCCAGTCTCGGATACGAGCTGCTCAAGCGGATGAGCGAAGTGATGACGCGTCGACTGCAATTAGCACGGGGAAAACTCTTAGAGGCACATGCAGCCGGCGGAATTAAGCGTGCATAATCGCGTCGTCGGCCATCAGGATTTCGCAAGCAAGTTAGGATTCGAATGTCATGCGAGTGAGAGAGTTCCACCGTGGTCACGGGACGAACCAGGCTTTTCCCACGCACTCAAGGCCCTCCCGCGCGTGCCGTGCTACCGCTTAGCAGCCCGGCCCTCGACTGCCGCAAGCAGTTCGTCGCAGGCCGTAGACAAGTCTTTCACCGATTTCTCCGAGATCGGCTCGCCGGAATTCGCAACCAGATCTCGCATCTGCCTGACGCCTTCGCGCATTTTGGAAACGATGGCGCTCGGGCTCATTTCGCTGAGTTGTTTTTCAAACCGTTCCAGCAAGGCAGGTTGCCTCAGTAGTGCGGCGTCGTTCGGCGAGTAGCGCTGCAGGATGAGCGCCGTCAGCGCTCGGGTGCCGCGTAACCAACCCCCAAGGCTCACCAGCTGCGAAAGCTGTTCGCTCTTCAGCTGCTTCATGCCCTCTTGAACGTCGGGAAGCACGCCATCCCATTCATTTCGGACCGACGACCAATCATCCTTCTCAGCGTATTCGACGATACTTCGGCTGCGCCTCATCACCGTCGATTTGACACCGAGCCCTCGCGCTAAGGTAAGGACAGCGCTGCCGACCTCTTTCACTTCGGCCGCGTCGTGTGCTTCCACCGCGATGAATCCTTCGCCGATTACGACCCCGAGCAGCAGCGCTATCTGCGACTGGTCGCCGTGAGGCTTGGCCCGCGCGAGACCATCGAGCTGAACCAATCGCCAATTCGCGTTGGAGAATTTGTCGAGCGACTCAAATACCTTGCTCGGTATCGGCACGACAACTTCGGCTATCGGTTTGGCCTGACGAGGCAGTTCGCTGGCAATGGACGTGGGCGACGACTGAGCGAAACCAAAAGGGGCCGCGACGATGCACAGAACGATGGACATGCTGAAGGCACGCCCAGCTCTGATGATTTCTTTAACGGGAGAAAATCGCATAGAGGAGAATGATCAAACCCACCGCAACAGCAATTGCCGGCGGCACGAGTTTGAGATCGAACCGTGTGAATGGCGCGGCGTCCCTGGTTGACGCAACACAATGACGGCAGCGAGCGTCGACGATGGACAGGGCGTGGCCGCAGGCCGGGCAGGATTCTAGAGACATTTGGGTTTGCCAGAATGTGCCTGCAGGAAAGCTGCCGCGTTCGTCTCTTCGATCGGGGGCAGTGTCATCCGCAAGGTTACGTCGGATCGAGACGATTGGTATGGCGAATCACCGAGCCACGTCTGAGCGCGGTTGCTCGTGTCCCGATCTCACATGTTACGATTGCTCAGGAGTTAAGCCGCGAAACTCGCCTGACCTTAGGCCGGAGAAAGCGCGCGAGGCCACGCATGATTGAAGCGCATCAAAGCATACGGCGGAAGGCGCGCCGCACAGCTTCCGTCACTAATCCGTAAACCAAATGTGAGGCGAACGCGTAAACGTGCGCCGAAGGAGGAGTCTGTCGGGGCGATTTGGCCAGACCCAGAGCGGGCACAATCCCCTCATCCGCCGCCAACCAGACGCTGGCGCCAAAAGCCAGACCATCGCCAACCGTCGCTAACGGGATGATCTCCGCCGCCAATCCGTAGATTGCACCGGAGGCGGCGCCCATCGCGTAATGCACCGCCTCTCCGGCAAACGGTTTTTTACTTTCCGACAATTTCCTTCGCATCAAACCTTCGGAGATGGCCTGGGCCATCTTTACCGTCGCCGGTTCTTCGTCTGACTTCTCTTCCTTCTTCCCGGACTCAAAGTCTTTGGCGGCTTTGGTCCAAAACGCTTGGAATTGCTCCATCAAGAACGACGCAAACAATCCGCCCGCGATGCCGGCAAAAACACCTTTCGCGAAATCCGGGTCGTGGGTTCGCAACAATGATTTCACACAATTAAATCGAGCGCCGCAGCCGCAGCGCGTGCCCGTCGTCTTGTCGAGATCAAACAAAATCAGGTGGTGGTGCGTGCTTTCGAATTCGCGGCTACGCGTCAGACCGCAACCCGAACCGTGATCCTATGCAGACCCGTCTTACCCGAGTATTGATTTCGCTTTTCGTCGAAGTGCTCGACGCCGCCCGCGCTATCGGTTGAGCGGACGACCACCAGGGTCAACGGTGTGGCTACACGAAAAAGCGATGCGAGCAAAAGCATCACTGCGGTCATCACCATGCCGGCCAGTGTTCACGCCGCCTGGACGCGCCTCAGAAGTCATCGAGAGGTGAAAAGGTGCGACAGCGAGGGACACACTTGAGGTTCGACAAAGTTAGTCTCTGATCATCCAAGAAGGCGGTCGAACTCCCGCCGCACGACGCCGTAGCATTCGCAGGCCGCTTTCTCAAGACCTTTGCGATCCAGGATAGTGACGTGTCCCCGTCGGTAACTGATCAAACCCTTGCGCTGGAGAGCGCCGGCGATCACAGTCACGCCCGAACGACGAGCATGTAGCATCTCCGAAAGAAACTCGTGCGTTACAAAAAATTCATCACCTTCCACGCGGTCGTGAGTCATGAGCAGCCAACAACAGCAGCGCTGTCCAAGTGTGTGCAGTCGATTACACGAAGATAGCTGCGAGGAGAGTGTAAAGAGAGCCTGTGCATACCGGTGCAAAGCGTCGCAGAGCGGGCCCTCGCGTCGCGTCTCCTTTAAGAGCAACGCCGCATTCATTCTATAGGCGGTCCCGGGCATCTGGCAAAATGCGCGACGCTGGCTTTTTTGGGCGCCAAAAAATACCGGAAGGCCAACCACTCCTTCGCACCCGACTGATGCGATTTCCGTCTGGGCGCCGTCTTTCATGACGGTCAACAGCGACACCATCGCCGTCTCCGGGAAGTAGACATACTTCATAGGTTTACCCGGCTCGTGCAGAGCGTCGCGCCTATCCAGCGTCACCTCCTTAAAGTTCCTGCGCAACCGTTTGAGGTCACGGGGGGGCAGTCTTTTCAGAAGACTGTTCCGAAAATCGACAGGGATCCCAAGGGCAGTAGCCTTCAACTTCATCTTTCCTTGCAGCTTCGTTTATCGACGGAAGTCGCGCCCTCACGTCGCACGCGTTTCGTCCTTCGCGCAACTGGGAACTGGCATTCGTACGGTGCCGCGCGGAAAATTGGAACTTACGATCTACGGACGCATCGGAGCGATTTGAGCTTTCGCCGGCGCGCCGATCGAAATCCGCTACAATGCGCACATACGCTTTCAGTGCCGGGGTCTTATTTTCCTCTCGCCATGCCATCCAAAATGGGGTGACAAGCGCCGGACTGACTGGCCGGAAAACGACATCGGGGTGAGGAATTTTTTTCACCGGCTCGGGTAAGAGCGCGATTCCCAAACCACCTGCGACCGCCTGCAGCACAGACCGTTCGAGGTCGACTTCCTGAAGCACTCTGGGTTTGTACCCGGCTTTTTCGCAGGTTTCCGTCAGCCATTGTCGGTACCCGGGGCGGCTATGTTCCGAAATACCCACGAAGAACATCGGCTCCAGATCCTTCAGCTTCACCGTCGACCGGCGCGCGAGGTGGTGGTGTTTCGGCAAAGCCGTAACTGTTTTGTAAGCAGCAATCGGGCGCGATTGTATGCCCGCTCGTTCTCGCACCTCCATTGATCCCACGAAGCCGAGGTCTATTTTGCCATCTGCCAGCGCGCGCAATTGATCGCCGCAGGTCATGTCGAAAAGATGCACCGGCACCGCGGGAAACGTCGTTTGGAACGCGGCGAGCGTGGCGGGCAGAAGATCGTAAATCAGGGCGGCGACGTAGCCGATGTTCAGATCGCACTTTTCCTCGCGGTCTAAACGCTGGACTGATTCCACGATCTCCACGCCGTGCGCAAGAACCCGTTTCGCATCGGCGAGGAATGATTTGCCGGAGGCGGTGAGACTTACACCCTGCCGCGACCGATTCAGCAGGCGCACTCCGATCTCCTCCTCCAAGTCCTGAATCTGGCGCGAGAGCGAAGGTTGAGCCAAATGCAGCTTCTCTGCCGCTCGCGTAAAGTTCAGCGCTTCCCCGACAGCAACGAAATAGCGCAGATGGCGAAGTTCCATGGGCGAATACGCAATCTTCCTGTTCGTCGGCCGAACATCAAGCGCGGATATGTGCGTTTCCGTACGGTTAAACCTGCCTGGCAGGCGAAAAAGGACTGCGGGCTTGATACCCAAAAGGTCTCAGGACCAAGAAACAAAGTATTATCTCGGATTACAGCGGTCCGATATAAAACTGCTCAATGGCAGCAATGGCTCCTCCTCTTCCGAATGCGCGGACGGCGCGATTGCCGCACAGACGGCCGTTTGAAAATGACGAATCGACCCGCGCTGGGATGGCCTTAGCCTACATTACCCGCGACGAGCGAGAAACGCTGGAACTCTGCTTTTCCGCCGCCTGCACGCCGGCGCAGGTGTCCGGCACTCTGCATATCCCGCTTGGCGCGATGAAGGCGCAGATCAGCCGGGGACTCTTTGGATTTGTTCACGCTTTAAGCCTGGAAGGACCCGCGTCGCGGGACCTGTCGCCCGTCCGCAGCGGTCAGAAGTCCCGCCAAGTTATGACGCTTCGCCATTCGAACACTTATGAATAGAACAAATCCAACCATGCCAACTCGGCACACTTCTTCGATGCTGCCTCACCCGCAGTTTCCAACCGCAGAGAGAATCCCCGCTACCCTTTTGCCAACGGTGAGGCGAAGAACATTCCTTAAATTTGCCGGAGCTTCGATTCTCGCGGCAGCCGCTTCTACGCTCACGAGCCGCGGCCTGCTGGCGGCATCGACTGGAGGGGTCAACCTGGGCAATGGCGATATCGGCGTCCTCAATTTTGCGTACGCGCTCGAACAACTCGAAGCGGCTTTTTACACGAAGGTGACGAGTTCGTTCTATGGTGGCGCCAGTTCGCGCGAACGCGAATACCTGTCCGATATTCATCAGCATGAGGTTGCGCATCGCGAGTTTTTCCGGAGAACGTTAGGCTCGGCTGGCATCCCTCCGCTCCAATTCAATTTTGGGTCCGTCAATTTTCACAACCGGCAAAGCGTCCTCACCACCGCTCGCACTTTCGAAGATACGGGTGTCGCGGCTTACAATGGTGCCGGTCAGCTCTTAACCGATCCCAATCATTTGCTCGCGGCCGGTCGAATCGTTTCGGTGGAGGCAAGACACGCTGCCATCCTGAGGGATCTGCTCCAACCGCGTTCCACCGCATTTGCCGGCGACGACGTCGTGGACGGATTCGGTCTCGGCTCGGTCGACTCTCCCGAAACGATTATGAAAACGGTGGCGCCCTTCATCGTCACGCCGCTCAACGCTTCAGGTCTGCCTCGGAAATAAGGAACAAACGAAAATGATCAACGAAATTTTTGAACTGGTTGGAAAACTGGACGGTGAATCGGGGGGTATGTCTCGGCGCGACGCGCTTGAGGGAGTCAGGCGACACGGAGTGCGATTGGCGCTGGCCGCGGCGACCCCTTTTGTGGCTACAGGCTGTGCGATCGTTGGAGAGGCGATCGCTCCTAACCGCGAACTGGCCGTGCAAACTCTTCAATTCGCTTTGCTGCTGGAAGAGCTGGAACACGCCTTCTATGTCCAGGCATTGCAGGCTGGGGGATTGATACCCTCCTCCGACCGCGCCGTTATCGAGCAGATTAGTAAGCACGAGGGCGCTCACGTAACCTTTCTCACCACCGGAATAACTGGCATCGGGGGGGCCGCCGAAGCCGCTCCGAAATTTGATTTCACCGGGCGGGGGAAATATCCCGGCGTGTTTCGGAATTACCGCACCTTCCTCGAGGTGGCACAAATGTTCGAAGATACGGGCGTCAAAGCCTACAAGGGCCAGGCGGCGAATCTGATCACGAGCAGCACTCTGCTGACCGCTGCGCTTCGCATTCATTCCGTGGAAGGACGGCACGCGGCAGAGATCCGCCGACTCCGTGGCCAAAAGCCCTGGAGCGGAGCCTTCGATGAGCCGGCTACAAAACAGCAGGTTCTCGCTGCCGTCGCCCCGTTCATTCGACAAGGCGCGACCGCCTGAGTTTTTTTAAATTGATTTCGAAAATAGCGCGAATTCTTCTGCTGGCGGTTGCGGTGTCGTCATCCGCCCTCTTCGCCGCAGCGGCGCCGAACGCCCAGATGAAAATGGTGCTCGATACTTACGCGTCGCTCAACCCGGTTGCTCTCGACCAAAGTACACCGACGGACGCGCGAAAAGCCCCTTCTCTGGCCGACGCGGTGAAAGCGGTAATGAAAAAAGAAGGGAAGACCGCGCCGTTCACAGGGCGCACGCAGGATATCAAGGTCCCCACGACCAACGGTGATCTGGCCGCGCGAGTTTACATTCCGGCTGGCGACGGTCCGTTCCCCACCATCTACTACATCCATGGCGGCGGCTGGGTAATCGCCGACATCGATATCTATGACTCCTCGCCGCGCGCTCTTTGCGAGATGGCTAAAGCGCTCGTCGTCTCCATCGAATATCGGAAGGCACCGGAACATAAATTCCCCGCTTCCCACGATGACACGTGGGCGAGTTACCAATGGATCCTGGCAAACGCCGGCCAATATCACGGAGATCCCAAAAAGATCGCGATCGCAGGCGAGAGTGCTGGAGGAAACATGGCCACATCCATTTGCATCATGGCGAAGGAAAAGGGCGTGCCTATGCCGGTGCATCAGCTTCTCGTCTATCCCGTCACCAACCATGCCACCGATACCGAGTCTTACCGCGAGAGCGAGGAGGCCAAGCCATTAAGTGCCAAGGGGATGAAATGGTTTTTTGGTTACGAGTTCGACAAACCGGAAGACGGCGATAATCCTCGTTTCTCAGTTTTGCGCAGCGATCTAAAGGGACTACCTCCCGCGACGATTATCGCCGCTGAAATCGACCCGCTGCGTTCCGAAGGAAAGGCCTACGCAGAGAAGCTGCAAAGCGCCGGTGTGCCTGTTACTTATAAGCTCTACCCCGGCGTGACCCACGAGTTCTTCGGAATGGGCGCGGTGGTGGACGAGGCGGAAGATGCGGAGATGCTGGCCGCCACCGAATTGAAGAAGGCTTTCGGCCGAACCCCGTGAGAGAAGAACCTTTCCGTGGCGCCTCTCGCACTCAGCACTTCCGGGAAAAAAGAGCAGCCTGCGATCAATCAATCGGTGGCGGGCTGCCGTAATCGCAAGACATCGCGCAGCATACGTTGATAGGGCGGGAAAAATGTCCCGGTTTCCGCCCCGCCCCTTGAAATGAAGGCGTGCTGACGCCTGAAAAGCTCAACGATTAAACAAACAATTATTAGCATGTCGGCGCTGCGTGTCGTATTCAGAGGTAGTCGGAAAACGATTGAGGCAGAGGGGATTGTAGACCGCCTGAGAGACGATTACTCCATGTGGATCCACCGAATCATCCTATTCGCTAGAGAGACCGGACCGTTTCCGGTGGTCTTGGGTTGCGTTTATCTCGACGGCTCGGCGACGCTATCCGAACAAGACTGTGCTGGGCAGCCCCCGCTTCGTACCGAGACGTTATTGGGTGCCGCCCTGGCTTCTCCGGCTTCCGCGAATCAAAATACGAACCTGACCGGAGATCGCGGGCTCAAAACACAAAGCATTTTCGCTTAAACGGATGTCGGACAGCATCACAGCAATGCCAAAAGAGTTTGCGAGAAGACTTCTGGCCTACGAGGCGGCCTTGGGCGGTCCCGCGGAAGCAAACAACTCTGCGGGCTTCTGTGTCTGTGATAAGCTACGAGGGCCGCTCGCGAAACTCATGGGAGTCGCAGGTTTTTTTGCGCTCCTGTCCAGGGCTTTGGCGTTAGCGGGCGCGGAAATTCCCTGGCTGCGCGAGGTCCGAATCAAAGCCGACGGTTCTGTCGAAGGCGTGAGCGAACTCGAAGCGAAACTTGATGCGCGAGCGGCTGTCGAGGGCGAGCTCATCCTGGTGGGGCATTTGTTCGGGCTGTTGGTGATGTTGATCGGGCCAGCTCTAACGGTGGGGCTAGTCCGCGATATTTGGCCCGGATGGAAGATTACAATTGCCGAAACCCAAGCTCTATGAAAAAGAAAACTCCATCGCCAAAGCCGGCCGAAAAATTGAGCAAGCACGGGAAGGTGAAAATTCGTCAGATTCCTACGGGCGTTCGCGGCCTCGATGAGATCCTGGGCGGAGGGCTCCCGGAATTCTCTTTCAATATCATCGCGGGTGCACCGGGCTCTGGGAAAACCACCCTGGCGAATCAAATCATGTTTGCCAATGCGACCAAACAAAAGCCCGCGCTTTACTTCACGGTCCTCGGCGAGCCCACCTTGAAAATGCTGCGCTACCAGCAGCAATATTCCTTCTTTGATCCCGCCAAGTTGAACAAGTCGATCCGTCTGATCAATCTGAGCGAGGTGGTGCTGGAAGCGGACCTGGGCGGAGTGCTGGAGGCGATCGTGAAGGAAGTCGCAGCGCACAGCCCCGGCATCGTGGTGGTGGACTCCTTCCGGACCGTCGTGCGGAAGGCGTTGAGCGCGGCAGGCGAAATCGAATTGCAAGCATTCGTCCAGCGCCTGGCGCTCATGTTGACCGGCTGGCAGGCGACAACGTTTCTGGTCGGGGAATATTCACCGGGTGAAGTGCGCGACGATCCCGTGTTCACCGTGGCCGATGGACTCCTCTGGCTCACCCAAAATACGATGCGCAGTTCCGTGGTGCGGAAGTTGCAAATCATCAAAGTGCGCGGGCAGAATTCCGTGCCGGGCTTGCACACCATCCGCATTAACGGTGACGGGCTGCAAGCCTTCTCGCGCACGCTGGGACTGGCCGGGAAAAAAGAGCGGCCGTCCAAACCCCGGCGTCTTTCCACCGGTGTTCCCGAACTGGATAAGATGATGAACGGCGGCATTCTCGAAGGCGACAGCCTGCTGATCGCCGGACCTTCGGGCACGGGCAAATCGGCGATCGCCACCCAGTTTCTCGCCGAAGGTATTCGCCAGGGAGAAGCGTGCATCGCGGCCATCTTCGAGGAACGCCCGCGAGGCTACGTGGCGCGCGCCAGCTCTTTTGGCCTGGACCTGGAGACGCCGCAAAAAAACGGCAAGCTCGAAATTCTTTACCTGCGTCCGCTCGATCTTTCGGTGGATGAAACGATGCAGGAAATTCTCGATGCGGTGACAAGGCTCAACGCCAAGCGGCTGACGATCGATTCGCTGGTCGGTTTTGAAATGGCGCTGGCGCCCGATTTCCGCGCCGACTTTCGGGAATCGCTCTACCGCATGATCGCGGCGTTGACCGGAGCGGGGGTGACGGTCTTCACCACGGTCGAGGTCGAGGACAGTTTCACCGAGTTCAACTTCAGCCATTACACGATTTCGTTTCTGACCGATGACATCATCCGGCTGCGGTACGTGGAGATTGACGGCCAGTTGCGCAAAGTGATGGTCGTGATCAAAATGCGCGGCGGCAACCACAGCAAAGACATCCGCGAATATGTCATCACCGACGAAGGGGTGGTCGTGATCGCGCCGCGCCAGACGGATTACGCGCGCTTGACCAGCGGGTTACCGGAGCGAATAGGGCAAGTGCCGCCGGAGAAGGCGCCGGAGCCGAAAGCCACACTGCTGCTCTCGCACCCCGAGTTGACGCCGGAACCGAAAGCCACGTGGCGCACGGAGCCGACGACGGAACCGAAAGCCACGCTGCGCAAGAAGCCGACGCCGAAACCGAAGGCCAAAGTAGTGAGGTGAAATCTGGATCGGGATTTATGGGCACAGACCGAACACCTGGCGAAAGCGACCTGTTGTCCGGTCAGCGAAGTCGAGCCGCGCCCTTCATTGAGCGCGCGCCCCTGCCGATCATCGAGGTCGAGGGAAAAGATCACTGTGTGTCCTACGTCAATGCTGCTTTTTGCAGCCTGCTGGGGAAAAACCGAGAGGAACTGATCGGAAAGTTGTTCGCGGAAATAGTACCGGGCGGAGAAAAGTGCGAGGCGATTTTGGATAGCGTTTATGAAACGGGCGCGGCCGCGACGCACGCGCTTGAGGACGATTCCGAGCCTGCCCACTGGCTCTACGCCATGTGGCCGGCACTGGATCTGGAGGCGCGTCCGGTCGGAGTCATCATCCAGCTCACGAAGGCCGCCCATTTTCGGCAAAACGCTGCGGCGGTGAACGAAGCCTTGCTTCTCTCCGGCTTGCGCCAGCACGAACAGAAGGAAGCGGCCGAAAAGCTGAACGCGCAGTTGCAGGCGGAGATAGCCGAACGCAAGCAGATGGAAGAGGCGCTGCGCCAGAGCGAGGCGCGCTTTCGCGCTCTGGTCACAGCCAGTTCCGATATCGTCTATCGCATGAATGCGGATTGGACCGAGATGCAACCGCTCCAGGGCCGAAATTTCATTGCGGATGCGGACAAGCCGAGCCGGACCTGGTTGCAGGATTACATTCCCACGGATGATCAACCGCACGTCATGGCGGTCATCCAAGAAGCCATCCGAAGCCAAAGTATTTTCGAGCTGGAACACCGTGTCCGGCGGGTGGACGGCACCTTTGGCTGGACATTCTCTCGCGCAATCCCGCTCCTGGATGGGCAGGGTGAAATCATCGAATGGTTCGGGGCCGCGAGTGATGTGACCGAGCGCAAGGAGGCGGAAGAAGCCCTGCGCGCGAGCGCCGAGCGTCTCCACTTCATGGCCGAATCAATGCCGCAGAAAATTTTCACCGCCACACCCCGGGGCGAGATCGATTATTTCAACCGGCAATGGATGGAGTTCACGGGCCTGGCCTTCGAGCAGATCCGGGATTGGGGCTGGCTGCAATTCATCCATCCCGATGATGTGGAGGAAAATGTCCGGCGCTGGAAACACTCCATCGAGACGGGCGAATATTTTGAATTGGAACACTGCTGTCGCCGCCACGACGGCGTCTATCGCTGGCACCTGAGCCGCGCCCACGCCATGCGCGACGCGGAGGGCAAGGTGCTGATGTGGATCGGCTCGAACACCGACATCGACGACCGCAAGCAAGCCGAGGAGGCGTTGCGCGTGGCCATGCTCGACTGCGAGAAGGCCTCCCGCGCCAAGGACGATTTTCTCGCCGCGCTTTCCCACGAATTGCGCACGCCCCTTACCCCAGTGCTCATGATGGCCGCCGCGCTGGAAGGCGACACGACTCTCGCGCGCGACCTGCGCGACCAACTCCGGATGATGCGGCGCAACGTCGAGCTGGAGGCGCGCCTGATCGACGACTTGCTCGACCTCACCCGCATCAGCAAAGGCAAACTCCAAATCCGGCCAGTGATCGCCGATCTCCATCAGCTCCTCCAGCAAACGGCGGAGATCATCGGCAGCGACACCGTCGCCAAACATGTCCGCCTCTCCTTTGCGCTTGGGGCCGGACGACACCATGTGATGGGCGATGCCACCCGTCTCCAGCAGGTCTTTTGGAACATCATGAAGAACGCGCTGAAGTTCACTCCGATCGGAGGGAGTGTGACTCTTCGCACCCAAAATAACGAGGCGGGCCAGATCATCGTCCGCATCACGGATACCGGCATCGGCATTCGCCCCGAGGCCCTCGCGCAGATTTTCGCGGCCTTCGAGCAGGGCGAGACCACCTTTCAACAGCGCTTCGGCGGGCTCGGGCTCGGGTTAGCGATCGCGCGCGCCATCGTCGAGCTGCACGACGGCCAGATTCACGCCGAGAGCGCAGGCGTCGGCCACGGCTCGACCTTCGTCATCACCCTCGCGACGGTGGCTGCGCCTCCATTTGTGGACCCGGCGCAGAGCGCGCCGCCCCCTTTGGAACGCGCCTTGCGTCTCCTCGTGGTAGAGGATCACGAAGCGACCCTCGAAGTGCTCACTCGTTTGCTCACGCGCAGTGGCCACCATCTCACCTGCGCGAGCAGTGTGCGCGACGCACTCGCCGCCGCGGCCGGCGGAAAATTCGACGCCGTCATCAGCGACCTCGGTCTGCCCGATGGCACCGGCTTCGAGTTGATGGGAAAACTGCGGACCGCCTATGGAATGCGCGGGGTGGCGCTCAGTGGCTACGGCATGGACGAGGATTTGCACCGCGCGTTGGAGGCTGGCTTCGCCGCGCACCTCACCAAGCCGATTGATTTTGCGCAACTGGAGCGCGCGCTGGAAGAGTTGATGGCGGGGACTTAGCCGCGTTCAGCGAGAAGCGAGCAACGCGGGCGGTCAAGTCGACCGCTCTTCCTGCGGCCTCGGGATGGTAAAGCAAAACGTCGCCCCGGCTCCGTGGACGCTCTCTGCGCTCACCGTGCCGCCGTGAGCTTCCACAATCTGTTTTACAATCGTGAGCCCGAGCCGCTGCCTTCTTTCTCCGGATCGCTCGCCAGTTTATGAAAAACGCTCGAGAGCATTTCCAGCGGAATACCTGCGCCGTTGTCTTGCACGACACACGTCACGGTCCCGGCCTCTTCGCGCGCGCTAATCACAATCCGGCCGCGGGCTGCGTATTTGAAAGCGTTGCCGAGCAAGTTCTGAAAGACCGAGAGATGAGCCCGGCGTCAGCAAAGACGGTGAGGAGACGCAGCTCGTGCGCGCGCTCGATGACTTGATGATCCCGGCTTCGAACGATCCCAGCTAGGGCGTTCGCAAAACTCCGGCGACGGATCGGCGACGTCCATGCCTGGAAGGCCTCACGATCAAGTAATGAAGTATTGTCGCTATCTTCGAGCTCGGCGAAGTGTGCGCCAGTAACAAAAATTAAACAAAGGGGTATTTATGGGTATCGAATCTCTGACCGAACAATTATCGGTCCAAACATCAACCAGCCGGCGGCAAGTTCTCAAACGATTGGGACTCGACGCTGTCGGATTAACGGGCCTGAACCTGCTGGCCTCGACAGCCTACGCTGGCAGCAACAATGAAAAAGGTAAGAAGGGTCGGCAGGACATCTCGGTCCTGCAGTTCGCTCTCAACCTGGAGTACCTGGAGGCTGAATACTACACCTACGCCGTCACCGGGCACGGAATCGAACAGGAAGGCGTTGGAGTCTCCGGGTCTGGCACGCCGGGAACAACCTCAGTGAAAGACAACCCACAAGTTCCGTTTTCCGATCCCGATGTGCAGCAATACGCGGAAGAGATTGCCAGGACGAGCGCAACCACGTCACTTTCCTCCGCAACACCATCCAGTCCTTTGGAATCACTCCCGCAGCTCGTCCGGCCATCGACCTGAAAGATAGCTGGAATGCTTTGGCTCAAGCGGCTGGGATCGGCCCAACTTTCGATCCATTCGCGAATGACGTTAACTTCTTGCTTGGAGCATTTGTCTTCGAAGATGTCGGTGTCACCGCCTACCGCGGTGGCGCGCCCCTCTTGAGTAACGACGCAGTACTGAGTGCCGCCGCAGGTATCCTTGGGACCGAAGCGTATCACGCCGGAGTCATCCGTACGACTCTCTTTGGCTATCACGACGGTAGCGTAGACGACACTGTTCAGAAGATCTCCGATCTGCGGGATGCACTGGATAATCCGACCGACGACGATCAGGGAATTATTCTGAATGGAAAGGCCAACTTGGTGCCGACCGATGGCAACAGCCTCGTCTACGCCCGCACCGCTCGCGAAGTGCAAAATATTGTCTACTTTGCGCAGAATGCGCCGCAGGGCGGGTTCTTCCCTAACGGAATAAACCCGGGCACGGCCAAGTAAATTCGTCTCTTTTGCTTCCTTGGGCGCGCCGAGGGGTGAGGGCGGCGCGTCCCTGGAGCGGGTATTTGCATGATTTTGGCGCCATCAATCTCCGAGAACCGTGCTCTAACGAGACTAATTTGCTCCCGACTTAATCGCTGCCCTAAGACTAACGATTGCTTTTCCTTTGATCGACAATTCCCGATCAGGATGTGAGGGAGTTCGGCCCTTCGTATCCGCGGATCTAGCTCACCTGGAGTATTGTAGAATGCCAAGCTCCGCGCCTCCGGCTGAAACTTTGGCGAGCAATTCGCCACCCGAGAAGGAAACTGCTGCGGTCGCCCTGCGGGGTTATCCGCAACGGGACTCACGGGAGAGTCTATTCGAGCACGTGGCTTGGTTTTACGCCTTTTGCCGCGAATATCTGTTCCGTGACGCCACGTCCAGGATCATCACAGCTCTTTGGCCGGATGAAATTCCGACGAGCGGTGAGCGTCTGATGGAACTCGGATGCGGCCCAGGCTTCTACTCGTGTTCCCTGGCGGCGCGTTTCCGCGAGTTGCACGTGATTGGCATCGATCGGTGCGCGCGACAGCTTGATTGGGCGAAAGCGCGAGCGCGAAAGCTTGGTCACGACCGTTGCCGGTTCGAACGAGCAAACGCGCTCGACGTCCCCTGCGAAAACGACAGCTTCGACGCCGTGATTGCGTCGCGTCTGTTCACCATCTTGCCGGAACGGGAACGGGTGCTCTCCGAAGTCTTCCGCGTTTTGCGTCCGGGTGGACGCTGTTTCATGGCCGAGCCGTGTTCCGCGTTTCGCACCGCCGTTCCTCTTACGATCATGCGATTGCTCGCGCGCCCGGGTAACACGGGGGGGAACGGGTTTTGCGAGCCGCGCCGTGCGACGGTTTTGCGTGCGGATGTTTTCGAAGGCCTTTTTGCAACGCAACCGTGGAAAAGCCTTCGCTGCTGGCGCGATGGCCGCTACCAATACGCTCTCTGCGAAAAAGGTTAAGGCTTTAACAGCGGAGCGCATTGAATTTACCCCGATTCTGCTTCAATCGACTGAGACTGACTAGCGCGAGTGTTGGATCGTTGCCCTGCCGCTATTCGTTCTCCTGCTTGGCGGCTTGCAAGTCTTCAATGCCCACCCCGTGATTTATGACGAGCGAATTTGAGGATTTGTTTCGCAGACCACCGCCGCGCTCATTCCCGGTCGCCACAGGCTTTTGGGGCTAGGGTGTAGAATGACTTTTGTGAGGGCCTCTTTTAGACTAATCTGCGAAGGCAGAAGCCGGTATAGCTCAGCTGGTAGAGCAGCTGATTTGTAATCAGCAGGTCAAGGGTTCGAGCCCCTTAGCCGGCTTTAGCTATCGTTAGCAGTCGTTGCAAATCAGGCACTTATAACGAACTGAGGGAATCGAGTCTTTGCTATCGTTAGCCAAGATTTGCCGCATTTCGTCGCCGACGGGTACAAACAACGGGTACAATTTGGGCGCCGCTTTTGTTTGTCGAGATGGCCGCAAATCACGCATGTCAAAATCGCGTTGTCTCCAGCTTCTCCATGTACTCGTGAATACGTTTTCCTGGAGTGCGCGGTGGAAACAGATCCTGCACGGGCACCTTCAGAACTTCCGCGAGATAAAGCAGCGTCTTGTCGTCGACGTACGAGAGACGCGCCTCGACTTTCGAGACGCCGCTCCGGCTGATGTCCAATCCCGCGAGCTGCAGTTTGGTCGCAAGGTCGGACTGCGACCAGCCGAGGGCATATCGGCGACGGCGCACCTGTGGACCGATGTTATTTTTGTAGCGCACGTTGATGTCGACTTAGCGCTCTTTGGTCTTCGTCTCGGCAGTTTCAAAACTCACGCGGGGCGAGCACTCAACCTGGCAAAGCTCGATGAGTTGCGCGGCGGTGCGCCTCGGCAATGCGTCCGCGGCTTTGTCGCGGAAGTCGGCGATTGGTTTCAGGTAATGGCGCGACTCGAATAGTTCGTCGAGCGATTCGCCTGCAAGAGCGAGCACCTTGTCGAATGTTTCGTCTTCGGTTGCGATGTGCGAGAGGAGCGCTGGTGCGGGAAAATTAACGCGCGCGATGCAGCCATCGGTTCCGCTGGCGGTCCAGCGGGAGCCGCGCCGCCACGCCGAGATGGGCGACCCGCGGTCGAAGGGGCGCGCCAGGAGGCGCGCTAGGGCCACCAGCAGAGGAGTGGCCACCGCCAGCGGGTCGTTG
>JBBRQE010000044.1:0-22292 GCA_038226905.1 Chthoniobacterales bacterium | reverse complement strand
CATTGGCCTGAAAGAAGGACTGGTGGAAGAGGCCGTGGCCAGGGCTTTCGACGTGCCCGTGGACGACGTGAAAGAAGCCAACATGTTGCTGGGGGACGTTGGCGCAACTGCGGAACTGGCGGCCCGTCACACGTTAGGCCAAGCCGAACTTTCTCTCTTTCGGCCGATCAAATCGATGCTGGCCAGTCCGGAGCCAACGGCCGAAGCGATTTGGGCGAGGTTTGCGACGGAAAAAGATGATTCGCCCGAGGCCGGCTCCGCGGCGCGGACGGCGCAAGGCGCCGTCCCTGCCATTTACGTGGAGGACAAGTTAGACGGGATTCGCGCACAACTGCACCGCAACAGAGAGCGCGTGGAGATCTTCTCGCGTGATCTGCGGCGCATTACCGATCAGTTCCCCGACCTGGCGGAAGAGGCCAGCGCTTTCCAGGCCGAGGTAATTCTCGATGCCGAAATCGTCGCCTACCAGGAGGGACGAAAGCTCACCTTTTTCGATTTGCAGAAGCGGCTCGGCCGAAAAAGTGAAGGAGCCGATCTCTTCGCGGCGCCGGCTGCTGACATTCCGGTGGTTTGTATAGTGTTCGATCTCCTTTGGCGGGACGGACGCTCTCTCTTGAAGATCCCTCTGCGCGAACGACGATCGCTCCTCCGCGAACTGGACCTACCCGCGCAATTCAAAGTCTCCGAAGTTTTCCCGGCCCATTCCCCTGCTGACATCGATCAGATTTTCCAAGAGGCGCGGAACCGCTCTAACGAAGGGCTCATGGTCAAGGACCCGGAAAGTTTCTATTCGCCCGGGCGACGCGGTTTGCACTGGTTCAAACTCAAGAAAGAACTAGCGACGCTGGACGTGGTGGTGGTGGCGGTGGAACAGGGACACGGCAAACGCAATCATGTCTTGAGCGATTACACCTTCGCCGTGCGGGACGAAGACAGCGGGGCTCTCCTGCCCATCGGGAAAGCCTACAGTGGCCTAACGGATATCGAGATTGCCGAATTAACCGGGCATTTCGAACAAAACACCCTGGCCACCCACGGGCGCTATCGCGAGGTCAAGCCAGACGTGGTCCTCGAAATTGCCTTTGACTCGATTCAACCCAGTAACCGTCACGCCAGTGGACTGGCCCTTCGTTTTCCGCGCATCAAATCCATCAGGCACGACAAAACGGTCGACGCCATTGATACCTTGAAATATGCGCGCGCCCTGGCCGCGAACGGAGGCTTTATCGTGCCCTCCGGATCCCAAAAATAATGGCGCTGCGGCAGCGTATCATCAAGAGGGCGCTACTGCGGCGTAGAAGAAGGAGCGGCGCTCTCGCCGGCTCCAGCTCTTCCCTGGCGCGTCGCCTTTCGCTCTTCGTGACGCTGCTCTTTTTTCGATAACGAAGAATCACCCACAGGAGCGGTCGGCCCGGCGGAAACCGGTGTGGATGTGCTGAGCGGTTGAACGGGTGACTGGTCCTCGCGTCGTGTTTGCCTTTCCGCTTTGCGCGCTTCCTTGGCTTCACCGCTGTGACGAGATCCTGGCGGCGGACCGGATGCGGCGCCGGTTGGAGCCAGCGGCTCCTGCGCCACGGACGGGGAAGGACTTGGAACATTGCGGTGCGGAGGATTGGAGGGAGCCACCTGGGGATCAATGCGCGGCACGGGAGATCTCTGCGCGGGAGCGGTCGCCTGGGGTGTGGCCACTGCGGTCGGGGCAGGCGTCGGCGTCGCAACCGGCCGGACGGGATGGACCGTAGCGCTTGCGGCCGGCGACTCCTCACGCGCGGGTCGCGGGGGCATTTCTCGACGTGCCGAAGGCCCGGGGATCGCGGAAGCTGCCGGAACTCGGGAAGCCGCCGGCTCCGCGGGTATAAACATCCGCGCTGGTCCATTGGGAGGAGGGGTCGCTTCGCTCTTCATCTTAATGCGCACACTTTCCGCAGCCTGACGATCGCCCATTCTCTCCCAGCCATGATCCACCACCGCCTCGACGATATTTCCCCGGACGTTGTGCGGTCTTTCCACCGCCTGCGCGCGGGCCATGACGGGAGCAGGCATCTCAACCACTCCTCCCCTAACGACCGAGTGAGGCTCACCGGCCTCGAAGTTTACCGTGACCTGACGTTCCAAGCGCAACCGTTCCATGGGTTGCTGTGTGCGACTGCGCATCTCCTCATAGTTCGGTCCCTGATTTACGACCGTCTTATTGTTATACGTGATGTTGGTGATGTTGGTCGTCTGAGAAATAATTGCGACGTTGCGATCAATCGGAACAACCGATCGCTCGACACTCTGGTCGCCCAATTGCCTGGTCGGAACGAATGTGTACTGGTCGGGGCCGATGTCGTAATCATTATCGGCCCAGTTATGGATGCCTCTGTTTCGCTCGAAGTGTGCCTCCGGCGGGAGCGGAGCCCAGCCTACGTAGTCGTTGCTTTTACGCCATGAGACCCAGGCTGGCGCCCATTGGTCGCCCGGCACCCAAACCCATCCAACACTCCGCAGACGCGTCCAGCGCCCGTAGTGATAAGTGGCCCAGCCAAAGGGCTCATCCGAAACCCAGGTGCAGCCAGCCTCGGTGTAAACCCAGCGGCCATTCGTATAGGGACGCCAGTCCCGGGATTGTTGCGCAACGCGCGGTTGCCAGACGTAACCGTAATTGGACGTCTCCCGCCACTCCCCCTGGGGCTCGAGTTTGGTGTAAAAAGTCGAATAACTGGCGGCTTCGTCGCTTCCGGAATCTTCCTGTGTCCGACGCGCCGTAGGCGGGCGCGAGGCGCGAGCGCGGTCGGGCTGGGATTGAGTTTCGGGGACGGCCGTCGCCGAGGTCGTCGCGTCGTTTCGCTGCTCCACATCCTTCAGACGCTGGTCGAGATCAATCTGCCCCTGGGTCAAGCGCTGTTGCTCCTGGGTTTGACGCTCGGCCGCCAGGCGTTCCTGCACGCGACGCTCTACGTCGGCGTTCTTTTCCGCGTCGGTCTGGGACTTTTCGCAGGAACACAAAAGGGCGGCGGCCAGGAGGACCGGCAAACGAAAGACATTCTTCATGATGGTTTTAGACAGGAGTTAATGCTGCTTATTCGAAGGAAATCCAGCATCCGCGTGGGTTTCTGAGATACGCCTTACTATCGTGCAGACAGAACGCGATGCGAGACCTAAGGAGTGGCAGTTGCGGCAGGAGTCGCAAACGGGGTAACGATGACCGTCTCGATCTTGTCCCGCCGCCAGCGTTGCACGTTGGAATAAATTGCCACCAGCGCCATGCCCGCAAGGATCGCGATCATCATGGCCAGCGCCGCTTTTGGCGCTTTGGCGGCCTGCGCATTTTCCGAGGGTTCCGGGAGATTCACGCGCAAGATTATGGGTAGAGCTGGGTCGGTGCAAATAAGGGCAAGGCCGCGACCGGACCGGTGAAGACTCACCTGGCCTCTATTGATCGAGGCGAAGTTCGCTTATCGCATCCATGACGCGCTGACTCAATCGCCCGTAAACCTCTTTGCCGGGTCCTTCCAGATCGGCGTCGGAAAACCGGATCGGCTCACCCACTACCAGCGTGACGCGGCGCAGGCGCAAACCGCCTCCCCCTCGCGGGAGCGCCTCATGCGCGCCAAAAATACGCATCGGCACCACCGGCGCCCGCGTCTTGGCGATGACCAAACCGATACCGGGCTGGCCAGGCTGGAGATTACCATCCAGCGTGCGGGAACCTTCCGGAAAAACGAGCGCGCCATGCCCGGCGCGCACCACCTGGATCAGGGTTTTGAGGGCGCGACGATCAATTCCCTCCTGATCGACGGGGATGACATTCAGTTTCGGCAATACTCGACCGAGCAGCGGGACGTCCAGCAGAGTGCGGCGGGCCAGATAATAGATCGGTCGATCCGAGGCATTCCCACCGAGCGGAGGATCGATGTAACTCTGATGATTCATGGCCAGGATGACCGGGCCGCTTTGAATCATGCGCTCGCGATGAAGAATGCGAAAACGAAAAAGAAGCCGCGCGGCCAGACGCGAGAAGTGATAACCAAACCAGTAATAAGGATTCACGCGGCGTCCTGAACTTGAGCCTCCATGCTCACAGAATTCCCGTTAGGCCACTCATCTTGAGGCGACCCACAATCTCGCCGACCACGCCGTCGATGGTCAAGTTCGAGCTATCAATGACCAGCGCGTCTTCCGCAATGACAAGGGGGGACGAGCGCCGTCCGGAGTCGGCCCGGTCGCGCGCCGCAATCTCATCGCGCTGTCCTTCGGCCGTGCGCCGGCGCAGACGCACCTCGGGTGACGCGTCGATGTAAAATTTGTAAGGCGTATCCGGAAACACCACGGAACCGATATCGCGCCCCTCCATGACAATGTCCCCGTGGCGGGCAAAGTGCCGCATTTTCTCGACGAGGATCCGCCGAACCTGCGGCACCGTGCTGACCTGCGAAACGCTGTTGTTGACCCGGGCATCACGCAGATGCGAATCCGGATCGACTTGATCGATGAGGATGCGCGATTGGTTGTCGCGCAGATCGCAAACGATGGAGGCTGCTTCAACCAGAGCGCCAATTTCCTCGACTGCGCTCGGATCGATCTCGTGCTGAAGGACGTACCAGGTAACGGCGCGGTACATGGCGCCGGAATTCACATAGGCAAAACCAAGACGGCGAGCCAGCTCCCGCGCGACCGTGCTTTTGCCCGAAGCAGCCGGACCGTCGATCGCGATGACACGATGAAATTCAGGCGTCATACGAACCTGGAACCAAGCCTGCAGCAGCCGTGCGAGCTCACTCGACGTCGAGGCGCGTGGCCGAAAGCGAACCGATCACGGGCGTACTGGAGCGCATCCGTTTCGGACTCATAAATTCTTCGAGGGCATTTTCGAAACCGGGATAGGATCCGCGAATACAATCGGCATCCTGCACAATCGTTTCGCCCTCGGCAAAAAGGCCGGCCACGGCGAAAGCCATGGCGATGCGGTGATCGCCAAAACTGGCCACGCGCGCCCCGCGCAAAGGCGCGGGGCCATGAATTTCCATGCCGTCATTCATCTCGATGACCTGCGCGCCCATGATGCGAAGATTATGAGCGATGGCCGCGATCCGGTCCGTTTCCTTAACCCTCAACTCCTGGGCATTTCGGATGATGGTGGTTCCGCTGGCCAGAGCGCCTGCCACCGCCAGGATGGGTAATTCATCAATGAGCTGCGGGACTTCCTTCCCCTGGATGACGGTTCCCTTGAGAGGTGCTCCCGTGATTTCCACGATCCCACGCGGCTCCAGTTGATCGACATCTTCGACTGCTTCGCGGACTTGTGCTCCCATCCGGACCAGCACTCCGAGCAACGCGGTCCGCGTATCGTTCAAACCAATGTTCCGGACGAGCAGATGCCCGCCCGGCTGCGCGGCCGCGGCGGCCAGCCAGAAAGCCGCCGACGAAATATCTCCCGGGATGGTGAAATCGCGGGACTCGGGCATTTGTTCACCGAAAACGCTGACGCCGCCGTTCTCCCCTTTAGCCGTACGAACGAGGAAATAGTTAAAAATAAGCTCGGTATGATTCCGACTGGCCGACGGCTCGTCCACGGTCGTCTTGCCTTTGGCGAAAAGGCCGGCCAGAAGGATGGCGCTCTTGACCTGCGCGCTGGCGATGGGCGAGCTGTAGTGAATTCCATGGAGCGATCCACCTTGAATCCGTAAGGGCGGCGTGTGCTCGGGGCCTTCCGCGACGATGTTCGCGCCCATCTGCCGCAACGGCGTAACGATCCGATCCATGGGACGGCGCGAAAGAGACGCGTCCCCTACCAGGCGACTCTCGAAATTTTGCCCGGCCAGCAGCCCGGCCAGCAGGCGCATGGTCGTGCCCGAGTTTCCGCAATCAATCTCCGCGGCAGGCGGTGTAAGGACGCGCTTTTTCCCGTGCACGATCAGTTCGTTCGGTTCCGGCTGTTCGATCTCGATGCCGAGCGCGCGCAAAGCATTAACCGTCTGCATGCAATCCTCGCTCGGAAGAAACCCGCGAAGCGTGCACACCCCATTGGACAAAGCGCTCACAATGGCGGCCCGATGGGAAATACTCTTATCGCCCGGAACGGTAATTTCCGTGTCGATTCGAGGTGCTCGCTTTATGCGCAATTCCATACGGTCGATTCCAAATTGAGGCGATTAGACGAACGCCGCGCCGGTTCCCCGCGCGCGGTCCCCAGCATCCAATATCGTTCGCGCTTGTCCAGCTTCGTCGGCGCAATGGCGGTGAAATTGAGGCGCTCCGCGACCGAGCGGGAGCAACACCCATTTCCCGGCGCATCTCCCCGGCAGAATGATCAAGCCAGCTGCTTCGGCGGTTACGGCACCAGGAAAATTTTCTGGGTGTAAGGGTCCTTCACCTCTGTGCCGGGAGCAAAGCCTTCCACGTCCACGTATTTCCCGGGAGAATAAGGGCTTTCCACTAAATGCGGCTTGTTCGGCACGGGAATTCCGTAGGGATAATCCCCTTTGGCAATTTTCGAAGGCGACACTGGAGGAGGGGGCGGCGGCGCGCCGTTATCCGGCGGACCTCCATTGTCCGGTTGGGAAGCGGGCCCGTTCGGATCGAAGGGTTGCTGCTGCGGCGGATACTGCTGCGCCTGACCGGTTTTGGCGGGCAGTCTACGAGCGCGCGTCGGAGGGGGCTCATCGACCGAGTCGCATGACGTCAGTACCCAGGCAGTAAGCAGCAAAATTGACAGCGAGAATTTCATAAAATGGATTCGACGAGAGTAGCTACGTTCTCATTCATTGCCAAGGTTTAATCCAGCTGCAGTTCTGCCTTGGCGGTGCGATGGTTCGCAGAACTTCAGCCTTGATCCTGCCAAGGGCCGGGCCAATTTCAGATCTCACGACAAAAAGATGCCGCCAAAATCGAGCGACACCATTCTGGTGGTTGATGATGATGCCTTGACTCGTCGCATGCTGGTTCGATCCCTCACCGAAAACGGATACGCCTGTCAGGAATCGGAGAATGGCGAAGATGCATGGGAAAGAGTTCACGGGGAACAGCCCTCCCTGCTCCTGCTCGATTTTGAGATGCCGGGCTTAAATGGAGCCGACCTGCTGACCCGCTTGCGAGTCGATTCGAATTCTGAGGTTGCGCAAAGTCCCGCGATCATGCTGACCGGCCATGGAGGGGAAGAGAGCGAGGTGCGTTGTCTGGAAGCGGGAGCCAACGACTTTGTGACAAAGCCAATCAACCTGGCGGTGCTGCGCGCGCGCATCGAGACGCAACTGCGTCTGCGCTCCCTGCGCCGCCAATTACAGCAACAGAATGAAGAATTGGAAGCCTGGCGAAGCAACCTCAAGCAGGATCTGGCCGCCGCCCGTCTTACCCAGCAGTCGCTCATCCCGCAAAAGCCACCGCAACTGAGCGGCTGGGAAGTGGCCGCCTGTTTCCGCCCGGTCATTGAAGTGGGGGGCGACATCTATGGCTGGCTCAGGATGAAAGACAATCGCATGCTTTTCTGGATTGCCGACGCCACGGGGCACGGCGCCTCCGCCGCGCTCCTCACCACTCTGACCAAGTTGCTTTTTCATCATGGGAGCGACGAGCACGATTCGCCGGCCGCCATCATGCATGCGGTGAATAACGATTTCCGCAGCATCTTCGGGGCGCGTTCCTTCATGACCGCCATGTGCGTCGCGCTGAACCCGGGCAGCGGACGCGCCACCGTGGTGGGGGCGGGACATCCTCCTCTGTTGATTTCGCGCCGGCACGGCAACCCTGAACTGATTCCCTCCAGCGCGCCGCCCCTTGGGCTGATCGAACAGCCCACCTTCGTTGAAACCGATGTCGATTTGCAGGCGGGCGATGCCTTCATTCTATATACGGACGGATTGTTTGGCGGGGCTCAGCCCGACCGATCTCGCTTAACTCCGGAGACGCTGGCGCAGATCGTTGATCGTTCGGCCCCCACGGCTGAAGCCATTCTGCGCAGCATTCTGACGCGCATCGTCCCGAGCGACGGTCAGACTCGGTTACCGGACGACCTGGCGGCCATCGCCGTGCAAAACACGGGCTAAAAAAGTCTTCCCGGACAAAATTTAGTATTGCCCTGCCACGGGGGAAGCATTAATCAGCGTTTATGCCGAAAACCACTAAGACTCCTTCCAAACGCAAGCCGAACGCCGCCTTCATGAAACCGGTGCAACCCGACGACAAACTTTCTCTGGTCGTTGGGTCCAAGCCACTCCCTCGCTCAGAGCTGACCAAAAAACTCTGGGATTACATCAAGAAGAACGGTTTACAGGACAAGAAAAAGAGAACACTGATCAATGCGGACGACGCACTTAAGGCCGTCTTCAATGGCAAGAGCCAGGTGAGCATGTTCGAGATGACCAAGCTCGTCTCCGGACATATCAAGTAAGGCCGTCCCACTCATTTTTTTTAGCGAACCCGGCGCACCCGCGCCGGGTTTCCTTTGTACGGATGATCCCTCAGAGCGATAGGATCGGCGCCTCAGGACGCACAGGGCCGCGCCTGCCGGGCGACCCCGAACTTGCACGGCCCCGCTTTTGTCCGAACTTGATTTGTGAAACTTCAACGCTCCATTTTCTTCGCGCTTGTTTTCTGCGTGGCCGCCACGCTTCCTCTGCAGGCTGAGCTGAGCTGGCAAACCGATTACAAAAAAGCCCAGGAAGAAGCGAAGGCCGATAAAAAGCTCTTACTGGTGGATTTTACCGGGTCCGATTGGTGCGGCTGGTGCATCAGACTCAATCGAGAAGTCTTCTCTAAGCCTGAATTTCAGGAATACGCGCACAAGAATCTCGTCCTCCTCGAAATCGATTTCCCGCGCGCCAAAGCGCAGGTCGACTCGGTCAAGAAACAGAACGAGCAACTCGCCTCGCAATATCAAATACAGGGATTTCCCACCATCATCGTTTTGAACAGCGACGGCAAAAAAGTGGGCGAACTCGGCTACATGGAGGGCGGCCCCTCCGCTTTCATTGCCGAATTGGAAAAGCTGAGAAAAGGCTAACGACTGGCGATGCCAGGGACGGCGCGCTGCGCCGTCCGTCCCGCGGATCTCCTGCGCACTTCCAAATCAGTTCCGTTTGCCCGTTTCAAAAGCACGTTGCAATGCGTCGGACAGATCGCGCCGGCTAAAAGGTTTGGGCAAGGCGCTGCGAAATCCGTAAGCCAGAAATTCTGAAAGCGCCGCTTCATCGCAATAGCCGCTGCAGATGATGGCGGTCACGTTCGGGTCGACACTGCGCAGGCGTTCGATCGTAGCCAGGCCTCCCATTCCCCCTCGAATGGTGGCATCCAGAATGACGGCCTGAAAAGTCTCCCCTTTCCGCAAAGCACGCTCGTAGATACGGACTGCTTCCAGTCCATCCGGCACGGCCGTCACTTCATAGCCAAGCGTGCTGAGAAGCTGCGAGGTCAAATCGCGAATGGCTGCTTCATCATCCATCACGAGAATGCGCTGGTGATTAAAATGAAAGATCCGCTCCAACGGCCGCGCTTCCGGGCTGGCCGGCTCTTTCAGACTGGCCGGCAGATAAAAAGCGAAGGCCGACCCTTCCGGCGAAGAATTTTCCAGCTGGAGCAAGCCACCATGCCGCTTCACGATCGAATAACTGATGGCCAGACCCAGCCCGCTTCCGAGCGGTTTTGTCGTAAAGTAGGGATCGAAAATTTTGCTGGCCACGTCGTCCGGAACGCCCGATCCGCGATCCGCCACCGTTACTTTGACGTAACGGCCAGCCGGCAGGAGCGCGCCTGGCTTGTCCATCGTCACATTGCGAGCCATGATCCGAACGGTTCCTCCGTGCGGCATGGCCTCCCGCGCATTGATGACGAGGGCGTTGACCACCTGTTCGATTTGCCCGGCGTCCACCTCCGCCTTCCACACGTCGCCCGCCAGATCGAGGTCGGCCCGCAGATTGGAGCCATAAAGCGAAAATTCGGCCGCCTGGGCGAGCAGATCCGAAACGGAAGCCACGCGTTTGAGCGGCGCGCCGCCTTTGGAAAAAGTTAACAGCTGGCTCGACAAATGGGCCGCGTGCTGCGCGGCCTGCCCGGCCTTTGAAAGAAACGAGAGGAGGCTTCCGGCGTCGGTCGGTGCCTCGATTTGGGCCAGCCCGATGTTACCGGAGATGACCGTCAAAATATTATTGAGGTCGTGCGCGATGCCACCCGCCAGTGTTCCGAGGGACTCGAGCTTGCTGGTCGTTAGGCGTTCTTCCTCCGTGCGCTTCCTTTCGCTGACATCGCGGAAAAATACGGAGACGCCGCTCCCGCTTGGATAGGCGTGCATTTCAAACCACATCTTGCCCGCGGCATCGCTCGCCTCGAACTCGACCGCCACCTGCTCCGCCAGCACGCGCCGGTAATTATGTTCGAAAGGAGAGCCGACCAACTCGGGAAATTCCAGCCAAAGCTGCTGGCCGATCAATTCATCGCGCTTCCTCGCCAGCAGTCTCTCCGCCTCCGGATTCAAATAGGTAAAATTCCAATCCTCATTCAACGAGAAAAAACCGTCCGTCGTGTTCTCAAGAATATTGGTGAGAGTGAGCGCGGATTCCTGCAAAGCGGCGCGCGCATGATTGCGCTCGGCCAGATCTCGGATGCGCCGTTCTGCCACGGAGAGCCGAATATTGAGCAGCGCGATATCGAGCGGCTTGGTCAGGTAATCGCTCGCTCCGGCGGCCAGGGCCTGTTCCAAATCTTCCGTGTCGGCTCGCGCCGTCACCAGCAGAATAAACATTTCGTCGCCGTGGGGCGCCGTACGCAGCTCGCGGCAGAGATCGATCCCGCTCTTGCCCGGCAGCATCCAGTCGAGGATTAGGAAAGGAAAATTTTGTTGCTGCAGAGCCTTGAGCGCCTCCTCGGCGCTGTCCACAGCCAGAACTTCATGACCACGTCGCTCGATCAACCGCTGCAGGTTGTGTCGACTTTCCTGGTGGTCTTCAACCAACAATATTTTCATAATTACAGCGCCTCCCCCACAGCACCCTCCCAGAGGATGCCAGTTTGTGACAAAGCTCGAATGGGGGGTGACCGGTCGGTCGCAAGCACCCTTTAGCAGCAGGTTAATTGCCAAGTCCTTGGCAGGGTCCGATTCTCCGCCGGCCGCCCGGCGTCTCCGCTGGTGCCTTGCGCAACGACTCGCCTCTGCTAGATACACGCATTCCTGATTCGCCATGCTCGTTTCGCGCCTCTTTTCGCTAATGATCTGTCTGGCCGCGCTCTCCCTCGCCAAGGCGCACGGAGAGAGTTCCACCCCGGCCCCGGCGGAGCCCGTCAAAGCTCCGTCCCCGCCCGAGCCCCGCATCGCATTTAATGCCGTGCACGTGGACGAGCCCTACATTGCCATGACATTTGACGATGGACCGCACGGCGCGCTCACCCCGAAACTGCTCGACCTACTGGCGGCGCGACATATCAAGGTGACCTTCTTTGTCTTGGGCGAATGCGTCGAACAGCATCCCGAGGTATTGCAGAGAGCCGCCCGGGAAGGCCATGAGATTGGAAACCACTCGTGGTCACACCCGCAGCTGAACAAGATGTCGGATGAAGCAGTCCGTTCCCAACTGCGTCGAACGGACGACGCCATCAAAGCGGTCACGGGCAAGCGACCTACCCTTTTCCGACCGCCCTACGGCGCCATCACCGCGCGGCAGAAGAAGTGGATCCACGACGAATTCGGTTACCAGATTATCATGTGGGACGTGGATCCACTCGACTGGAAAGACCCCGGCGCAGCCACCGTTTGCAACCGGATCCTGAAGGAAACACGCGCCGGATCCATCGTGCTCTCGCACGATATTCACCGGGGCACGGTCGAAGCGATGCCCGCCACGCTGGAACAACTGCAGGGAAAGCATTTCAAATTCGTGACCGTTTCGGAATTGCTCGCGATGAGCACCCCGGAGCCGCCCAAACCGGCCCCCGTCCGCAAAAAAAAGGGAGCGGCCCCGGCCAATTCACCGGTGTCTGACACAAATGGAGCCCCGCCGGGCCGGGTGGCCTCGCCGCCGGAAAGTTTGGGACCGCTTCAGCCTTCACCTCCCGCGCCCTCGGCGACGGCGAATCTTTCTCCCAGCCCCTGAGGTGGCGGCCATGGTTGCCGAGCAGTACCTGCAGCTGCGCACCGAAGTGGAGAGTGCGCTCAGTGCCCTGCTCAAGCTCGGAACGGAGCTGCGACGCGTTCCCGAGACACTCGACACCATTCACGGACTTTTGAGCGATATCCGGGAACCGTTGCTTTTCGTAGTGGTGGGCGAAGTAAAGTCCGGCAAATCCTCACTGCTTAACGCTCTCTTTGGCCAGGAGTTCGCAAAAGTGGATGTGCTTCCCGCGACCGACAAGGTTTGCATTTTTCGCTATGGCACCGTGGAAAAGCAGATCGATGTCTCGCCAAAATTAATCGAGCGCTATCTGCCCGTCCCTTTTTTAAACGACTTCAACGTGGTCGATACTCCCGGCACCAACACCATTGTGGCCGAACATCAGACCATCACCGAGAATTTTGTCCCTCGGGCCGATCTGATTTTATTTGTCTTCTCGGTCGTGAATCCCTGGACCCAGTCAGCCTGGGAATTCCTCAACTTCATCCAAAAAAAGTGGCTTAAGAATGTTGTCTTCGTCCTGCAACAGGCCGACCTGCGGGAGCCGGCCGAGATCGAAGTCATTCACCGACATCTGCAGGATAACGCCATCCAAAAATTGGGATTCGCCCCGCCCATTTTTGCCGTCTCCGCCCGTAAAGCGCTGCTCGCCCGCACCACCGGAGTGGACAAAGATCGCCTCTGGAGTGAAAGCCAGTTCGCCCCGCTCCAGGAACAAATCGACCGGGTGGTACGCGAATCCGAGACACGTCTCCTTAAGTTACGCTCGGCCACCAAAACAGCCCGCGTCGTGCTGGCCGAAATCTCGCAGGATATTAAAGACGCCATCAACGTGATCGCACGGGACGAGACACGCATTGGCCGGATCGAAAACTTCCTGCAGGCTCGCAAAGAACAATCGACGAAACACGTGACTGGTCTGGCTCGCGGGGTGGAAAATGCCTGCCGCGATTGCACCGTTGCCGGCGAAAAATTACTGCAGGAGAAGCTCTCCTTCTGGCGCACCTGGCAAATTATCTGGAATCGCACGCGCTGGCAGCGTGACTTTCAAATGCAAATGGAGATGAAGCTCCGTCAAACTGTCGAGCCGCAGGTGGAGCAGGCCGTTCAAATCCTCGAAACCGATTTGCGCGGGCTCTGGCCGCAGTTGAACGACATGCTGCAAATGCTCCTCGAGAAAGATCTGCGCAACCAGGTTCCGAGGACCATCCCTGATTTTGCCCGTCAACGCCGCGAGCTATTGCAATCGGTTCATCTGGCGCTGATCGAACGAGTTGCGGGCAAAACAGTGGAAGAACAGCTCGCGCAACTCTTTGACGAAACAGCGACGCGCTTGCGGGTGCCCGCCGGTGTAGCCGCCGCCAGCGGCCTGGTCGCGTTGATTGCGGCCATGACCAGCGCGGCGGTGGCCGACGTCACGGGAATTCTGGCCGTCTCTGCTGCCATCGCCGGCACGTTTGTGGCGGTCAGTCAGCGCAAGAAAATCCTGCAGGCTTACGAGACACAGATGGCCAGTAAATGCACCGACCTGGTCAAGGCGATCGAGCAACAACTGACCCGGGCGATCGAACTCTTTTACGCGGATGTGACGATCGCGTTCCAACCCCTGCAGGCCTTTTGCCAGGCCAAACGCCAGCAATTTGAGCCCTCCCTGCAAAGGGCGGACGAACTTCGACAAATCTTCGAGGCACTTGGCTCACGGATTAGTTAGGCCCTTCTTCGCGTGGGAGGGTAGGGACGCCGCAGCGCGGGGTCCTACATCAGGCTAAACCAATCTACTTCTTCGGATTAGCGGAGCGATCGGCCAGCTTCTGTTCCTGCTGCCGCTTGGCCAGCACGAAATTGTTATTATCGCCATAGCTGCGCCAGGGGCCTGGCGGGATGTCGCGCACATCCACAAATTGCCAGTCGGTCACATCGGTCGGCTGAAGGCCAAGATAATCGCGCACCGCCGGAGAAACATCGAGGCCGGCTCCGTGGTTCAGGTTCGGCTTGGGGCGCTCGCCTCCGAAGACATATTGAAAGTGATCCGTGCGGAACGGGCCACAATCTTCCCATTGCGCGAAACAGGTGCGGTTGCCTTTGCGAATGGAGATCCACCTGTGTTGGCAAACGGACTGACCGGGGCCGCCGTAGAACTGTTTGAACCAGGGGATGACAAGGGGCGCCTCCGGTTTGGTCTGGCCATGAGTCACATCGTTATAAGGCAGGGCAAAGTAGAACGGGTTTTGCCGCGGCGTGAATGCGACCGGGATATAGTTGCGGCGCGAGGAGGTATCGGGAGTATCGAAACCGCCATAACTGGTCTGCCAGTTGGCGTCCCAGGAACTCTTAAAGTTCGGCACCGGGTTGTTCCCTCCCGCCTGCTCGCCCACCCAGAAGACGGTCGTCACAATATCTGTCTTCCAAGGGAACCGACTGGGGACGGAGGCGCGCGAACTGGTCGGGATCTGCACCATCGGCTCCACTTTGAGCAGCGCCTGTTCACGCAGTTTCATGGCGTACTTGGCAAAATCCGCGCTGCTCTCGTAGGGCGAACCCGATTGAGCCAACACGGTCATCGTCCCAGCGGCGAGGGACAGAAAAATAACGAAAATCCTACTCATGGCGCTATGCCGGACTGTTTCTATCTGAAATTTCCCTCTCAGGCAAGGCGTTTCCCTGTGGTAAAACCAGAGCCATTGAGGTTTATGGTGAATAAGCACTAACCATTCCCCAGCCTCAAATCCGGCTCAACAACGTATCGCGGGGGCCGGGTTGATCCCGCGTTTCAGGATGGTCGAGCGTGAAGTGCAATCCCCTGCTCTCCTTACGGCTCAAAGCCGAGTCGACTATTAAGGCCGCCACCGTAGCGAGGTTGCGCAACTCCAATAGATCTACCGACACCTTGAAATTCCAATAAAAGTCATGGATCTCTCGTTGCAAATTACGCAGGCGCGCGCTGGCCCTCTGCAAGCGTTTATCCGTACGCACGATGCCTACGTAGTCCCACATAAGGCGCCGGATTTCGTCCCAGTTATGGTAGATGACCACCAGTTCATCCACGTCCTGGACGTCGCCCGATTCCCATTCGGGCAACGCGATCTGGGGGACCGGATGCGACGGCGGCCGCTCGCGCAGGATCGTCTGCACGGCCCGGTGGGCCACGACCAGGCCTTCTAAAAGCGAATTGCTGGCCAGCCGATTGGCTCCATGCAGGCCCGTGCAGGCGACCTCGCCAATCGCAAATAAGCCCGGCAGACTGGTCGCCCCGTTTACGTCAGTTCTCACCCCCCCGCACTGATAGTGAGCGGCCGGAACCACCGGGATCGGTTGTTTCGACATATCGATGCCGAAACGCAAACAGGTCTCGTAGATGTGAGGAAAGCGCTCCTTCAAAAACGCCGGACTCTGATGTGTAATATCCAGGAACACACAGGCGGCGCCGGAACGCTTTATCTCGGCGTCGATCGCGCGCGCCACAATGTCCCTTGGCGCCAGCGAGCCACGCGCATCATAGCTCCGCATGAAGTCTTCGCCACGCTGATTGCGCAGGATACCCCCTTCCCCACGGACCGCTTCGGAAATCAGAAATGACTTGGCCTTGGCGTCAAAAAGACAGGTCGGATGAAATTGCACAAATTCCATGTTGGCAATGACTGCTCCCGCGCGCCAGGCGATGGCGACGCCATCCCCGGTCGCGATATCAGGGTTGGTTGTGTAGAGATAAACTTTCCCGCAACCGCCGGTGGCGAGAACGATCCGATCCGACCGTATGGTTTCCACCTGGCCGGTTTTTTCATCCAGCACATAAACGCCAAGGCATCGGTCTTCCGCCGCGAACCCAAGTTTACCGGCCGTGATTAAATCGACCGCCATGTGATTCTCGAGCAATTCGACCTGCGGATGGCGGGCCAGTTCGCGCAACAGGATGTTCTCGATCTCTTTGCCGGTCACATCCTGCACGTGCAGAACGCGCCGCTTGGAATGCCCCCCTTCCCGCCCCAGATCCAACTCGCGGTGGCCTGCCACTTCCCGCTCGTCAAACTGCAATCCCAGGTTCATCAGCTCTCGAATTCGCTCAGGCCCCTCTGTCACGATGGTGCGCACGACCGCCTCGTTACATAGGCCGGCTCCCGCCACCAGGGTGTCCTGCACGTGCATCTCGAACGAATCCTCACCACTCGTGACGCAGGCAATCCCCCCCTGCGCCCAGGCTGTGTTGCTGTCGGCTCCCTTGCGTTTGGTAATGACGGCGACCGAGCCGGATCGGGCCGCTTCTCTCGCGAAACTCAAGCCGGCAATGCCGCTGCCAATCACCACAAAATCGTATTGCTTCATGGGAGCCGGATATTGTCGATCAGGCGCGTCTTCCCGAAAAATACGGCGATGGCGATCAGCGACTCCGGCGCGATTATTTCCAGAGGCTGCAGATTCTGCGCGTCCATCAATTCGACATAATCGATGCGAGCCAGGCCTGCCCCGCTGATCGTCTCTCGCACCAGACTCACCACTGAGGCGGCCGTTTTCTCTCCATTCCGGATTAATTCAGCCGCCTGCAGGAGCGCCGCGCGCAGAACGGGCGCCTGCTTCCGCTCGTCCGCGCTGAGATATTCATTGCGCGAGCTCAGGGCGAGCCCGTCCTCTGCCCGCACGATGGGAACACCGATAATCTGCACGGGGAAGTTAAGATCGCGGACCATGCGCCGAATGATGGCCAGTTGCTGAAAATCCTTCTCCCCGAAAACAGCGGCACGTGGATTCAGGATGTTGAAGAGTTTAGCCACAACTGTGCAAACTCCGCGGAAATGACCTGGTCGGGATTGACCGCAGAGTCGTTCCGAAAGAAGCGATTCTTCGACTCCGATCGATTGATCCGCAAAATACATTTCTGCAACGGCGGGCCGAAAGAGCAAATCCACACCGGCGCTGCGACAGAGTTCCTCGTCCGCTTTCTCGACCCGCGGATAACGATCAAAATCCGCCCCGGGCTCAAACTGCAATGGATTAACGAAACTACTGACCACCACCTCCCCGTCCGGCCTGGCCTCCGCGCGGGCCGCGCGAATCAATTCAAGGTGCCCCTGATGCAGTGCGCCCATGGTCGGCACAAGCACACGATCCAGCGCGCGCGGAAGCGCCCGAATGCTGGCGATGGTCGTCAGAACCTGCACGGCGCGATAATCGCCCAAACACTTCTATTGCGCGAATCGCGGCATATCCGCGGGACGGCGCGCTGCGCCATCCGCCCCGCGGATATGCCATTTAAACATCCAGCCAAAGCGCCTGCCGCGCGAATTTGAATTTGCCCTGCGCGAAATTGCGCCAGCCTGCCTGCCGCGCTAAATCGCTCAGTTCGCGGAACGAAAAAGCACGCGCGGCCGATAGTCTCCCATCGAATTTCGTCATCGGCTCTCGAAACAATGTCGAGGTCAGCAGAAAAACACCGGCACTGGCAAGCAAACCGCGGCGCAAGTCGGCCACCAGAACGTGCCGGCGCGAAAGAGCACGGGCCCGTTGCAAAACGCGCACGGCATCCGATTCACTAAAGTGATGCAGAACGAGGGAGCAAAGGACAAGGTCGTAGGGTTCGCCCCCATCCCATTCCAGGATGTTGCCCGCCCGAAAACAAATCTCCGGGTAGCCCGCGCTTAACTTTCTCGCAATCTCCAAAGTGGCGGGTTGTCCGTCCACTGCATCTACCGTTACCTCGGCCTTCACGTGGCGGGCGTAATCGACAACCAGACGCGGAATGTCACCGGAACCAGTAGCGAGATCGACTACGCGCAGGCGGACATGCGGTTGGATCCATCGTTTCAGAAACCGGCTGACCAGCGCATAGCTGCCGAAAAATCGATTTAATTGCCGCAGGTTGCGCAGGTCCCGATCCAATTCGGGCGAGACCCCCTGGGGCCGGTCCATCAACTCAAGCTCGGCTGCATCGAAACGACGCTTCATCTTTCATTCCAGCGGCGGTCTGTGACATCCTTGGCAGCCCGTTATGAAACCGCCATGGTTTTAAGCGAGAAATTTCTGCCACGATTCCGGCAGTTGCGCCGTCTCGATATCACTGGCAATACGCCCTTCAAATTCCGGCCGGAAGGAAGTGCTCGTCCCATAAACCATGATCACGTCCTCCGAGCCCTCGGCCCGAATGGCATGGGCCACTCCCGCCGGCACGACCACCCCAACATTGTTCGCGCTGCGATGATTATCGCCGTCGATGAAGAGGCGCATGGTCCACGGATCCAGACCGGCTCGCGTATCGCGCAGAATCATTTCGACCACGCCTTGCACAAAAAAGATGACGTCCCACTGCTCAAGGTCGTAGGGGCGGGAGGAATAATTTTGCGGATTTTCCAAAAAGAGATGCCGCAGCCACGCCTCCGGCTTTTTCCCTTCCGGGATACTGGGCGGATGCACATGAAACCCCTTGGCCGTTTGGGCGAACATGCGGGCGTTGGCCCACTGCACAGGCCAGAGCCCGATCTGGGCCAGCACTCCTTCATCGCGTCGAACAAATTCGCCGAAGGTGCCCCGGTGCCGTTGCGGGTGGATTTTCCGCGCAAAAATTTCGACTCCCGGGATCCAGACCCCGCTCACCGCCGAATCCGCTTTGTCCGCGGCTGCCAATTCACCCGCCTCCACCCCGCTACCCTGCAGCCGCTCGCCCAGCGTCCCGCCGCTATAATCGCGCGTCGTCAGTTGCTCTCGTGCCTGACCGGACAGGCCTTCCCACAGTTTATTTTCGCGATCTTTCATGTTCAGGAGCGGATTGTCTGCCTAACGATTCGAGGGGTCACGTCAATTTTCTCCAGGCGGATTTCACGCTGCACATTATATTAATTGAAGCAGGACGCAGGCAAATTTACGCTGCCCCATCCTGCCTGGTTCGTTTCCGCCTTATTGATGCGCGATTTTTGCTTCTACGTTTTGTATCGCGCCGGCTCGGCCTTCCTGGCGGCTTTACCGCTGCCTCTCCTGTTTCGCCTGGGAGAATTCGCCGGATTTTGTG
Source organism: Chthoniobacterales bacterium (assembly GCA_038226905.1). Classification (GTDB taxonomy): domain Bacteria; phylum Verrucomicrobiota; class Verrucomicrobiia; order Chthoniobacterales; family UBA10450; genus JBBRDU01. The sequence continues at coordinate 3,221 of JBBRQE010000044.1, read as the reverse complement.
CCTGGCTGGTTCTTCCCCATTACCGCCGTCTGGCCCTGCGCAACATGGTTGTTGCCTTCGCTCCCGCCCAATCCCGATCTGCCCTGCGCAAACTTGTTCGCCGGCATTTTCAACGCCTGGGCGCGAACCTTTTGTGCAGCGTCAAAGTTGCGGCCATGCCGCTGGAGGCACTGGAGAAGCACGTGCAGTTCGACAACCTGGATGCCGTCCACGCGCATCTTCGCGCCGGCCAACCCGTCGTCGCCATCCTGAGCCACCTCGGCAACTGGGAGATCTTCTCCCAAATCTGGCCGCGCTTTTTCGGCTATGTCCGGAATAGCACAATTTATCAAAAGCTGAGCAACCCTTACCTGGATCGACATGTGCGAAAGATGCGCGCCCGCACCGGCGTTGAGATGTTTGATCGTACTGACGGATTCCACAAGCCGATCGAGCTGCTGCGCGCCGGCGGCATCATCGGAATTCTCAGCGATCAACACGCGGGCGATCAGGGAGTGTGGGTTCCATTCTTTGGGAAACTGGCATCGACCACGCCGTTGCCGGCTCTGCTGGCCCGCCGCACCAAGGCTGCTCTCATCGTCATCGGACTGCACACAGAAGGCCTCGCGCAATGGCGCGTCACGGTTGAGCCCGCTCTCGAAGCCAGCGCTTATTCCGCCGAAGCACTCACCGCAAAAGCCAATGAAGCCCTGGCCGCACAAATCCGACGCGGACCCGAAGACTGGTTCTGGGTGCACGACCGCTGGAAAACGCCGCGCCCAAACTTCTTGCTCAACCGCTACAAGCGTGGCGTCTTTCTGCCCAAGCCAATGACGCCAGATACCTTGAAACCATTTCGCATTCTGATCCGCTCCAGCAATTGGCTGGGCGACGCCGTCATGAGCGTCCCGGCCGTGCGCGCCATCAAACAGGGGCGACCGGATGCGCATGTCACGGTGGCGGTTCCGGCCAAAATCGCCGCGATCTGGAAATTGGTTCCGGAGGTGGATGAAATAATTTCTCTGCCCAGGAGCTCGCTCGGCGCAATGGTTCGATCCCTTCGAAGAGCCGGACCGTTCGACGTGGCCATCCTCTTTCCCAATTCGTTAAGAGTCGCTTTGGAAGCATGGTTAGGCGGCATTTCACGACGAGTCGGCTATCGCGGTCATCGTCGATCGTGGCTGCTCAATCAGATCGTGCGACAGCGCAAATCATCCCAGGGAAGGCAAATCGAGCATCAGACGGAAACTTACCTGCGAATCGCACGCGATGCCGGAGCCGAAGTGAGCCCCGTTCCCATTCAGACGGCCGCTCCTTCGATGAAGGCGAATGGGTCTGTGATTAAAATCGCGCTCTGTCCGGGGGCAGAATACGGACCCGCCAAACGCTGGTTGCCCGAGCGTTTTGCCGCAGCGGCCGCCGCCATCTCCGCTGGTCGACCAGTACAATGGATCCTGTTCGGGACGGCTAATGATGCCGCCGCCGGCGCAATCGTAGCGACCGCCCTCGGAGAAAATTGCCTGAATCGCATCGGACAGACCTCCCTCGATGAGTTGATTGAGGAATTGCGCGCGTGCCGGCTCTTGTTGACCAACGACACCGGCACCATGCACCTCGCTTCTTTGCTGGGCCTTCCAACCGTCTCGGTGTTTGGTTCGACCGAGCCACGCATGACGGCGCCCCTGGGCGATGGTCACATTATTCTGCGCCACCACGTAGAGTGCAGTCCCTGTTTTCTGCGCGAGTGTCCGATCGATTTTCGCTGCATGACGTCGGTTAGCACAGAGGAAGTGGTCGACGCGGTCGCCTCAGTTCTCGCCCGCTGATTTGGATAGAGACATGGCGCGCGATGTCCGCTCCGCGCGCGCGAAAATGGGCCGGGCTAAGGAAGCCACGATCCTCTCCGACATCGACGGAGGGGAGACCGCCGCGCGGCGTCCCTGCCTGCGGAGGGCGCGCGACATTGCCGTTGCTTTCGCAATCGCTTGCACAATGATGGGGCCGAATGACATCCACTGCCGCACCGCGAGTTCGCGCCGAATTACAGGTGATGTTTTTCGACACCGACTGCGGAGGCGTCGTGCACAACATCGCCTACCTGCGATTCGTGGAAGTGGCGCGCACTCTCCTGGCCGAGCAATTGGGTATGCCTTTGGCAACCATGTCGGAGACGCAGCGATTTCCCGTGGTGGTGCGGACAGAGATTGATTATCGGCGGGGCGCCAAACTCGGGGATCATCTGGTAGTGGAAGGCTGGCTGGAGCGCGTCGAGCGGGTGCGGTTCTGGTGCGGGTTCCGAATTCTTCGACCGCTCGACGAGACAGTCATCGCGGAGTGCCGGCAGATGCTGGCCATCGTTGAAATGCCGCAGGGAAAAGTCCAGCGCCTGCCGGAAACGTGGGAGCAATATCACGTGGTGGAAGCAACCAATCCTCCCAGCCGTTCGGCGGCGCTACGGAGCTAAAGATGGTCGCTGCCGCTGGCGCTCTGCGTCTGGACGAAACGCTGATCGACCCGCCGGCCCTTCCTCCCCCGCCGACCCGCCACGCACTTTTTGTTTTCCTGATCGCACTGGCTGCCCTTCTGCACGGGGCCACCGTGGGATACGGCGATCTCTATAACGAAACCGACGGCCAGTATGCGGGCGCGGCCCGGGAGATGATCGAGACCCACCAGTGGATGGTTCCGACTAACGACGGGGTGGCCCGTCTGCAAAAACCTCCCCTGCTTTACTGGCTCATCATTGTCTCCTACAAGATTTGCGGAGTGAGCGCGGCGGCCGCGCGGCTCCCCATGGCGGCCGCCATCGTTGGGACGACCGCACTCACCTTCCTCATTGGCGAGCGGTTGCGCGATTACTGGCACGGCTTCCTGGCGGGCCTCATGTACCTGACCTCCTGCGGAACCTTTCTGCTTGGGCGGATCATCATGCCGGAGCCGGTCTTCAGCGCCTTTCTGACCGGGGCAATTTTTTGCGCGGTGTGTGGATATCAACGCCGCCAGTACCGCCGCATTTATTTTGGAGGCTTCTGGTTCTGTGCGGCCCTCGCCTGCCTAACGAAGAGTGTGGTAGGCCTCGTCTACCTTCTTACCATCGTCGGCTTGCTCGCGGTCTTTTACCGGGAAGCGCGTCTGCGGTTTCGCCTGCTCTTGCACTGGTCCTACTGGCTTTCCTTTTTGTTACTGGTCGCGCCCGGGTATATTTGGGTCCAACGGCATTCCCCCACGATGCTTTCTCATCT
>JBBRQE010000043.1:0-22370 GCA_038226905.1 Chthoniobacterales bacterium | reverse complement strand
GATAGCGCCCTGACACGGGGGCCAACACCACGCCAGCGAAACTACGTCAACTGCTTGGTGTGCCTAAAGAAAAATGCTCTCTGCCTGCAAATGGATGCTACATCAACTTCACGAAGGATATGGAAATGGAAATAAAAAGAAATGGTTCTCAACCATCCAGCAAAGGACCGGCCGATTGGTTCACCGGTACGGTGCGGATCGATCCCTTGTTCCAGGCGAACGCTCCCGCGCGAACGGCCGGGGCCAGCGTGACGTTCGAGCCGGGGGCCCGCACCGCGTGGCATATCCATCCGCTCGGTCAGACCTTGATTGTCACGGCCGGTTGCGGTCGTGCGCAGCGGGACGGCGGCCCGCTCGAGGAGATGCGGCCGGGTGACGTCGTCTCTTTCGCGCCTAACGAAAAGCATTGGCATGGCGCGGCCCCAACCACGGCAGTGACACACATCGCCATTCAGGAAGCGCTCGACGGCAAGGTGGTCGACTGGATGGAAAAGGTCGGCGACCAGCAGTATCAGGGCTGATTGTGCCGACCAAGCGGCTACTCATCTGGAATCTCTGCCTCGACCAGTTTGGCCAGGAGGATGAGGGACTCCTGCCAGCCGAGATAACACATCTCCGGAGGAATGGCGGCGGGCAGTCCGTCCTGCACGATGCTCAACTCGGTGCCGCAGGAAACTTCTTTCAGGTTGACGGTTGTTTCCATTTGTCCGGGCAGGTTTGGGTCGTCGAATTTGTCAGTGTGGCGGATACGTTCGTGTGGCGTGAGCTCAAGATATTCTCCGCCGAAGGAATGGCTCGCACCGGTGGTGAAGTTGGTGAACGACATCTTGAAGGTGCCGCCGACTTTCGCCTCCTGCTGGTGCACCTTGCCGGTGAATCCGTTTGGTGGAAGCCATTTGGCCTTGGCATCCGCATCGAGGAAGGCCCGGTAGATCTTTTCAGGCGTGGCACGGAGAATACGATGAAGCCGGATGGTGTTCGTGGACATGATGACTATTCCTTTCGCTTGGGCTTGCGCGCAACTTCGCCAGGCGAAGGAGGTATTCGCGTCGTAGATAGTCCGCAGATACCAACGCCATTTCCAAAGATTGAGATCAAATCTGTGTGAATCTGCGAAGTCTGTGGATAGATCCCCGGTCACGGTTTGTAAACGGTGATCCGCTCGAGAGTTTGGGGGCACGGCGGGTAGCCTTGCGCGGCGGTCTGCCCCAGAATCGAATCGCAGCGTTGCACGAGGACCTCGAAGGTCGGGTCTTCGTTAACGAGGCTTCGGGCGGCGGCGTGGAACAGGGTGAGGCTGGAGACAAGCTTGAGGGCATCGATGCTACTGCCCATCAGGTCATCGAGCGCGGAGCCGCCGACTAGTTGCTCGTTGACGGCGCCGGCGATTTCTTTGTAGCGAGCGCGGAGGAGCGGGTCGCGCAAGTATGCGCAGGCTTCCGCCAAATCGCGGAGGGCATAAGTGCGGGTGTTGGAGGAATGGCCGAGGCCGGCGATTTGCGGGAAGATGTACCAAATCCAGTGACTGGTTTTGCGGCCCCGGCGAATCTCGGTGAGGGCGGTGTCGTAGCCCGCCGAACGGCTGGCCTGAGCTTGGGGAAAGCGTTCAAGAGACATGAGGCGAAGAATCTCCACAAAATCGGGGGAGGAGAAGAATTTTTGACCGCGGACGACACGGATTGGGAAGAAAAAAAATTAGGGGCTCATTGCTCCCTGTCCGCGTAATTCGTGGTGGAGCTGCTTTTCTTTTTGTCGAGTTAGCGTTTGTGCCCCGCCTTGTTTTCACTTCACATCTCGACCGACACGGCAGCAGAGTGCCGTGCCTACAGGTCCGCCCGGAAATCTGGTTTGGCGACTTGCGCAGAACTGCTTGGCCGCGGCGCGGAATCTTGTAACTTTCCGTCGCTTATGAGCAGGATTTATAACGATATTGTCGAAACGGTCGGCCGCACTCCCCTGGTTCGGCTGAACCGGGTCACAGCGGGCGTGCACGCCACTATTCTTCTGAAGTGCGAATTTTTCAATCCGCTCGGTTCGGTCAAGGACCGCATCGGCGCGGCCATGGTCGATGCGGCGGAACGCGAAGGAAAGCTGACCGCCGAAACCGTGATCGTGGAGCCGACCAGCGGCAACACTGGCATCGCGCTCGCTTTCATTGCGGCGGCCAGGAATTATAAACTCATCCTGACCATGCCGGAGACGATGAGCGTGGAACGCCGGACGTTGCTCGCCTTGCTCGGGGCCAGGCTTGTCCTTACCCCGGGACCTGACGGAATGAAAGGCGCCATCGCGCGCGCCGAAAAGATTGTGGCGGAAACGCCGAACGCCTGGATGCCCCAGCAGTTCGATAACCCGGCCAATCCCGAGATCCATCGGCGCACCACCGCGGAGGAAATATGGGAAGACACGGACGGAAGAGTCGACATTCTGGTCTCGGCCGTGGGGACGGGCGGAACCATCAGCGGGTGCGTCGAAGCGATCACGCCGCGCAAACCTTCGTTCCGCGCCATCGCGGTGGAGCCGAAAGATTCGCCGGTCATTTCGCAAACGTTGGCCGGCCAGCCGCTGACACCCGCGCCGCACAAGATTCAGGGAACGGGGGCGGGATTCGTGCCGCGCAATCTTCACCTCAAAAACAAGGCCGGCCAACCACAGATCACAGAGTGTGTTCAGGTTTCAAATGACGACGCCATCGCGATGGCGCGACGTTTGGCCAGGGAGGAAGGCATCCTCGCCGGCATCAGCTCCGGCGCGAATGTGTGGGCTGCCCTCGAAGTGGCGCGCCGGCCGGAAAATAAAGGCAAGGTGATCGTGACTTTCGCCTGCTCCACGGGTGAGCGCTATCTCTCTACGCCTTTCGCCGCGGAAGCGCGGGCCGAGGTTGGGGTTGTCTAAGAGGCGCTTCGCCATCATGCTCCGTCGCTCCACTTTCGCATGCAGATTAATATCGGAATTTTAGGCCTCGGCACTGTCGGGTGTGGCACGGTCGAAGTCCTGCGGCGCAACGCGGCGGTCATTGCGCAACGGGCCGGTTGTGACTTGAAAGTGACACGCATTGCCACAAAGACGCCGGGCAAAACGCGCCCCATCAGTTTTGATTCGAAAATCGTGAGCGGCGACGTCGAAGGCCTTCTGGCCGATCCGAATATTCATATCGTGGCGGAACTCATTGGCGGAGTCGATCCGGCACGAGATTACGTGCTGCGGGCCATCGCGGCAGGCAAGTCGGTCGTTACGGCCAATAAGGAACTGATCGCGAAACACGGCCCCGAAATTCTCGAAGCGGCCGACCGGGCGGGCGTGGACTTTCTCTTTGAAGGCAGCGTAGGCGGAGGCATTCCGCTGATCGCGCCGTTGCGGGAGAGTCTGGTTGGTAATCGCGTCATCCAGTTGATGGCGATTTTGAACGGCACCACCAACTACATCCTGACGAGAATGACGCAGGAGGGTTGTGACTTTAATGATGTGCTGCGAGAAGCGCAGTCGTTAGGTTACGCGGAAGCAGACCCGACTTCGGACGTCGATGGGTTCGACACCATGTATAAACTTTCCATCCTGAGTAGCATCGCTTTCGGAGCGCCGGTGGCCCTGGACAACATCTACCGCGAGGGCATCCGCAAAGTCGGGGCGCGCGACATTGGTTATGCGCGCGAGCTCGGTTACGTGATTAAGCTAATCGCGCTCGGCCGGCGTGACGATGCTGGAGAGATTGAGTTGCGGGTGCATCCGGCGTTGCTGCCCGTGGCCCATCCGTTAGCCAGCGTGAATGATGTCTTCAATGCCGTGCTCTTTACCGGCGACGCCGTGGGTAACGTGATGTTTTACGGTCGCGGTGCCGGTGGAGAGCCAACCGGATCCGCAGTCGTGGGAGACCTGGTCTCCGTCGCGCGCAATATTCGCAGTCAGGCGACCGGACGGGTCGGACCTGGAAAATACGCCGCCGCCGTTTACAAGAGTTTCCCCAAAGTGGAGACCCGCTTCTGCCTTCGCATGCAGGTGGCGGACCAGCCTGGAACGCTCGCCCAGATCGCCACCGTCTTTGGCGAAAAAGGAGTCAGTCTCGATTCCCTTGTGCAAAAACATTCGGATGGCGCCACCGCCGAGATTTTTTGGGTGACCAAAAAAACGACGGAAGCGGCTATGGCGGCATCGCTCGATGTCTTCCGCCATCTGCCCGCCGTCACGGAAGTCTCGTCCGTCCTGCGCGTGGAAGATCAGTAGGCAGGACAGCCTGTCGCCCTTCCCCCACGGATTACACGCACTGCCTTTCGAGCCGGCGCGGCGCAATTGTTAGGCACCGCCCTCGCACCGCCGCTTCCGGCTGGGTTAGGGTCTACGAAGAAAGAGAGTTAGAGATTCCTCCACTGCGGTCGGAATGTCAGGAGAGAGAGTATTACAAGGCAGCGCTGCGTTTCTACCTCAGGCCGCCGCGATGCGCGCGATCTCGAACGGGGTTGTCTGATAGACGCAGTAGTTCAACCAGTTGTTAAATAAGAGACTGGCGTGCCCGCGCCAGCGCACTACGGGCGGTTTGGCCGGGTCGTCGTTCGGGTAATAGTTTCTCGGCACATTTATGGGCAGACCTTTTTGCACGTCGCGTTCGTACTCGGTTTGTAGGGTGGCGGGATCGTACTCAGAATGCCCTGTAATATAGATACTCCGTCCATCGCCCGACGAAGCCATGTAGACGCCGGCTTCCGGCGAGACGGCCAGCACCTTGATCTCCGGAACCTGTTCCAGATCGGTCTGACGCGTTTCGGTATGGCGCGAGTGGGGCGCGAAAAATTCGTCGTCGAAGCCGCGCAGAACTTTTTCTTTGCGGACAATGACGCGATGCGAGAAAACACCAAACATCTTGGCGGGAAGCGAATGCTTCGGGACACCATAGCGATGGTAAAGGGCGGCCTGCGCGCCCCAGCAGATGTGCAGGGTTGAGCAGACGTTGCTTTGCGACCAGTCCATGATGGCGCGCAATTCTTCCCAGTAATCGACTTCCTCGAAGGGCAGTAATTCAACCGGCGCGCCGGTAATAATCAAGCCATCGAAGGTTTGATCGCGCACCCGGGCAAACGTTTCGTAATATTGCAGAAGATGCTCGTGCGAGGTGTTTTTGGCCTGATGCGATTTCGTTTGCAGGAGGGTGATCTCGACCTGCAGGGGAGAATTGCCGAGCAGCCGGAGCAATTGCGTTTCCGTGGCGATCTTGGTCGGCATCAGGTTAAGGATGGCAACCTTCATCGGACGAATATCCTGATGAGCGGCGCGTTCCTCGCCCATGACGAAGATGTTCTCGCTTTCGAGAATCTTCCGGGCGGGAAGTGACTCTGGGATTTTGACCGGCAAAGAAAAGCGCTCCTTTCCAGGAAAATGCTCAATCCACCTCGTTAGGTCAGGGCCTGATCGAGATCCCAGAGGATGTCTTCGATGCTTTCGAGGCCGACGCTCAGACGAACAAAATCAGGGCTCACTCCAGCGGTGAGCTGCTGATCAGGGTTGAGCTGACTGTGGGTCGTGCTGGCCGGGTGGATGGCGAGACTTTTGGCGTCGCCCACATTGGCCAGGTGGGTAAAGAGCTTGAGTTTATCGATAAACTTTTGTCCGGCCTCGATCCCGCCCCTGATGCCGAAGCCGAGAATGGCGCCGGCGCCTTTGGGTAGATATTTTTTGGCCAGCTCGTGGTCCGGATGGCTCTTCAGACCGGGATGAGTGACCCACTTCACCTGGGCATGGCTCTCGAGGAACTCGGCCACCGCTTGCGCGTTCCGCACGTGTCGCTCCATGCGAAGACTGAGGGTCTCGAGACCCTGGATGAAGAGCCACGAGTTAAAAGGCGACTGGCAGGCGCCGATGTCGCGCAGGATCTGGACGCGTGCCTTGAGGATGAAGGCCGGCGCGCCGAGCGAAGCGTAAACCAGTCCGTGATAGCTCGGGTCCGGGGTGTTGAAGTTGGCGAAGCGCGGATTGCCTTCCCACTTGAAATTGCCTCCGTCCACAATCATGCCGCCAATGGAAGTGCCGTGTCCCCCGATAAACTTGGTGGTGGAATGCACAATCACATTCGCTCCCCACTCAAAGGGCCGATTCAGGTAGGGCGTGGCAAAGGTGTTATCGATGACCAGCGGGATTCCGTTTTCGCGGGCGATGGCGCTCACTTCATCGAATCGGAAAACATTGATCCCAGGGTTACCCATGGTTTCGCCGTAGATGAGTTTGGTATTTGGACGGATGGCTTTGCGGAAGTTTTCCGGTTCCCACGGATCGACGAAGGTCACTTCAATCCCGAGGCGCGGAAAAGTGTGGGCGAACTGGTTGTAGGTTCCGCCATAAAGAGTGGAGGCGGAGATGATGTGGTCGCCGGCGCCGGCCAGAGTAAGGACGGCCATGGTTTGCGCGGCGTGTCCGGAGGAAGCGGCCAGGGCGCCCACGCCTCCCTCCAAATCGGCCACCCGTTGTTCAAACACGTCGCTCGTCGGATTCATGATCCGCGTGTAAATGTTGCCGAACTCCTGCAAGGAGAATAAGCGGGCCGCGTGCGCGCTATCCTTGAAGCGATAAGAGGTCGTTTGATAGATGGGAACCGCGCGCGCGTTGGTCGTGGGATCTGCTTGTTGACCGGCGTGTAACTGACGGGTGTCGAACCCGAATTTTCGTTCCTGTTTTTCTTCTGACATGGGTTGTCTCCTTTTGGATGTTGTCGTTTTCGTTAGGCGTGAAATCGCGCCGGCTTAAGGGCGATGTGGCTCCATAAAAGTGTGAATGCCGCATTCCACCTTAGCGGAACCGGCCCAGCGTCCCGCCCTGTCGTCCGCGCCCGAAGCCTGGCGCGTGCAATGCGTGCAACCGATCGATCGGTAGCCCGTGTTATGCAGAGCGTTATAGGGAAGATGATTTCCGCGCACGTACGTCCAGACCTCTTCCCGCGACCAATTGGCCACTGGATTCAATTTTACGATATCCTTGGCCGGCGCTTCACTGAAGCGGAAGAGTTCGATCATACCGATGCCGGCGCGGCTGGGCGATTGCTGGCGGCGCAAGCCCGTAATCCAGCAGTCCAGATCGCGCAACTTGTCGCGCAGCGGCAAAATTTTTCGCGTGGTGCAGCAGAGATCGGGATCGCGCGCCCACAAAGCGGGGCCATTGATCTCCTCCTGTTTTTCCACGGAGATGTCCGAAACGAGCGACTCAATCTTGAAGTCGTAGAATTTTTCCAGACGCTCTTTCAGCGCGAGCGTCTCGGGAAAAAGAAATCCGGTATCGAGAGTAAAGACCGGGAAATCGAATCCGTTTTTGCGCGCCAGATCGATCATGAGAATGCCGGCCGACTGAAAGCTCGTGCCGATGGCTGCTCCTCGGCCGAAACGCAGCCAGGCCCAGGCCAGCATTTCCTCTGTCGTCATGCTCCCGAATTGGCCGTCCAGCCAGGTCACCGTTTCCGGAGACAAAGTGCGCCCGGCTTCGTTGTCCCAGTCAGACGACGGCGGGATGGTGCTGAGGTCGGCGATCATGCCGCGCCCCCCGTTCCTTCGAACAAGCGCCGCTGACACCAGTCGCCAAATCGTTCGCCCGTTAGGCGGTCGCTCTTGTAGCGCGTAAAAACCGGTCGCAACTCCGTCTCAAAATCCGCGTCCTTCACGCTTTCCTTCCAAAGGTGGTTGAGGCGTGTGCTGGATTCGTTACCGCCCAGATAGACCTGATATTTCCCGGGGGCGCGCCCGACCAAACCGATCTCCGCCACATAAGGGCGCGCGCATCCGTTAGGGCAACCGGTCATGCGGATGATGATCTCTTCGTCGGCCAGGCCCACCTCGCGGAGGAGTTGCTCGATTCGATCGAGCACACCCGGCATGACGCGCTCTGATTCGGCTAACGACAGGCCACACGTCGGGAGAGCCGGGCAGGCGATGGAAGCCCGCCGCAGGACGCTGGCCTGATGGGCCACGGGTACGCCGTGTTCCGCCAGGATTCCGGTGATCAGCGCCTTGCCTGCGTCCGAGATGTTGAGCAAAAGAATGTTCTGGGAGGGCGTCAGCCGCAGGCCCGGCTGGAACTCGGCCACCACGCGGGCGAGCGCGCTCTTTAACCGGTAATTCGGAGCGTCCTTGATGCGCCCGTTTTCCACGAAGAGTCCGAGAAACCACTGGCCGTTGTGCTGCTGTTGCCAGCCATAGACGTCGCCCTGTTTGCTGAACTGAAGCGGAACGGCCGGTCCCAACCGATAACCGAGGCGCGCCTCCACCTGGTCGCGAAACCAAGCAACGCCCAACTCCGCGATGACATATTTGAGGCGGGCGTGCCGGCGATTGGTGCGATCGCCAAAGTCGCGATGGACCGTCAGGACCGCCCGGGCCACCTCCACCACCTGCTCCGGCCTAACGAAACCAATAACGTCCGCCATGCGCGGGAAAGTCTGGGCGTTGCCATGACTCATGCCCATGCCGCCGCCGGCCAGCACGGTGTAGCCCACCAGCTGGTCGCCTTCCACGACTGCGGCAAACCCGAGGTCGTTGGTAAAAATGTCGACGTCGTTGAGGGGCGGGATGGCAAAGGCCACTTTGAATTTCCGGGGCAGATATGTTTTCCCGTAGAGAGGATCGACGAAGTTTTTATCTTCCTCGTTGAGCTTCAGTTCGACGCCCTCCACCCAGATCTGGTGATAGGCGCGGGTTTTGGGAAGAAGCGCATCGGAAACGGTGAGGCAATGTTGCTGGATGAGTTCGACCAGCGCGGTGGTGGCGGGAGTCGGTGGCGCCATGACATTACGATTCACATCGCCACAGGCCGCCAGGGTTGTGGCCAAGGTATCGTTGATCCCTTTTATGAAAGGCCCGAGGCCTTTCTTGACGATGCCGTGGAATTGAAAACCCTGGCGGGTGGTAATGCGCAACGTCTGATTGCCCAGCTCGGAGGCCAGCCGGTCGAAGGCCAGATACGCGGCGGGTTCGAGTTCGCCGCCGGGCAGGCGACCGCGGACCATGAAAATGTATTCCTTCCCGAGCTTCCGCTTATCGCGGTCGTCCTGTTGATAGATGCCGTGGAATTTTAAGAACTCGTAATCATCGTCCGAGAACCGGTCCACGGTGGGATCGGCCAGGGTCTGGGCGATCGTGCCTTCCAGGAGGGGATGAGCGGCTTTCAGTCCTTCGTTGCGCGTCAGCGGCTTGGGCTGGGGGGTGGAGGAGGACGCCGTCTCCTCTTTTTCGGGAGTCGCTTCGGTTTTGATGATGGCCAGGGCAGTTTTCCTGCATGGCAATTTGAGAAACCTGGGCAGCGTAAAATGATGCTCCGCTCTATCGAATCCGATCCAACTTCACTTCGGAAACTGAGCAGCCCTTTAGCACTTTTTTACGTGGAGCAAGTCGCCTTAAATCGCCACGATCTAACTTTACAGGAAGGTAGTCTGGGCCAGCGAGGGCGATCGTCAAGCAAATATTTCGAAGCGTTTGTCCGTGAAAGATAGATGTGCAATGAAACGGAGAAGCGAATCCTCCTGGAGAGTCGAGCCTGATGCGATGAGAATGACGTTTCCTTAGGCAACACTCATGATTTTCACATGGCTTCTCTTGCTCGTCCCGCTCTCGCTGGGGCTGCATTATTTGACCGGGGCCGGACCGGTCTGGATTTTTCTCAGCGCGATCCTGGCCATCGTTCCGTTAGCCGAATGGATTCGGCGCGCCACCGAAAATCTGGCGGCGCGAGTGGGGCCGGCCATGGGCGGACTGTTGAACGTGACTTTCGGGAACATGCCCGAGTTTATTCTGGCTCTGTTCGTTCTGGCCGCGGGGGAGCAGAGCGTGGTCAAAGGCCAGATCACCGGTTCCATCATCGGGAACAGTTTGCTGGGCCTGGGCCTGGCCATCAGCGTGGGCAGTTACGGACGCGCCAGCCAGACCTTTAAACGAGAACGCGCTGGTTTGCTCTCGAGCCTGCTCATCCTCGCGATGATCGGGTTGCTCGTGCCGGCCCTTTTTGATTATACGGAACGCGGCATCTACGCGTCGCCCGAAGCCAGTCAGCTGGACGAGAAATTAAGTCTTGGAGTGGCGGTGGTCCTAATCCTGGTCTATCTCGCCAATCTTCTTTACACGCTCGTCACGCACCGGGATGTCTTTGAATTTCGGCGCAGTGACCAGGATCAACACGAGACCCCATGGCCGGTCGGGCAATCCATTGCCGTCCTTGTGCTCGGCACGGTTTTTACGGCGTGGCAGGCAGAACTGATTTCCGGCGCGCTCGAACAAACGTCCACTCAACTGGGCATTTCGCGCTTCTTTCTCGGGGTGGTCGTTCTGGCCATCGTCGGCAATGCCGCGGAATACGTTGCCGCCATCTATTTTGCACGGAAAGATCGCATGGGCCTCGTCATGAGCATCACAGTCGGGTCCAGCATCCAGGTGGCCTTGCTCGTCGCGCCGCTTCTCGTGATCGTTTCGCATTTCATGGGGCACCCCATGAATCTTGTCTTCGATAATCCACTTGAGCTGATCGCGATAGCAGGAGTGAGTTTTGCGGTAAACGCCATCGCGGTGGACGGAGAGACGACCTGGTTCGAAGGGGTCCTGCTCCTGGCGGTCTATCTTGTTTTGGCCATGGCCTTTTTCCTCATGCAAAGGTAGGAAGCACCGCGTGGGGCGCGCCCCCGCGGATAAAGAGCGCGACTAATTGCTTCGTGTTTTTTGCTTTTTGACGACCTTTCCACTCATGACCAAACGATCTTCGGGGCGGAATCGAGTGAAATTCACCCGGTCCACGAAGCGGCAGGCTACGTTGACCGCACGTCGCAACCTGAAGATGGCGCGCTCGGCTCATGCGTATATGCGTGGCAACACTGAGAAATTTTATGAGTGGCTCGGATCCGCTGTCGGAGCGGCGATTCCGAAGGGGCCCGCGGTCTGGATATGCGGGGACTGCCATGTCGGAAATCTCGGTCCCATCGCAAATACCGACGGACATATCGACATCCAAATCCGCGATCTGGATCAAACGGTTATCGGTAACCCGGCGCACGATCTGGTCCGGCTTGGCCTGTCCCTCGCTAGCGCCGCGCGAGGCTCCGATTTGCCCGGGGGCACCACGGCAAAATGCTCGAGCAGATGGTGGATGGATACGAACAGGCGTTCGCCGATGCTAGCGCCGAAAAGGTTAAAGAGATTGTTAGGCCGGAAGTTGTCAAAGTAGCCATGAAAAATGCGCTGCGTCGCAGGTGGCGACATTTGGCGCGCGAACGAATCGAAGACGAAACTCCGAGCATTCCGCTCGGGAAACGCTTTTGGCCGCTGTCCCAGGCCGAACGAAGCGAAATTCGGGAATTATTCGAGGAAGAAAAGGTGCGGCGGCTGATCACTTCCCTTCGCTCGCGTGATAATGAGGCCTCGGTCGAGGTGCTGGATGCCGCGTTTTGGGTCAAAGGATGCAGCTCACTCGGTCGCCATCGCTATGCCGTCCTCTTACGGGTGGGAGGCAAGAAGGGTGAACTCTGTTTGATTGATATAATTCAAGCCGTTCAGGCCGTCGCGCCGCGTTATCCACGGGTAAAAATGCCGAAGGATAATGCGGAACGTGTGGTGGCCGGTGCATGGCATCTGTCGCCTGCGCTGGGCGACCGGATGTTAGCCGCCCGATTTCAAGGCCGCACGGTCTTCCTCCGCGAACTCCTCCCCCAAGACCTGAGATTTGAAATCGAGCAATTAACGCCCGGTGAAGCCATTAAGGTCGCGAGATTTCTGGCCACGGTCGTGGGAAAAGGCCACGCCCGCCAAATGAAGGAGGATGACCGTCGGGCCTGGCAGAATGAATTGAGCAATCATCGAACAAAGACTTTAGACGCCCCTTCCTGGCTCTGGTCAAGCGTGGTCGAGTTAGTCGTTAGTCACGAAGGCGCTTATCTCGAACACTGCCGCCGCCACGCTAACGGAAGTTTATCAGCGGAGTAGGCTGGAGAAGCCAAATCGGAGCGCCACTTGCGCCTCACCGAGCCGTAGCTGAGCTTGGCCGGTGAATGTGCCTATTCGCGAATCTAGACGCTAAATGGAACCGACGACTCTCATTTCCCTGATTCATCCCATCGCGACGGAGATGCTGGCCACTGACCCGCTGTTGCCCATCCGCATCCTTGTCGGAATCGCCCTCATCGCCGTCGTCTCCGCTTTTATTTACGTGTTTCGGCATTTGCAAAAAATCGAAAAGGCGATTAGCGCGGACAATCTTGTGCCGACTCAACGTGGCCCGCGCAACAACTTGGTCCTGATGATCTGTGCGATTCCTATCGTCGTCGTCAGCCTGTTGCTGTTTCTGATCATCAGGACTTGAGACTTCTGGCACGCAGCGGCGGCTCTAGTGCTACTCCCGATCGCTCATTGCAAGTTGAGCCCGCAACAGATCGTGCAGGGTCACTACGCCCAGCACTTTATCCGCGCCATCGTCGGTCAGGATTAACATGCCAGTCTTCGACTCGATGAAGCGGGCCTGCAAATCGCGAATGGTCTCATCGGGTCGACAGTTCACCGGCGGTTCTCCGCGGAGCGCCCGACTCTCCTCCAGAGCGGCCGAGACCTCGGAGCGGGTCACAACGGATTCGATGCGGCCGTTCTCCATCCGTGGAAAACGCTGATAGGGATGATTCTCAAGCAGGGCCCGTAACGCGCCATCCGAAATGCCCTCGATCACGACTGGCTTGAAATTCGCGATCGCCGAAATGGGCAGATTCTGCCAGGAGCGAAGATCCCGCGGGGGCATGACGTGTTCGATGTCGTGGCCGTCCTGCTTCAGGATTTCGTCATAAAAGCTGACCGGGCTAATGGACCGCGTGACCGCCTGGCCTACCAGTCCCGCCAGCATCAGGCCCGGGAGGAGAGCAAACTGATGCGTCATCTCGAAGATAATAAGAATGGCCGTGACGGGCGCCTGCACGACCGCGCCCAGACAGGCGCTCATTCCACCGACGGCCAGCAGCAGGGAGTCGCCCTGGCTCAGCGAGAAGAAATGCGTTCCGGCACCGGCGACCATCACGCCGCACATGCCGCCAAAAAAAAGGCTTGGTGAAAAAATGCCGCCGCAGCCGCCCAGACCATAGCCCGCGATGGTCGCGATTAATTTACCAGCGAGCAAAACGGCTGCGAGCTTCCAGGCCAATCCGTGCAGGAGTGCGTCGGAGAGATCATCGTAGCCGAGCGCGAATACGCCGAGTCGTCCGCTCCATGCGAAGACGCTCACGCCGACCATCCAGGTAATCAGGCCGCCGATGAGCGGATGCAACCAAGCCGGAATCGCGCGCACGCGTCGCGCCTTCCCGCGCAAAGCAATTGATCCGCGTTGAAAGAGGACACCCGCTATCGCAGCGAAGGCAGCTGCCAGCGGCATGAGTGAGTAGGCTCGCCAGGTTGGCTCCTTAATTTCAGGCAAGGTAAAGGCGGGCTGTGCGCCGATCAGGGCGTGGACAACAAACGCGCCTACCACTGCTGCCAGAAGCACCGGACCGAGGGAGCGGCTGTTCAGGTCGCCGATGATTTCCTCGAGGACGAACGCCACCGACGCGAGTGGCGCATTAAAGGCGGCCGCCAATCCGGCCGCGGCCCCGGCGGCGCTGGCGGCGCGCCGGTTCTGCTTGGAGACACCGAGTAACCCGGCCAAACTCGACGCGAGATTGCTTCCAATCTGCACAGTTGGCCCCTCGCGTCCGAGGCTTTGTCCGCCTCCGATGCTGATCACTCCGGCGAGAAATTTGATGGCCGCGATCCGACGCGGCGAGTGTCCGAATTCCTTCCAAAACGCAAGTTTCACCTGCGGAATGCCACTGCCCGCCGCAGAGGGCGCAACGCGCAGCAGCCCACCAACTATCAGTGACGATACCACCACGACTACCAGGGTAATCCAGAAAAAATGCCAGCCGCCTACCGCAGCCGGATTCTTGAAGCAAAGACGATAGAGCCAGTTGATGGCCAATTGAAACGCCACCGCGGCAAGGCTTGCGATCAAACCATAAAGGAACGTGCCGAGTATCGGTCGAGCCCGGCCATGGACCCTCTGAAATTCTGCCGCTAACGACTTCATCAGGTTATCATGCGATTGCTATTATGGCTCAGGTGTCCGCGCCGCCTTCCGACTTCGCCGTCGTCTAACTTCTCGTTACGAAGCGCGATCATGCAGACAAAGTAAACAGAATCGCTTCGAAACCGCAAAGCTAAGCTAGCGTCAGTTTCTCCTGGCGCGGGTATTGATTTTCGCGCGGGCGTCGCAGACGCCTTGGGCACAGAGAAAAGTTGTCGATTCTGCTTTTCCCTGTTTTTGACCGCAAACGCGGTAAGGAGCGGGTTAACAGCTGCTCGAAATTCTTTGCAGCCAGGGAAAGTCACCTCTAAAGCAATCGAATGTTGCGCGTTTTGGCCGTTGTTGCGCCTGGTCACGAGCCGCCGCTGCTCATTATGTTGCCGTTCGCGCTCCTGCTGATCGCAATAGCGCTCGCGCCGTTGGTTTTTCAGCATCATTGGGAGCAACATTACCATCGCCTTTGTCTCGGCCTCGCTGCGGTCGTTTGCGCTTACTATTTCTTTGCTCGTGGCGATATGGCGCGCGTCTTTCATGCTCTAATCGATTACGCCAGTTTTATTGTCGTGGTGGGTTCGTTTTATGTCGTTGCTGGCGGAATCCATCTGCGAATGCGAAATCGGGCCGGCCCGGCGGAGAATACGCTGTTTTTGCTTGGCGGAGCACTGCTGGCGAACGTCGTCGGAACGATCGGCGCCTCCATGTTGCTGATTCGACCATGGATCCAGATGAACAAGGAGCGTTTCGGCGGATTTCACCTCGCGTTTTTTATTGTCATCGTGAGCAATCTCGGTGGCGCGCTCTTGCCGGTAGGGCCACCCCTTTTTCTCGGCTACCTCAAGGGCGTCCCATTTCTTTGGCCCCTTCTTCGATGTTGGCAGCCGTGGCTTCTCACCATCGGCATAGCGGTGACGATCTTCTACCTGATCGATAGTCGCCGCTCTTCTGCAGGGGCGGCCCTGCCGCCGGCACCGGCTGAGCGAGGAACGTGGCACGTCTTCGGCAAACGCAATTTGTTCGTCATGTTGATGCTGCTCGTCGCTGTGGTCGTGGTGCCACCGGTCTGGCGGGAAGTGACGATGTTCATTTGCGCCTTCGCGGCGTATCGATGGACGCCGTCGCATGTTCATCAGGCCAACGCATTTACTTTTATTCCCATCAAAGAAGTGGCCTGGCTCTTTTTCGGGATCTTCGCGACCATGATTCCGGTACTGGATTACGTCGAGTTGCACGCGCTCGACCTTGGCGTGCGAACCGACATGCAATTCTTCTGGGCGACTGGCATTCTCTCCGCGTTCCTCGACAACGCCCCGACCTATCTGACATTTCTGGCCGGCGCGCTCGGGATACACGGTTTCGATGTCAACAACGCAAATCAGATGTCCGAGTTCATCGCACATCACGATCACTCTCTCGTCGCGATTTCGTTGGGTGCGACATTCTTCGGCGCGCTTACTTACATCGGCAACGGACCGAATCTGCTTGTCAGAGCCATCGCCCAGGACGTGAAAGTCGCCACGCCCAGTTTCTTCGGCTTCATCTTCAAATACGCTGCGCCTATTCTGCTCCCGATTCTCATTTTGATTTCACTTCTGTTCTTTCGGCAATGAAACGCCCGCGCGTTCTGACTGTGCTGATGTGGTTCTGCCTGATCTATGCTATGGGCGCGGCGATTGGAATCAGCGTGGCGATCGTCGACCTCGGCCGTTACATTGGCGGCTATTCGATCGGTGGAATGCCCGTGAGCCGCGCGCAATGGCTGGCAGTAGCAGCGCCCCTCGTCGCCACGATCGCCGTATTCATGGCCGCGACAGCGTTCGCCCTAAAACGTCACTATCGTTGGGCCCGCACGGCTTTCATGTGCATCTGGCCGATCATCATGGCCTACGGAATTAGCAATGCGATCATCGGCGCAATACCGTGGACCCTTGCCCTGCGCGCCCTGGTCGATGCCACATTTGTCGGCGCGATCGCAGGTTGGCTTTTGTTTTTCTACAAACCAGACCGCGTCTTTTTCGAAAGACCACGGCCTAACGAGCCAAGCGAGGAACCATAAGGTAATACAAAACCTCGCAGCTGTTAACGTTCAAGGTTGGACGCGGGTTGGCCCGCGAAGAACGCGAAGTTACCCTCAGTGCCAAACAATTTGCCATTCTCTGGCCAGCCACGGCGGGGAGGCGTCTGCGTAAAGTTCGCTATGAAGTGCGATGGAAGAATCTTACGATCGAGATCGATATCGACTGCGGCAGTAATCAGGGTCTCATGGTGGCGGAGGTGGAGTTTCCGAACCAGGCGAGCTGTCGAAAATTCAAGCCGCCGCGCTGGTTCGGCCGGGAAGTAACGGGAGAGAAGCGTTACAGTAATGTCCGTTTGGCGTCCGAGTAAGCTGAGAACGAGCTGCGAACTACGACATGACTGGTCGCGAAATTGGCAGACGCGCCAGACTTGCGAGGAGTCGTCAAGTTGTGCCAAGAAATTTTTCGGTGGCCGCACGATCGCCTTTGACTGCCAGCAGATAGGTGTGTCCGTCTTCCGTCCAGGTCGCGGTCATCCAATCCTTTTCCGCGACAAAGACCGGCGCAGAGGCGCGACCCGTATTCGGTATTGATTTAGCGTCGGCCACGAACAAATGCGCGAGTTGGTCTCCACCAATCTTGAAGCAAACGAGTGAAATGTCGTGTCCTCGAAAACGCAGGACACGGCAGCCAACCGGCGCATACGGCTGCAGATTTTCCGGCACCGCAAAGTTAGCGGGTGCGTCCGTCTTCGCGAGAAACGCCTGCAGGCGCGCCAGATCTGGAGATTGCAATTCGAGATTCGGAGGCACCTTGATGAAGCTCACCATTTCGTCGCGATAATCCGCGAGCGACGCCGCTGGCTGAAACGCGCCCCGCCAAGAGCTGAAAAGCACGCCAAGAACTACAATCGACGCTGCGAGTGCGAGGGCGGTGCGACTCCAGCCTGATCGGACTGCCTGACCTGGTCGAACCGGAGGCGTTCCCGCTTGGATTAGCGCTTTCAAGTCCGACGGCACTTGCGTTGTCGACAGTTTGGCCGCTATGGCCTGATCGAGCTCCTGCTCCGTCTGCCACCATTGCGCTAGAATGGGATCGGCCTCCGCTCTTCCCAGTGCCTCCCGGACTTTCGCCTCATCGAGTGCCGATTCTCCCAGCCGATGGAGGCTCAGGATAGATCGCGCTTCCTTATCATCCATGTGCTTGCTCGCCTCCGATCGGCATTACTTTTCGCGCGTCGAGCTTTGCGGCATCGCTCAATGCGCTGCGCAGGTCGGCCTTCCCGCGTGAAATGCGGGACATGACGGTGCCGATGGGAATGGCGAGAATCTCAGCGATCTCGCGGTAGGAATATTCTTTCATGTAAAAAAGGGTTACCGGCGCTCGATACCGTTCTTCGAGCGCATGCAGCGCCTTCTGCACGATCTCGGCGTCGACCGCATCGATCACAGACCGCTCCACTTGCACCGGTTCAATGAAATCCTCTTCGTTCTCCGTCTCCACAAAGCGGGCGTCGTGTCTTTTCTTCGCCAAAAAATCCCGGTAGAGCGTGGTGAAAAGCCAGGTTTTCACTTTCGATTTGTCCCTCAGTTGATGGCCTTTCGCCGCCCAGGTGCAGAAGGTTTGCTGTACCAAATCACACGCGTCCTCTTCCTTGCGGCTGAGTGAAAGACCAAAGCGATAAAGCGGCGCATAAAATTTCTCAACCAACTGTTCGGTATCGCTTTGCGCCACGAAAACTTACCTACTCGTCCTTTGGGAAGACACCAACTGAAATTCGCTTCTGCGCGGGAGCAATCCCTAACTGGCAGTGAGAGGTCCAACCTGAGTCGTTATTCCGCTGTCCGTGAAATATTCACGGAGAATTGCGCTCTCACTGTTATGAAAACGAGCTCCCTCCTCGCCATTTTTTTCGCAGCTGGTCTTTGCGGCGTAGACACTCCCGCCTTTGCTCTCGAACTGGAAAGCCAGACAACCCGAACGCATTTGCTCGAGCTTTACACCTCGGAAGGCTGCAGTAGCTGTCCGCCGGCGGAAGCGTGGTTGAGCAAGCTAAAGAACGAACCGAGGCTCTGGCAGGATTATGTGCCGATCGCGTTTCACGTCGATTACTGGGATCGGCTCGGCTGGCGGGATCCGTACGCCTCAAAGGAATGGACAGCACGGCAATATGGTTATTCCGCGCATTGGAATAGCAGCAGCGTTTACACGCCCGGCTTTGTCCTCGATGGCCGCGAGTGGCGTAACAGTGGCGTTCCCGGTGCGGCATCGGAATCGCCGGGCGTCTTGAAACTTTCTTCGACGGATGGAGCGACGGCGCGCCTTTCTTTTCAGCCGGCCAATGGCAAGGCGCGCGCTCTTGATCTACATCTCGCGCGGCTCGGGTTCGATTTGACCATCGATGTCAAAGCTGGCGAAAATAGCGGCCGCAAACTGCTGCACGATTTTGTCGTGCTCGGACTCAAGACGGAGAAAGCGCCGGCCGGCAAAGCGGAGGTGCGCTTGCCGGAAGCTGGCCTGCAGCCTGTGGCAAATACGCGCGGCGCGATCGTGGCGTGGGTGACGGAACCCGGCCAGATCGAGCCGATCCAGGCGGTCGGCGGCTGGCTGCGATGACACCGATCCGCGACTACGCGCTCATCGGCAATTGCGAGACTGCGGCCTTAATCGGGCCGCGCGGCGATATTGATTGGCTTTGTTTACCGGCGTTCGATGCCGGCTCGGTTTTCGCCGCGCTGCTCGATCCGGAGAAAGGCGGCAGCTTTGCCCTCGCGCCGGTTAAGCCATTTCGCGTCGAGCGAAAATATCACGAGGATAGCGCCATCCTTGAAACCCGCTTCATCACTGAGGAAGGTATCGTTAGGCTAACTGATTTTTTCGTGATCGCCCGGGCGCGCCAGGCGCGCTTCTATGACTTCACCACTTTACATCCGACCCGCAAACTGGTGCGCTTGCTCGAGGCTGAGGACGGCGCACGCGTAGCCATGCGCATGCGCGTGAGCGCGAGACCGTCTTACGGACGGAAAGCGGCGCTTTGGCAGCGCCGGCACGATGGCGGTTTCGCGATCGAAGAGGCGACGTTTTTTAGCAATGTGTCGATCGAAGCGAGCGGCGACGACTTGCTAGGCAACTTCGTCGTCACACCGGACGAACCGATCTACGCCGTGCTCGACTACAGCGACGACCAGCGCTGGCCCGATCTCGCGGCGATTCGCGAGGGGCTGCGCGTAACGACCGCCTTCTGGGAGGAATGGAATCTCTTCAATTACTATCGCGGCCCTCATCAGGAAATCGTCCGGCGGAGCGCGGTAACTTTGAAATTGCTCACCTACGCCGCCACCGGCGGGTTTGTCGCCGCGCCGACTACTTCGCTTCCTGAAAAAGCGGGCGGAGAATTGAACTGGGATTATCGCTACACCTGGCTGCGCGACACCGCGCTTTTCATTCAAACGCTCTTCGGCCTCGGCTACTCCGGCGAAGCGAGCGCTTTTCTCAATTTCGCGGTCAAGAAATGGATGGAGCGAAAAGGGAAAGACGATGAACCTAACGAACAATCGAGTGTCGACGTTCTTTACCCGGTTTGCGACGCGCCAATCCCGCCCGAAGCCAAGCTCGACCATCTCGCCGGTTACGCCGATTCCAAACCGGTGCGCCTCGGCAATAGCGCGCAGACGCAGTTTCAGCTCGATAATTACGGGCACATCCTCCAGTCCTTCTTTTTCTTCCGGCACACCGGTGGCAAGATCGATGGCGACAAACGCAAGATGCTCACGCGTTTGACGGACGAAGCGAAACGCTTCTGGCGCCGCGCCGATAACGGCATTTGGGAAGTGCGCGAGACGAGCCAATTCACCTACGGGAAAATCATGTGCTGGGTTGCGCTGCAGCGCGCGCGAACTTCTCGGCGACGACGATGGCGAGCTGGAGAAAGTTTGCGCTGAAATCCGCGAAGAGGTCTTCGCGCGCGGTTTGACGAAAAATGGCGCGCAGGTTCTTTCGGCTAAAATGGATGAAACCTCACTCGACGTTTCCAGTCTGCTTGCTTTCACCGCGGGTTTTCTCGAGGTGCACGCGGCCAAGTCGACCCGCGAATCCATCGAGCGCGAGCTGGGGCGCGGACCTCTTTTCTATCGGACGGAAGGCAAGCAGGACAAAGAAGGCGCGTTCTTAATCTGCAGCTTTTGGTACATCGATCATTTAATCCGCGAAGGTCATCTCGCCCGCGCGGAGGAGATGCTCGATGCCATCATTAAACTCGCCAGTCCGCTCGGCCTTTATTCCGAAGAGATCGATCCGGAAAGCGGCGAATTCTTCGGAAATTTTCCGCAGGCGTTTTCGCATCTTGGGTTGATCCAAAGCATCCTAAATCTGGACAACGCGAAAAATATACGCGGGTTTCACGCCTTGCCCGATCACGAGAAATTCAAACGCAGCGTCGGTGCCACGATCGGAGTAAAGGGCGTGATCGCTGGATTTTTCCGCGTGCCGAAAACAGGACTACTGTTTTTCTCCAAGGCATCCAAGTGGCGCGATTAGACGCGTGCCGTCTGGAATCGACGCACGAAACGGCGATCGAGCCAGTCCTTGAGCAGAAAGGCGCAACGACCGCGCAGCATAAACCTGCCGCGCGTCAGCAGGCCGGTGCCGTCGCCGAGATTCAGAATGAGTAGATAGCGCTGCTGCGGTTTGAATCTCTGAAGTGGCTCGCCCGCCAAATAGGAAAGTAAATTCGCATGCAACACCGGGGCCTGCCGGACAGCGTAGACGCCGATCCGCGGCAGGCATTTGTCGGCGAAACAAATCGCATCGCCGGCACCGAAAATCTCGCGGAAGTCCGGACATTGCAGGAACGCGTTCACCCGCATCGAGCCATCCTGCGCGCACGGCAGGCCCGATTCAGCGAGCAGTGCTGGGGCGCGGATTCCGCTCGCGACGACCAGGTGATGGAATGGAATCGACCGGCCGTCCTTCAGTTCCACGTTTCCTTCCCGGACGCGCTCTGCCTTCGCGCCGCAGATCACCTCGACCCCCAGACATTCCAGGTAGCCGGTCAGTTTACGAGCGGCGCACGAAGTCGCTTCTTCGAGGAGCCGATCGCCGGAATGCACCAGGGTGATTCGAGACGCGATCGCGGCGCGCTCGAGCAGATGCCAGATATTCGCGGTCACCTCCGAGCCTGCCGCGCCGCCGCCGATCACGACGACGCGGAGTTCCTCTGATCGCTTATCGGTCGACAGCCTTTCGCGCAGTGCGAGCAGGTTCTTGATCGGTTTCACCGGCACGCCAAAATCGCCGGCGCCCGCAATTGCGTGCAAAGGAACTTCGCTTCCCACATTCAGCGAAAGCGCGTCGTACTGCATGGTCGCGCCGCCGCGCAGATGAATTTCGCGACCCGACGGAGCGATGCGCACCACTTCGTCTTTGATGAAGGCGCCGCCGCCCTGCTCGACCAGCGCCCGCACGTCAACGGTATCGTCTTTCGGCTCGTAAAATCGCGAGACCATTCCGGGTCCCATCCCCGAATACCAGAACTTGCCCGGGGCGATCAGAGTCACGCGGATACCGGCAGCGACGAAGTCACGTGCCCGGCTCAACGGATAGAGATGCGCATGGCCGGCCCCGACAAAGATCAGGTGTTTCATGCCCGCGATGGTTGCGAATCAGGCAAAGGGTTAGGGGAATATTTTTCGCACTGGTGTCTCTTATCTCTGGAAAAGAAACACGACACCATGAAATTGACCGCATATCTATTCGCCGCCGCGCTGGCTCTGGCCGCCACGTCCCCAGCGCAGGAAAACGCGCCGCAACCCGCAACCAAACCTATGAGCGACAAAATTGAAAAGACCGACGCCGAGTGGAAGAAGCAGCTCACACCGGAGCAATACCATGTCCTGCGGCAAGAGGGCACTGAGCGGCCCTTTGCCAGCGAGCTGAACAAAGTGCACGAGCACGGCATCTTCAAATGTGCGGCGTGCGACAAAGAGCTCTTCAGCTCGGATGCGAAATTCGATTCGGGCACGGGCTGGCCAAGTTTCTACCAACCGATTTCAAAAGACGCGGTCGATACCAGAGTGGACAAATCATTCTTCTCGACTCGGACCGAAGTGCGCTGCGAGCGCTGCGGCGGCCATCTCGGGCACGTCTTCGATGACGGCCCGAAGCCGACGGGCCTGCGCTATTGCATGAACGGCGTCGCGATGAAGTTCGAGAAGCAGCCGTAGTTATTCGGCGCCCCGTTACTAACCGCGCGACCTGGCCGCGAGCCACATTGCGAGCGGCGGCGCGATGAAATATATCCACATCGCTTTCCAGCTT
>JBBRQE010000042.1:0-22650 GCA_038226905.1 Chthoniobacterales bacterium | reverse complement strand
CGGAAGTAGAAAAAAACTACTAAGGCTCGCTGACGAAAAGGTAGGGACGCCGCGCTGCGGATGATGCAAGTGCGCGGCTGCTTAGCGGCAGGGCGGATAACGACTGCCGAGGATCACCATGGCCTATCTCAACGAAAATTATCTAAAGCTCCAGGCCGGGTATCTCTTTCCTGAAATCGCCCGACGGGTCCGTGAATTCTGTGAGGCCCATCCGGAGGCGGCCACCCAGCTGATTCGTTGCGGAATCGGCGATGTCACCGAACCGTTGCCACCGGCGGCCGTCGCGGCCATGCGCCGCGCCGTCGATGAACAGAGTGTGCGGGAAACGTTTCACGGCTACGGACCCGAGCAAGGTTACGATTTTCTCCGGTCGGCCATCGCGCAACACGATTATAGGGAACGGAACATGGAAGTGGCCGACGATGAAATATTCGTGTCCGACGGCTCGAAATGCGATTGCGGATACATCCTCGACATCCTGGGACATCAAAATAGAATCGCCATCACCGATCCGGTCTATCCCGTTTACGTCGACACCAATGTGATGGCCGGCCATACCGGTTTCGTGCAACCGGATGGCCGCTATGAGGGCATCACCTACCTGCCCTGCACTGCCGCGACTAATTTTGTCCCCGAGCCTCCCGCGGAACACGTTGATCTGGTTTACCTCTGTTTTCCCAATAATCCGACGGGAGCGGTTGCCTCGCGCGACCAACTGACCGCCTGGGTCGCCTATGCCCGCCAGCACGAGGCCATTCTGCTCTTCGACGCTGCTTACGAAGCCTATATCTCGCAGCCCGATATTCCGCACTCCATCTTCGAGATTGAAGGCGCCCGCGAATGCGCCATCGAGTTTCGCAGTTTTTCCAAGACCGGTGGTTTCACCGGGGTGCGCTGCGGGTTTACGGTCATGCCCAAATCACTCCTGGCCCGAACCGCCGACGGGCGCCGGCTGCCGCTCCATCCTCTGTGGCACCGCCGTTGGAGCACGAAATCCAACAGTGTCAGTTACCCCGTGCAACGGGCCGCCGAAGGACTCTACACGGTGGAAGGCCGCGCGCAGGCTGCGGCTCTGATTAAACACTACCTCGGCAATGCCGCCCTCCTGCGCGCGGCCGTCAGCGCGGCCGGCATGCAGGTTTATGGGGGAGTGAACGCTCCCTACATCTGGGTAAAAACACCGAATGGACTAACCAGCTGGCAGACGTTCGATTGCATGCTGCACCAACTCAACGTGGTCATCACGCCCGGTAGTGGTTTCGGTTCGCAAGGGGAAGGTTATTTCCGCATCTCCGCTTTCAACAGTCGCTCCAACGCCGAAGAAGTGGCCAGACGCATCCAGCACCTCGATCCTTCGGCTGCGGCAGCCTGACGCGCTCGAAACACGGCAGCCCCTACTTTCTACCGGTGGGCCCTTGCGCTATGGTGCAGGCGCGTAAGATTCGAAACCGTTGCAAAAAAAAGGCGTTCCCACACAGAGTCTCCCCCAGCTTTATCGCTTTTGTTTCCTGATGATGGGAGACGCGTTGAAAGCGCAGGAAGTCTTTCACGCGACCTTGCACGACGCCGCCCTGCGCGCGGCCCAGGGCGAGTTGTCCAAGGATCCATTCTGGCTGTTCCGGGATGCCCGTGGCCGCTGCCTTGAGGCCAGTGAGGCGGGCATGCAGGCGGAGGAAGTCGAGTTGGAGGAACACGCGATAGCGCCTTGGGCGCCGAAGCAAATTGCACAACTCGAGCCGGTCCAGCTGGCTGTTTGGATCGCCGGTGCGCCCGAGCCGCAGCGCAGCGCTTTGGCCTTGTTCTATCTCGATTTTTTTAATCACGAGGATTTGCTCGTTCTGCTTGAACTGAAGCCCGCGGAATTCTCGAAACATATCGCGAACGGGCGCCAACAATTTCAAAGCTGGTTGAACGCAAGCTGTCCGCACGAACCCGTATGAAAATGCCGCCGCTCAACCGCCGGCAGCGAATGCTCGTGCTGTGCGCTCCCTTCAACGAGCAGCGCATTACGGATCGAGCCATGCGCGCCGCAGTCTTCCGGGTGAAGAAGGCGGATGAATTCACGCATCAACAGGCCTTCGATAATGCGGTGGCGGAACTAATTCGGCAGACTTCCATGCCCACCGAAGTGACCGATTGGTTCACCAAGGAAACGACGGTCGCACCGCCCAAGCGCACCTGGAAAACGATTGCGACCAACCCCGCCATCGTGGCGATCGGCATAGCCGTTCTTGTTATCGCAACGGTTTTTTCGTTTCGCCTGTCCGAACGCATGAATGATTTTCCCGGGGCCGACACCGCCCGGAAACTGCTGACGACGGCGAGTTCGTCGCGAACGATCATGCTCGATCCAATCAAGACAGACGCTGGCGCACTGGGCGATCTCTTCTTCATGAAGCACCGTCTCAACCACTACGATGTGCCTCCGGAATTCGCCGACCTCAAGACACTGGGGTGCCGGGTTTTTGACGATGAAGAAGGTCACCAAGTGGCTCAAATCTGGTTAATCGAAAAGCGGATGCAATTCTTCCTCTTTCCGGCCGAGCGCGATCCGAAGAGTGGAGCAGTCCTCGATTTTCCAGACTGGCGTTATGTCGAGCAAGAGGGTTGGACGGGCGTGGTGAGGCAGAAAAATGGGGTATGTTTCATGGCGGCACTGCGCGGACGGGAGAAAGACCTGGCGTCTTACACTTCGAAAAAACCGTGAGCAGTCGGGCTGGCTGAGTCGCCCGCAGCGCAAACAATACAGGGATTACTTTTTGCAGGGGGAAGGCGCTGCCTTCCCTTGGGAAGCTGACAGCTTCGCCTACAGGGCACGCTTGCGTTGACATCAAGCGGTGCGCCACCGAATATTTTCGCCCCATGCCAGGGTAGCTCAGTGGTAGAGCAGGGGACTCATAAGCCCTTGGTCGGGAGTTCAACTCTCCCCTCTGGCACTTTTGCTTATCGCTTGGGTCTACATCGGTTCGGCGCGCGGCTTCAAGGCCCGCTTCGCCCAATACATGCACGCCACTAATGCCCTTGGTGAGTTGCCGTTGACGCTCGCTACAGGAATCGGTCTTTCAAGCGTGCCACCGTTTCCCTCATCATGCGGTGACCGAAGTGTCCCTGCTCCACCCGCAACAAATCTGAGCCGCGCCACTTTTCGTGCAAAGCCATGATATCGCCGGCTGGCGCGACCAGATCGTAATCGCCGGCGACCAGAAGAACGCGATCTGCCCCAACCGCCGGTACCATGTGGAGCGGCGACATGAGATGGAAAAGACGAGATACCAACGCTGGATCAATGCCCGCGCGCTTGAGTTCCCGGCGCATGGTGATGGCAGCGGGGCTTTCCCAGAGCGCATGATGCACGTTCACAATGGGCGCCATCAACGCGACGAAACGGAGGTCGGGCTCGATGGTGGCGAGCAGGGCACCAATCCAGCCCCCGTAACTCGTCCCGAGTAATCCGAACTCGCGACATCCCCGTTTACGCAATGCGGCCAGAACCTGGCGCACTTCCATGGTGCCCTGGCGCAGGCCCTCAGCGTTGCGGATGAGGTCGGCCGTTATGGCCAGCTCGCCATTCCAATATTTGGTGGGGACTCTTGAGTAATGATACGGCAAATGCAGAAAGCAGGCATTCCATCCCACTTCGTTAAAACGCGCAGCCCAGCGGCGGTATCCATCGTCGCCCGTCGACATGAGGGCATGCAACATCACGACGGTGGGCCGTTCCCATCCTGCTGTGCAGGGAAAGAGGTCCACGCGCGCTTTGTCGTTTTTTGGATGGGCCGTTCGGACGGGGCTGTCCCACGAAATAATCGCGCCGTAGTCATCTCCAATAGGATCGCGCAGCCCGCCGTCCGCGGGGAGCGCGTAGAAATCCGGCAGAGGAATACTCTCACAAGCGACCACGTATTCTTCCATTTCGGCACGACTGCGCGCATGCAAGCGGTGCCTTGCCTGGACGAAATTCATCGATGCACACATGAGCAAATCGACGGCGATAGCGGAGGCGCGGCGGATCACTTCGACATCCGTTTCCTGGGAGGTTGAGGCAGATCGTCTGACGTAAGCGAAAACGCTTCTTGCAGCTCCGTAGACAACTCTCGGAAAGCTGAGGCAAGCTCGTGTTCCGTCCGCGCTCGCGTCTCCGCTTTCTCCATATTTGGAATCTGATAAATCAATTCTCCAAAACCTATCCAGACAGGAGTTCGGCGCAGGGGCAGCCAGTTCTTTTTCGCATACAAGCGGTCACTCCCGAGAATCACGCAGGGCAGGATGGGAACTTTGGCCATGTGCGCAAGGGTCGCAACGCCCGGTCGAAGAGGAGCGCCTTCGAGGACCGAGCCGGCACCGTCACGAATGCCGCCCTCGGGGAACATGCCGACAATGCGTCCCTGCTTTAGCCGCTCGATGGCGGTGCGCACGGTGGCACGATCGGCCCGGTGTCGATCGGCCGGGAAGCACTCGATGGCGCGCAGAATCCGTCCGAGGATGGGGTGAGGGAAAAACTCGGCCATGGCCATCCAATCCACCTTGCGCCGCAGGACGGTGGCGATGATAGGCGGATCGAAGTGGCTGATGTGATTGGCCGCGAGGATGAAAGCGCCCGCCTCCTTCGTCCGATTGGTCCGCAAGACGTGAACGCGCGCGACGCAGGCGAGGAACCCCCAAGCCATCAACCGGGTAACGTGATACGCGAAAAAATGAAAGAGCGAGCGCATCAGGAAGCCTGTCTCGAGCTACGCAGTGCAGGCCAAATCCTTGCATTTGCCAAGATCGAGTTTGCCGGAGGCGAGCAGCGGAATCGCGTCGACGCGGCAGAGTCTTTTAGGAATCCAAAGGTTGGGAACACCACTGTCTCGAAGCTTGCCGCGCAACTGTTCGGCGTCGATATCGATGGCGGCTAAAAGAACGACCGCCTCTCCCCTGCTCTCGTCCGGCACGCCCATAATGGCGATGACCCGCTCCGATTGCCCGTCCAGGCCGAGCGCGGTCACGATTTTTTGCTCCAACGCTTCATGCGGCACCATCTCCCCCGCGATCTTGGAAAAGCGGGAGAGCCGTCCCTCGATATAGAGGAATCCATCTTCGTCAAACCGGCCGATGTCGCCCGTCTTGAACCATCCTTCGTTCAAAACCTCCGCCGTTTTTTCCGGATCGTGCAAATAGCCCTCGAAAATATTGGGACCGCGCAACCAGAGCATGCCGCTATCGTGCAAGGAGAGCTTTCCTTCGCTCTCCGGGTGGCGAATCTCCGCCGCAATCCCAGGCGCCAATTTCCCAACCGACCCCAGGCGCGTCCATGGTTGCACAACGTCGCCCGGTTTTTTCGCCTCTGGTTCCGGTAGATTGACGCTGACCACCGGCGATGTTTCCGTTAGGCCATAACCTTCCAGAACTCTCTGAGCGAAGCGTTCTTCGAAAGCTTTGGCCAAGTCCGTCGGCAATTTTTCGGCCCCGGTGATGACGAGGCGCAAACTCCGAAGTTGCGCCGGTTGTGCCTTGCGCAAGTAGGCGCGCAGAAAGGTGGGCGTGGCCAGCAAAATGGTGAGTCGATACTTTTCGATCAACGCCGAGATCCTGGCTGCATCGAGCGGATTCGGATAAGTCACGATCGGTACACCTTCGACGAGGGGATACCAGAGAGTGACGGTCGATCCGAAGCTATGAAAAAAAGGAAGCGAGGCCAGGATGGCGTCATCTTTTCTTGCGTTCAGGAGAACATTGAACTGGGAGACGTTGCCCAGAATATTGTGATGACTTAGCACCACGCCTTTTGGTTCGCCGGCACTGCCGCTCGTGAAAAGCAGGAGAGCTTCACCATGTCCGCCTTCCTTCGGAATCTGGAGAAGTCGCAGGAATAAACTCGTTGGGCAAGAAAGCGCGAGCATCCACCAAAAAAGGATTGATCCCTTCATCTGAGGGAGCAATGCATCCAGCTTGAGCACCTGCTCGGGCCACGGAAAATCGCCCACCCGCTGCATAAAAGATGTGGCCGTGATGGCCACCCGCAGATCGGCCCGCCGGCAGCTTGCTTCGAGCGCGGCACGCCCGCTTGTGAAATTCAGGCCCACCGGGATTTTTCCGGCGAGCGTTACGGCCAGGTTGGCCACGACGCCGCCCTTGCTGGCGGGAAGCACGATGGCAATCCGCTGGTCGGCGAATTCCCTTCGCAGATAGCGGCTGAGCGCCGCAGCCGCCCCGAGGAGCTTGCCCCGGCTGAGAGAAGTGTCGTCGAGACCATCCGTAACGGCTGTGCCGAAACGTCGTCGTTTGAGGCCGCGCACGCACATTTCGGCCAGATTCCGATTCAAACTGGAGCGGCGACTGTAACAAGATTCGCCGAGCTTGAGCAATTCTTCACGCACTGTGGCGATGTCTGCCTGGTCGGCGGCGATCGACTGACCGAACGCCACTGAAACTCGAAAAGGAATTGATTTCGGCCATTTTTTGAAGAACCGGCCGCCTTGAAACGAAAAAATGGAATCCCACAGTTGGTCCAGCCAAACGGGGACAACACACGCACCGGACTGCCGCGCGATTAATTCATAGCCGCGCTGCAGGCGGAGCAACGTGCCCGTGCGGGTCAGTTGTCCCTCCGGAAAGAGGCAGACAACCTCCCCGGCCCGGATGGAATCACCGGCCAAGCGCACCGCTTCCTTGGCCCGCCGCGGACTGATCGGAATGCATCCGGCCAGCTGCAGCACCGGATGCAACATGCGGTTTTTAAAAAAACCTTCGTCGACGATGAAGCGAATACGACGTGGACACGCCAGTTGCAGGACAATCGCATCGACAAACGATATGTGATTGGGCAGCAGTAAAAAGCCCTCGTCGGGCAGATCTTCCTGACCGCGGATGGAAACCCGGTAGACGAGCCGGGCCATCCCTAGCACGACAAAATAGCGAGCTCGTTGGACTAATGACAAATCGGTCACCTTTATGATTTACAATCGCGGCCGCTCCGACTGCAATCGGCAAGTTGTCGATGCCAGTAAATTACGGAAAAAATCCGAACGCCTGGACGGCGTTGCTTCTCCTGCTCGGCATCAATCTTTTCAATTATATTGATCGGCAGCTGCTGGCTGCGCTCGAGCCGGAAATACGCGCAACTTTCTTTTCCGCGGGCGACGCCAACGCGATGACAAAAACGGGATTGCTCGGCGTCGCTTTCCTGGGCAGCTATATGTTGAGCGCGCCGCTCCTCGGTCTGTTGGCGGATCGAATATCACGGTGGGTCATTATCGGAACTGCCGTGATTTTGTGGAGCCTGGCCAGCGGCGGTTCCGGCCTGGCGGCGACTTTTGCGATCCTTTTTGCCACGCGCATTTGCGTAGGAATTGGCGAAGGCGGTTACGGACCGGCCGCGCCTACCATTCTGGCGGATCTTTTCCCGATCGAAACGCGCGGCCGCATCATGGCCATCTTTTGCGCAGCCATTCCGGTCGGGAGCGCGCTCGGTTATGTTCTTGGGGGAGTCATCGCCGGTCATCTCGGCTGGCGCTGGGCCTTCTATTTGGTGACGCCCCCAGGACTGCTGCTTGGCTTGCTTTGTTTCTGGCAACGCGATCCACGAGTGACGGCCCATCACCTCGTCCAGAAATCAAAGCTTCACATGGCCGATTACCTGAACTTGTTTCGCACGCGGTCCTACGTGTTCAACTGCGTCGCGCAAACGCTGATGACATTTGCGGTGGGAGGCTTGGGCTACTGGGTCTCGGCCTATCTGCGTTATCGCAATCAAAGTCCCCTCCAGGGTATGACCATCTTTGGCGGGATCACCGTGGTGGCTGGCCTCACCTCCACGCTGCTCGGCGGGATCGTTGCGGATAAATTGCGCCCGCGTTGGCCGGGCTC
Source organism: Chthoniobacterales bacterium (assembly GCA_038226905.1). Lineage (GTDB taxonomy): Bacteria > Verrucomicrobiota > Verrucomicrobiia > Chthoniobacterales > UBA10450 > JBBRDU01. The sequence continues at coordinate 14,802 of JBBRQE010000042.1, read as the reverse complement.
CTATTTTTGGGTTTCTGGAATCGGAATGCTCATGGCCTGTCCGCTTTTTGTGGCCAGCCTCTACATTCCTTTCCCGTCTGCCTGGATCGCCATGTTCCTCGCCATCTTTTGCCTGTTTTTGAATACGGGACCGTCTAACACCGCGCTGGCCAATGTTTCGTTACCCGCCGTACGGGCGACGGCCTTCGCCCTGAACATTTTCTTCATCCACGCCCTCGGAGACGTGCAGGCGTTTTGGATGCTGGGTTACATTGGCGGTCACACCAATATGCATATCGCCTTCCTCGTGGTGTCCGGGGTTATTCTGGCGAGCGGTGTAGTCTGGCTGATGGGCGCAAAGTACCTCCCCCGCGATACGGCTGCGGCAGAGGCTGCGGCCGCACCGCAACCGGCGACGGCGTAAGGATTACCGTCCGCGATTCGGTCCGCGCGAAATCCGATCGCTTTTATTGCGTCTCGCTTTTCGGGGTAGCGCTGGGCTCGCTGCCGTTCGTCGGCTGTGCTTGAGACTTCTTGCTAACGGGCACTTCCTCACTCGAGCCGGGTTTGACGGCGCTTCGTCTGACGGGATGGAATCCCGGGCCGGTACCTCCGGGGCTGGCGCTGGGCCTCTTCATCAGGTCAGTCGTGCGACGCGGCGACACGGGAGTCATTCTCGGCTTTGGTTTCCTTGGTGCCGGGCTGGCCGCGGCCGAGGTAGCCGGCGTGGTCGAGGCGTCGGCGGCGTGACCAGTCGTAGCCGTTGTTGGGCTCGGGGTGGCTGAAGGAACTGGCGTGGGTGTTGGCGTGCTCTGACCTTGCGCCGTCGCGGAAACAGTCGCCGCGCTCAGGAGAGCTAGCGTCGTTCCGCACAAAAGAATTGTTTTCATTGGTGAAAAAGAGACATCGGCGGGCCTCTCATTATTCAAAATATTCACGAATGGGTATTTGTGTTCAGCCTCTACAGAGTCTGGCTCCGGTCGAGCAGGTGAACGTCGTAGGCCATGGCCTTTTCCTGCGCCGCGCTCGCCTCGTTAACGAGGCCCGCCTTGGTCAGCAATTTCGCGAGTAGTTGCCAGCTTTCCGCGCGATACCATTGCGTTTGCAAACAGGTCTGTAATTCGTGAATGGCCGCATCGGTCGCGCCGGTCTCATCCAGAAACCGCACATAGCGCTTTTCGATGCTCCAATTGGGCGGGCCCGTCCGGGATGCCAGGCGCAAACGCAGTGGATTGACCTGTCCTTTTTCCTTGTCATCCAAAACGGCGATCAACTCGTGAGCCTGCGCGTCGACCCATGGCATTTCCGTAGCACGCAAGGCAAGTTGACGCGCCGTTTTGTAATCGTTTCGCCGCAAGGCGACCACCGCCAGATTGATGATGGCCAACGGCTGGTCTGGTTCTTTTTTCAGCGCAGCATTTAGCAGGACGGAGGCTTGATCCAGATGGCGTTCAGACAGCTCCAAGCCGCCGAGATTGATCAACATGCGGGGCGAATCTCCACCGGCGGCGATGGTTCGTTCAAAAAAAGTGCGCTGGTCTTTCCAATCGAAAGTGCGCAAACAGGTTCGCACCGCCAGAAAAGTCATCCAGCAGGCCAGGACGACAGAGCCCCCGAGCAGGAGAGCCGGTCGCGGTCGCTTCGCCTCCAACAAAGAGGCCAGACTCACACCCACAGCGAGAAAAAGAAAGGCGGTGGGAATATAAATCCAATGCTCCGCCACAGGGGCGTTCAAAGCGATGAGGCCGCTGATCGGCAGGTAGGCGAGGCCGGCCAGAAGAAGTAATTTGGCGGCCGGCGAATTCTGGCGGGCCGCACGCAGCATCCAATAAATCGTTCCACCCAAAAGGACGATGCCGAGCCACGTTTCCATTTCACGGTCGGCAAACATTTTCATGTTCATCTCGGTTGATTCCCCCGGCCGGGCATCTACCTCGCGGTCCATATGGAGATTGACCGGCATAACGATCAACCCGGCATATTCGGCCAGAGCGCGAGCCATCAGAATGGGTCTGGTGGCGAGCGGAGCTACATGGGACGATGGCGGACTCGGATTGTGTTCCGCGGGCTGGCGGAGACTTAAATACACCGTGGCGACAACCACCGAGCACGCCATGGCCTTAAACAGCGCGCGATAGTCACGCAAGGTGAGGGCGATCACCGTGGCTACGAGCGGGAAGAGCAATCCACTCTCCTTGCTTAAGGCGGCGAGCAGGAAAGCAATCACGGCGCCGAGCAGCCAGAAGAGGGTTTGCCGTGGTGGACGGGCGCGGCTGCGCAGCATCAGATAGCAGGCCAGAAAACCAAACAAGGCGGCTAACGGATCGGCCAGGCCGGATATGTAGACGACTGCGGCCGTGTGCACGGGATGAATCGCCCACGCCAGCGTGGCGAGGATGGAAATCCACCGGGAGGGCGCTGCTCCCAAACCGTAGGCGAGGAGAAGGGCTTCGGCCAGGAAGAGCAAAGCCAACGCGGCACCCGTGTGGATCAGGATATTGACCACGTGATACCCCGCCGGTCTAAAAGAGAAGAGGGCGTAGTCGACGGTGTAGGCAAGGCGTTGCACCGGTCGATAAAAATCGGAAGCAGTCGCGTCGACGAAAAGGAAATGATTGAACCCTTCCGGAATCAGTCTCCAGCTGCGGATGAGCGGATCGCGCAGAATCAAGGCGGTGTCGTCCCACACGAAGTCATTGCGCGCGGCGGGCGCGTAGGCCGCGAGCACGGCCACCACGATAAGAAGAACGGCGAACGTTTTTTTCACGGCGAAAACGGATTGGACAGAGTCGACACTTTAGGCGTCTAAGTTGGCAATGGTTAACTTACTTGTCCGCCGCCTGTTGGCATTGGGGTTGTTCCTGCTCGTCAGCAATGGGCATGCCGACGGTGTGCCCGATGACTGCACTCAACTCATTCTCGGCGTTTCGCCCGGGTGGAATTCGATGCACGGACACCTCCGGTTGTTTGAGCGGACGCGCGGAGGAACGTGGAGCGCGGTGGCCAGCGCCGTGCCGGTCCTCTTCGGAAAGAGCGGTGCAGCATGGGGTAACGGCTTGGCCGGTCAGAGCGAGCCGGGCTTGCATAAAAAGGAACGAGACGGGCGCGCGCCCGCGGGCGTGTTCCGCATCGGTAAGATTTATACTTATGATTCGCAGTTGCCCGCCGGGGCGGATTACCCGTTTCATCAGGTAACCACGGCCGACGCATGGATCGATGATGTCCGCAGTGTGGACTACAACCGGTTTGTGACAATTGATGATCCGGCTCATCCGCCCCCTTGGTTTGAGAAGCAGAAAATGCGGCATAACGACTTTGCCTATCGATGGCTGGTGGAGATCCGGCACAATTCCGATCCCCCGGTCCCGGGAGAGGGAAGTGCCATATTCTTCCACATCCGGCGCGGGGAAAGTCGTCCCACGGCCGGCTGCACCACCATGGCGGAAAGCGATCTTGTCCGGCTGATTACCTGGCTGCGCGCACCGCGTCACCCCTCCTATGTCCTGTTACCGGAAGCGGAGTATGCGAAAAAGTGGCAGACGTGGCATTTACCGGCCCCGGAAAAAATTTTAGGAAAATCGACAGAATCGAGCGTAACTAATTGATTCGCGCTTTCCTTGCGCTAGTTTCACCACCTTATTCTTATGCGCCGACGTCCTAATCCACAATCAGAGTCTAATATCCGGCGGATCGATACCAAATCGAAGGCACGGAAACAAACCCACGGCTTCCAAGTCCATTTCCTTCGCGGAACGACTGCGGTCACAAAGATGTTCAGCGACTCCGTCTACGGCGGAAAAGAGTCGGCTCGTCGTGCTGCCCGGAAATTTAAGAGCAGCGCCATCGCCAAGGTTGTCAAAGATGCAACCAAGGCGGTTAAGAAAGTAATTTCTCGCGTTAAACCGAAAGCGAAGAAAAAGCCAGCTGCCCGCAAGAAGCCGGCCCCGCGCAAAGCGGCGGCCTCTTCCCGGGGCAAAAAGGCGACGCGTCGGCGGCACTAGGACCGCGGCGTCAGGCCCGCACGGGCCTTCCAACATTCGATAAAGCCCGGCGCGAAATCGTCCGGGCGTGCTTTGATCCACCCCGATACCGTGTCGGGAGGGAAGTAGCCGCCCGCCTCGATCTCCACCCGATCAAATCGAATAGGGCCATCCCACTGGCCCTCGTAGATCCAGATAAACTCCTGCCCATTCGCTTCGGAAGCGGGCAACTTGGCCAAGCGCTCCAGTTTGGTTGTGATGCCTAACTCTTCTTCCAACTCGCGGTTGGCCGCGAAATCGTAATCTTCCCCGGCCTCCACGTGCCCAGCCGCACTGGAGTCCCACGCCAATGGGTGACGGTCCTTCCATTGCGACCGCTTTTGCAGGTAAATCTCCCCTTTTGAGTTGAAAATGAGGATGTGGACGGCCCGGTGACGCAAGTTATCCCCATGCACCCGGGGGCGAGGAGCAGAGCCGATTACCCGGTCGTCCTCATCGACCACCGGAAACATCTCTTGCGCCGCCTTTTCGGCACTGGGCAGCATGAGGGGGCGGACAAGATTTGTTAAAGCGATCCACTGCTCAAGTCCGAGCATCTCCGCTCGGATACGCGGGTCGACCTCGAGGGCCTTGGCGGTGGTGGCCCAGTCAGGAACGTATTCGTCCAGCAGATTGCCGAGTTGCTTCCTCCGCTGCGAGAAGCCGCGTCGCACGATCTGAGTAAAAGCTTCGTCGTCGCGCGGCGGAAGCTCTGTGGGATCGCGCGGCACGAGACGAACGACCGCTGAATTAACGTCCGGCTGCGGAATGAATACAGTCGGCGCGACGGTGCGTAAATATTCCACCCGGTAATGCAGTTGGACGCAGAGGGTGAGTGCCCCATAATCTTTGGTGCCCGGTTTCGCCGAGAGCCGGTTGGCCATTTCTTTTTGTAACATCAACACGGCCAAGCATATAGGACTTGGCCAATCGAGATACTTCAAGAGCAACTGGCTGGAAATATTATAAGGAAGGTTTCCCAGTAATTTGACCCCGTGCCTGGCCCAGAGAGTCCGAACGTCAAAATCCATCGCATCTTCGTGCCGGATCTTTAAACTCTCGCTGGCTATGTGCGATCTCAAAAACCGGGCGAGTCGGGCGTCTTTTTCGAGGGCCAGAACCGTCGCGCCTTTCGAAATCGTAATGTCGGTGAGCGCGCCCAGACCGGGACCGATCTCCACCACATAGTCCTGCTCCGAAATGCCGGCCTGCTCGACGATCCAGCGAGCGATGTTTTGGTCGTGCAGGAAATTCTGACCGAGGCTTTTGACAGGCGAGACGCGAATTTCTCTCAGCGTGGCTGCGATTTCAGACAGATTCATCGTTCATCGACCGAACAGCCTACGGGCGCTCGGGAAAGGCCTCTTGTTCACAAAAACGCTGTGAACAAAATGCGTGGGGAGTGTCAACTTATTCACAAGTTATGAGCAGATGACCAGTTTTCTCAGGCACATCACCCGGGTGGCTAACTACTTCGTTCTTTTCCCGGCGCCGGCCCCGGACGCTCCGTTGAGCAGCCGGGGTGAGGCGGATTTCTTTCGGCTAGTCAGATAGGTCCGGCGCGCATCCTTGATGGAAACCCCTTCCAGGAAGAAGACAATAGCGGCCCGGCCCATGGCGTAGGTGCCGGCTCCTGCCACCATTCCGCAAATGACGTTGCCCCAGCCCGGGAAAAACTTAAGGATGGCCCGCGTTCCTTCGCGCAAGAGCATCCCCGCGCCGACATTGACCCCCAGCGCAGCCACGAATTCGGTAGCGGCGCGCAAACTGCGCTCGCGCCCACTTATGTACATAATCCCGGAGACCATGACGAGTTGGAGGGTTGTCAGAATAGGAAGGTCGGCCAGAGGAATAGGCTGCGTCCCGATGGCCGTGCAGATCGCGGTTGTCGATTTCACGAGGATCTGCGCGATATCGGCCTGGACCGCACGATCTTTCGAAATCCGCGCCATTTCGATGCGGGCTTGGTTCGGCAGATCGCGGGCTACGAGTGACCAGATTTCCGCCGGGCCGCGTCCTCCCTCGGCTCCGGAAAGATAATACACACCGGCCAGCCGATCATTCATTCCGCCTTTGCCTTGCAGAGTCGATTGCAACTCCGTTTTCCAGCCGAGCTTGTCGGACTCCAGAATGTCGCGCGTCCCAGCCATTTTCGCGGCAGGTTCCATCAGTCCGATGATCTTTGCGCCTGCGTGTCCCTGATTGAATTCCAGGCACGCCTCCAGGTTATCGAACGGTCCCTTGCTGCGCGTTTTTCTAGCGCCTGCTGCTTCGTTGACGAAAAAAATGACATCGGCCGGTGCCAGCTTTAGTTCGGTTCGAATTTTGCTGGACGACTCTTCCGAGCTGCGCGCATCGAGAATGGAAATGGTTCCGCGGTCGGCAATCTCAAAATCATGCCATCGATTCACGGTCGAAATAGGCGCTGCATCCTCCGGGATAGCGCCCGGAAAGAGCTTGCGAATGATCTCGAGCACCGGGGTCTTGTCCGAGCCGGTAAAGAGAAGGCGCGGGGCGCGCTGCTGCAGGAACAACTCCTTCATGGGAGTGAGTTCGCTCAGGATCGGCTTTTGCAGGCTGGCCGGTAACTTTCCGACCAGCGTTTCGAGTCGCTCGACCACGTGCAGGAGAAGGGACTGATTCATGGAGAGACGAGACTGTAGAGTTGGTGGTGAAATTTTCCAGTGACCCAGTTTTTAAGGTAGGGATGCGGCGTGGCGGCGTCCACTCCGCGGATATGCCACTGGGGCGGAAGGAATGGACTATAATGACGCGGGCGGCGCGAATGGCGCAGCGCGCCGTCCCTACCTTCGATTCCCAGAAAATGGGGTTTGCATCGGCGGCTTGAAACCATACATCTTGGTTCACAATGAGCCTGGATGTCGAAGTTCTCTCTCGTGCTGCTAACGAAGCGCGCGGCCTCTGTATGGACGCGGTGCAAGCTTCGCAGTCGGGCCATCTTGGCCTTCCCCTGGGCTGCGCTGAGATGGGCGCGGTCCTTTACGGTTACGTTTTAAAATATAACCCGGACCAGCCGCGCTGGCTCGGGCGCGACTACTTTGTCCTGTCGGCCGGTCACGGCAGCATGTTCCTCTACGCGTGGCTGCACATGAGCGGTTACGATTTGCCTATGGCCGAGCTCAAGCGCTTCCGCCAGTTGCACAGCAAAACTCCCGGTCACCCCGAATTCTTGGAGACACCGGGAGTCGAGTGCACGACCGGCCCGCTGGGGCAGGGCGTGGGCAACGCGGTCGGTATCGCCATGGCTGCGAAGATGGCGGCGGCGCGCTTTAATACGAGCGAGCATCGCATCTTCGATCAACATGTGATCTGCCTGGCCGGAGATGGTTGCCTGCAGGAAGGTGTTTCGGCTGAAGCCAGCGCGTTCGCCGGCCATTTCGGACTCGATAATCTAATTCTGATCTACGATTCCAACGCCGTCACGCTCGATGCCATGGCCAAGGAAACGCAGAGTGAAGACACAGCGATGCGGTTCAAGGCCTACGGCTTCGACGTGCAGGAGATCGACGGCAACGATATGCAGCAAGTCCTCGATGCGCTGAATATCGCGAGGGAGCGCGACAACGGAAAACCGCAATTCATCGTGGCGCACACCCTCATCGGCAAAGGGATCCCGGAAGTGGCCGGGACGAGCAAGGCGCATGGCGAAGCGGGCGCTAAGTTCGTCGACGCCGACCGTAAGGCGCTGGGTCTGCCGGATGAACACTATTTTGTTTCGAAGGAGACCCGCGAATATTTCGCCGCACATAAGAAGAAGCTGCTGGTCGAGTACGATCGCTGGGAAAAATCTTACCAAAAATGGCGCAGGAAAAACCCGGATCAAGCCACGCTTCTGGACGACGCGGTGGCGCGTAAAGTTCCGGCGGATTTGCTTTCAAAAATCCCGCATTTTCCGGCGGACGCGAAATTAGCCACGCGCAAGGCGGGCAGTGAAGCGCTGCAACCGCTCGCTCAGGCCATGCCTCTTCTCATCAGCGGAAGCGCCGATCTGCACGGCTCGACCCTTAATTACATCAAGGATGGCGACGATTTTACGCGCAACAGTCCGAATGGGCGGAACATTCACTTCGGTATTCGCGAACACGGCATGTGCGCGATCATGAACGGGGTTTCCTACCACGGTGTTTATCGTGCTTCGGGTGCGACCTTTCTGGTCTTCGCCGACTATTGCCGGGCCTCCATTCGCCTGGCGGCTCTTTCCAGGCTGCCGAACATCTATATCTTTACGCACGATTCGATCGGGGTAGGGGAGGATGGTCCTACGCACGAGCCGGTCGAAACGGTCAGCGGTCTGCGCGTCATCCCTCAACTCGATGTCATTCGTCCGGCTGATCCGGAAGAAACGGCTGGCGCGTTTGCCGCCGCCGCCCAACGGATTGATGGCCCGACCCTTTTGGCGCTGACTCGCCAGGTTGTTCCGATGTTGAACGAGATCGACGTGAAAGTGCGCCGGGAAGGTGTTTTCCGGGGCGGCTATGTGGCTTTGCGTGAGAAGGGGAAGCTCGACCTGATTTTGATGTCGTGCGGGAGCGAACTGCAGCACGCCATGAGCGCGGCCCAGCAGTTGGGCGAGGGCGTCAGGGTAGTTTCCATGCCTTGTTTCGAGCGGTTTGCGCGCGAGTCGAAGGAATATCGGGAAGAAGTATTACCGAAATCCTGCCGACGTCGCATCGCCCTCGAAGCCGGTGTGAAAGGGCTCTGGTACCAATATGTCGGCCTGGATGGCACCGTCCTCGGATTGGACCGCTTCGGCTTGAGCGCTCCCGGGCCTGAAGTAATGAAACAATTTGGGATCGACGCGCAACACGTGGTCGACGCAGCCAAGGCGTTAGGCTAAGGACGTGGCAATCGGCTTCCCTCCCGCCACGGCGGGTAGACTGTAGAGTCAGGCGACCCTGTGCCTCTTCCTGTAGCCGTGGCGCTTTGTCGGCGGGTCCGCGCGCTGAGCCCAGCGAAATCTACATGTCCGGCTCGGAGCCACGCCGGGCTCGATCTTCAAACCGGGTAAATTCCTTGAGGAAGGTCAGAGGCACTTCACCCACGGGACCGTTACGCTGCTTGGCGATGATTAACTCGGCTTCGCCCGATTTTTCGGCGCGAGCTTCTTCATCATCTTCGTAAATTTCCGGCCTAACGAGTAGGCCGACCAGGTCCGCATCCTGTTCGATGGAGCCCGATTCGCGCAAATCGCTAAGGCGAGGCTTGCCCCCGGTGCGCGCCTCCGGTTGTCGATTCAACTGGGCCAGCACGATGATGGGCAGTTTTAGTTCCTTGGCCAATCCCTTGAGGCCCGCGGAAATTTCGGAGATTTCCAATTGCCGGTTGTCCTGGGCGCGCCGGGTGGTGGATCGGAGCAGCTGGAGATAATCCACCACCAGGAGTTGTACGTCCTGTTGGGCCTTGAGGCGGCGCGCCTTGGCCCTCAATTCCAGAATGCTAAGACCGGCGGTGTCGTCGATAAAGATCTTGGCCTCGGCCAATTTGGAGGCGGCCGCGGTCAGACTGGGAAAATCGCGTTCCCCCAGGAAACCGTCCCGCACTTTTTGTAAATTCACACGAGCGCGCGAGCAGAGGAGACGTTGCACCAGCTGTTGACTGCTCATCTCCAAACTGAATACGCCAACGGCTAATTTCTCATTGATAGCGACGTGTTCCGCGATGTTCATGGCCAGGGCGGTCTTACCCATGCTCGGGCGTGCCGCAATCACGATCATCTCCGACGGATGCAGGCCGCTGGTCATGCGGTCCAACTCGACAAAGCCGGTGGAGATGCCGGTGATTCCGCCCTTCCTTTCGTAGAGCTTTTCGATCGACTCGATTGCTTCCATGACCTGGTCTTTCATGGAAATCATTTGCCCTTTGAAGCGGCTCTCTCCCACGGCGAAGATCTTCTGTTCGACCTCGTCCAGCAGCGTATTGACCTCGTCCTGCTCTTCGTAGGCGCGCCGCACGCCTTCGGTGGCGGCGGCAATGATTTGGCGCAGGACGTATTTGTCCCGCACAATATCAAGGTAGTAGTTAACGTTGGCCGCTGTGGGCACAAACGTATAAAGGTTGGTGATGAAGGCAGGTCCGCCGACTGACTCGAGCAGATTCCGATCACGCAGGATTTGCGTGAAAGTGATCAGGTCGATGGCATGGCCCGCGTTCCAAAGATCGACCAGGGCTGAATAGATCGTTTGGTGAGCCGGAACGTAGAAGTATTCCTCGTTAATTTTTTCCACGCACTCCGCGATGACGTCGCGGGGAGAAATGAGCATGGAGCCGAGAACGCCCTGCTCCGCTTCGGCGCTATGCGGCGGGGAGCGGTGAATATCCTGTGCAGAAGATGATGATGACCTGGGGAAAACTCTTTCCCCTGTCGAGGCGGCCGAGCCTCGACCAGCCCCGTTTGTCGCTGTCTTGCGAGGCTTCTCAGGCGCAGAGCCTTGAGAAGTCGACATCTATTAATCTCTTTTTCTTTTACTGAACGTACGGTAGGGCCGGTCTCCCTCGTCTGAGTCGGGGGCCGTCTCCACCGCCTTGGGAGCGTCGGTTGATTTCACCTGAAAGGTAAATTGCGTGGCCACATCGTGGTGCAATTTGATGGCAATCTCATGTTCGCCCGTCGTTTTGATGGGATGCTCCATGACGATCTTGTGCCGGTCGATGTCGGCGCCGATTTCGTTCTTGATGCGTGTGACAATATCCTGCGCCGTAATCGAGCCGAAGGCCTTGCCGGTTTCACCGGTTTCCAGCGTGAACGTGACACGCAATTTGCCGATGCGACGGCTCAATTCTTCCGCGTCGTTTAACTCGCGCGCTTCCCGTTCCGCGCGCTTCTTTTTGAGATTCTCCAATTGCCGCATGCTGGTCGGCGTGACCTCGTGAGCCTTGCCGTGAGGCAAGAGATAATTGCGCGCATAACCGCGACGCACTTTTACGATATCGGCCTCGGCGCCAAGGCCGGGGACGTTTTCCGTTAAGACAATTTCTGTAGAGGGCATGGGATGGCTGGGGTTCCGCGCACGAAAAACTTCTGAAAGAGGGCGCGGGGGAGTGAGTATAGAAGGGCAACTACGACTGTCAAACTGTGAACGTGTAGGGATAAAGGCTTCAGCGCGAACGGCGGGCACTACGCTACGCTAAACCATTCCGAGCTTCATGCGTCCGGCCTCACTGATCATGCTCTGGTTCCACGGCGGATCCCACACGAGTTGCACGTCTGCTTCGTCGATACCGTCGATCGAAAGAATCTTGCTTTGCGCGTCGTGCGCGATGGCCGGTCCCATTCCGCAACCAGGCGCGGTCAGGGTCATCTTCACTTCTACTTTGGTAGCGCCGTCGTCCTTCTTGCTGAGACGGCAATCGTAAACGAGGCCGAGATCGACGATATTCACCGGGATTTCCGGATCGAAACATTGCTTAAGCTGATTCCACACGGCGGTCTCTGAAACCTCGCCCGTCGTTTCCCCCGGTGGCTTCGGCGTGCCTGGTTCCTCCGCCTTGGCCAAGCCAAGGGCGTCGAGATCTTTTTCCGCCACGCGCGAGAGACCCTGGTAGGTCGCCACCGTGTAGCTGCTTCCCAAGGCCTGGGTCACGACGCCCGGAGTACCTGACGGGAGCGTCACGGTTTGACCGCTCGGAATCTGAATCGCTTCGATATCGCGGCTTAGAGTGAATTCGGTATTCTCGTGCATGGCTTCAGGTTCTGAATGAATTTGCCACAGATTTACGCAGATGAAACACAGATGAAGAAAGCCACCGGTGCAAATCTGTGTCCATCCGTGTTAATCTGTGGCCAGGACAATTTTTATTTTACTCTTTGACGTTGATTCTTTACCCAAGCCATCAAGCAGAGTAGGCGAAGTGATGGTGGGCGCGGCGGGTTTCGCCTGATCGCCGCCGAGTGCGGCGCGCAAAGCTCCCTCCACTAATTGTGCGCAATGGATTCGCACCGGGGGCAGGGCACCGAGCGGGGCGGACAATTCTTCGCCCGACATGGCGCTCGCTTCCGCCACGGTCTTACCCGCGAGCAACTGCGTGGCTACACTGGCCACCGCGATGGCCGTCTGGCATCCGAACGATTGGAAAGTCGCTCGATCGATAACCTTGCGACCACCTTCTTCCTTGAACTTGATCCACATCCGCAGCATATCGCCGCAGTCGGCGCTTCCCACCGTGCCGACCGCGTCGGCATCTTTCATTTCGCCGAGGTTCTGCGGATTTTTGATCGCTTCCTCAATCTTGGATTCCAGGTCGTTGTTCATGCTTCCTCTTGCTCTACATGATAGCGGGCCAATTTAGGATCGACCTCGGCACTCCAGGCATCGATTCCGCCGCGCAGGCTTTTGACGTTGCCGAAACCGTGACCTTGAAAATAAGCGGCCGCATCCAGGCTACGTGTCCCCTGATGATCGTAAACGACGACCAGATGGTCCTTGGCCCATTTGGTCGTCACATTCTGGAGCAATTCCTGAGTAAACAACTCTGCCTGATCGATTTTGACGGTGTCGAATTCCTCCCGGGTGCGGACGTCAAGAAGATGAATGCTTTCACCGCTGGCCATCCGCTCGGCCAGAGCGCGCGGCTCAATCTGCATGGCCCGGTCGGCCGCATCGCTCTCGATCACGTGCTCGATAACTTCGACAGTGTTGAGGTTTTCGTTTCGCGCGCAGACGCCCGCCAGGGTTTCTTCGGGAGCAAACCCACAGCTGCTGCAACCGCCAATGTGATATTTGCGAAAAAGCGCACGCTGCGCCCCCGGAAATTGCTCAAGCAATTCCCTCATCGTGATTGCGGGATCGATGGTAGCGGTTGGGCCCATTACAATCTAAAATACGAGCGCACGGAGCAGCGCGCAAGGCAGGGGCGCCTGACCCAATCCCCCGGACGGTTCGGTGAACCGCGCCTATCTACAATTTCGCCGGATCTTCCAGGAGCTCGATGACGCGTTTGAGCAGGCGACCTCCGCCCCCGCCGTCGAGGCTGCGATGGTCGAAACTGAGAGTGATCTGGGCCGCCGTGACCGGGACGAATTGATTTTTCTCTTCGTCCCAAGAGGGCGCTTTTTTTCCCGCTCCCAAACCAAGCAGTAAAGTTTGGTCAGGCAAAGGAATGGGGGTGCCCCATTCCACCCCAAATGATCCGAAATTCGACACGGCCGCGATACCGCCGGCTTGCATGTCGGGCGAAACGCGACGCTTTCGGGCAAGTTCGACCAACTCGGCATATTTCGTGGTGAGATCCGCCAGGGAAGCTTTGTCGGCCGCGCGGATGACCGGAACCATGATCCCGTCCTCCGCTTCCACCGCCACACCGATGTCAATCGATGCCGATTGCACAACGCGATTGCCGATCAGTTTCGAGGCGGCAACGGGATTTTCCGCGAGAGCGAGGGCGAGGGCGCGCACCGCGTAAAGGGCTGGGCCCGGTTTCGGATCGCGCGCTTTACGGTCACGCAATAAATTGTCGAGATTGACCGATGAACCGATGGTGGCGAGCGGACGTGTCCAGCTTCGTCGCATCGCATCGGCCACGCCCGTGCGAATAGCGGAGGCATCGCCTGTCTGTTGGCGGTCGACGCTCTGGAGAAAGCTCTCGAGATCCTTAATGGTGAGGCGATTTCCCGCGCCGGTCCCCGGAACGCCGGCCAGATCGGCCGTGGTCAGCTGCAGTTCGGCCAGGCGTGCGCGAACGCGCGGCGACAAAAAGCCCGCGCCTTTCAGGGTAGCCGGCACGGGGAGTCCGCCGGTTGCAGATCTCTCTCCGTTTCCATTTTGGGTGGCTCGCTCTGTCTTTGCTCGAGCCAGTTGAACTTCCTGCTCGGCTCGCCCGGGAATCTCTTCAGCCACATTTTGTGGTGCATCCGGCGCCGGTTTTTTACGAAAACGGGCCGCGTCAGCTTCGCTTGCTTCCACGTAACCGAGGATGGCGCCGATCGGATACGTTTCCTTCACCTCGGCCGCGATACTTCCGATTTTTCCTTTGCAAGGCGTGGTCACTCCCATGACGGCCTTATTTGTTTCCACCTCGATAATTTCCTGGTCAGCGGCCACGTCATCGCCCGGCTTCACTTTAATTTCGACGATGGTCGCTTCGGCGATCGATTCGCCGAGCTGAGGCATGATAATCGGGACTTGGGGCATAAGATTATTCGCGCAAGAGTTTACGCGCTTTTTCTGCGATGGCCCTGGCATTGGGCCGGTGGGCCGTCCAGAGATTCGGATGATAAGGAATGGGCGTGTCGCGCGCGTTCAAACGTTGCGGCGCTGCATCGAGCAGATGGAAACCCTCCGTGGCGACTCGCGCGATGATCTCCGCAGTGGTCCCGCCCCACGGAAACGATTCGCCTACGCAAAGAAGCCGGCCGGTGCGCGCGACCGACGCGAGAATCGTATTGGTATCGAGCGGTTTCACGGAACGAAGATCGACCACTTCGATCTCAAAACCATCCGCGGCAAATTCCTCCGCGACCGTCAGAGCCTCATGGACCATGGCGCTATAAGTCACGATGGTCAGGTCGCTACCCGGCCGCGCGATCCTGGCCTGACCGATGGGCAAACCCTCCGTCGGAAGCTTCTCCGCTTTGAGGTGGTAATAGAGATACTTGTGCTCGCAGAAAACGACCGGATCGTTAATCGCAACTGCGTCGATCAACATGGTGTAGGCGTCCTCCACCGTCGCCGGAGTCAGGACAATGAGCCCGGGATAGTGCGCGTAAAGAGCTTCCATCGACTGGCTATGGAAGGGACCGCTGCCCTTGGTTCCGCCGGAAGGCAGGCGCACCGTGATGGGGATCGGG
>JBBRQE010000041.1:0-23702 GCA_038226905.1 Chthoniobacterales bacterium | reverse complement strand
GTTCAATCCGGAACGGAGCCGAGCCACTCCATAAAGATAGTGATTGGTACCCGGTCCAAATGTGAGGGCGAGCGGCAACCAAACTTCCGCCCGGTAAGGATGCCGAAACGTCTTCGGCATGACCCCAATGATCGTGTAGGCAGCTCCATCTAAAACAACCGACTGGCCCAGCACATCGGAGCGACCGCCGAAATCCCGCTGCCATAAGTCATGACTCACCAGCACAACCTTCGGCCCGCCCGGCCGATCCTCGAATTGCGTAAAGTTCCGCCCCATCCGGGGCGGCAAGCCGAGCACGGTCAAAAAGTTGGCGCTGATTCTTGCGGCTGGAATATTGCGCGCCGGTTCGCCGGTCATGGCCCCGATTGTGACACTGGCGCCCGTGGCTGCGCCCAACCCTTCGAAGATGCCGCTACTTTCTTCGCGCCACTGTCGCACCGTCATCTCAGAAAGATTGGCAGCGGTGGTGGCCGAATCATTTTCTTCAAAACTTTCATAAACACGGACGAGCCGATCCGCCCCCGGAAAGGGCAACGGGCGCAACAGAGAGCTCTCCACCACGGAAAAAATCGCGGTGTTCGCCCCAATGCCGAGGGCCAGCGTGGCCACGGCGATCAGGCTGAAGCCGGGCGACTTGACCAACAACCGCAGGGCATATCTGAAGTCAGAGAGCACGCCTGAATCCAGTTCTCTCAGTTCACCACCCAGCCATCGCGCAATTGCACAACGCGGTTGCCGTAGCTGGCGTTCTTTTCCGAATGCGTCACCTGAATAATGGTGGTGCCTTCGCTGTTCAACTTCTTGAACAACTCCATGATGTTCTCGCCCTGGTCCGAGTGCAGATTGCCGGTCGGCTCGTCCGCCAGGATTAGTTTGGGACTGGAAATAACGGCGCGCGCCACACCCACCAGTTGCTGTTGTCCACCGGAAAGCTGGCGCGGATAAAGATCCTTTTTTCCCACCATCTGAAAACGATCAAGCGTATCCGCCACGAGCGCGGCTCGCTCGCTCTTGCCGACTCGCCGGTAGGAAAGCGGTATGTCGAGATTTTCGTAAACGGTCAGGTCATCGAGCAAATGATAATTCTGAAAGACGAATCCGATCTGCTCATTCCGGAGGGCCGCTCGCTCTTTCGTCTTTAATTGATCCACCTCGACTCCTCCCAAGGTATACGACCCGGTCCAGCCGTGGTCGTGCATCCCCAGAATATGCAGGAGAGATGACTTACCTGCTCCGGACGGGCCCATGATCGAAACAAAATCCCCTTCTGCCACCTCGAGATTGATATCGCGCAAGACAAAGAAAAAATTCCCCCTGGCCAGGGGATGAGAACGCTCGATGTGACGCAACTGGATCATGTTCAAGCGTTGTGGCTCAGGGCAATCATGGGATCGGCTCGCGTCGCGCGGAGAGCCGGAACGTAACTGGCCAGGAGAGCAACGGCGCCGAGCACACAGGTTACGACAATAAACGTAACGGGATCGAAGGCGCCCACGTGGTAGAGCAAAGCCGACAGACTGCGCGCCACGAGAATGGCCAGGACGAGGCCTGCGGCGATGCCAATCCCGACCAGCTTGGAAGCATGCCCGACCACCAGCGTGAGAACATCCCGGCGCTGCGCACCCAGCGCCATGCGTACCCCGATTTCATGGGTTCGTTGCACCACCAGATATGAAATCACGCCGTAGATTCCGACCGACGCGAGCAACAGCGCGATCCCGGCGAACACGCCGAGTAGAACCACGGAAAGCCGGCGCGGCGCAACGGAATCGGCCACGACCGCGTCAAAGGTCCGGACATTGGCAATCGGCTGCTCCGCATCCATGGCTTGAATCTCCCGTCGAATGGCCCGCACCAGATTGCGCGGATCCTGTCCGCTGCGCACGGCGAGGACCATGCTGCGCGACGCGTTTTGAGCGTGCGGCAGGTAGTATTCAGGCTGTGCCTCCGCGTCGAGGCCGCGGTGCCGGATGTTTCCCACGATTCCCACGACCGTAATCCATTTCGCATTCGGCTTGCGCGTATCACTAAAGGTAATCCGCTTTCCCAGAGCGTCCTGGTTAGGCCAATACTTGCGGACCAGCGCTTCATTGACGATGGCGACCGCCGGCGCCGCCGCCATATCTCCATCGTTAAAGAAACGACCGCGCCTGAGCGGTGTTTGCATTACCCGGAAATAGTCCGGCGTGATCTCTCGGATCTCTTCATCCGGCATCGGTTGATCGGCCGCCGCGACTCGGCCTTCGATGGCAAAAGAGGAGTCGCTGTTCGTGCCGCTCAACGGAAGAATGCTGGTGCAGGAGCTGGCTTCCACACCCGGCAGTTGTGCGATGCGTCGATCCGCCTCCGTAAAAAAGTTGATGGTGCTCTCTCCCCCTTCGTCGCCCCCGCCGGGCGATGGGTATTTCGCCTTCGGCAGAGACAATTCCATGGTCACCACTTTGTCCGGATTGAACCCCAGATCGACGTTCTGTAGTCGGACGAAACTTTTTGTGAGGAGACCCGCACCCACCAGGAGGACCAAGGCTAGCGCGATCTCCGTTATAACCAGCGCGCTGCGAATCCGATTACGCCGGCCGCCCGCGCTGGATCCGCGACCGCCTTCTTTCAAGACCTCGGTCAGTTCGGGCTTGGCGCTGACTAACGCCGGAATCAATCCAAATAAAATTCCGGTCATGACGGACGCCACCGCCGTGACCGTCAGCACAGTCAGGTCGAGGTTCACCTCGGCCAGCCGAGGAATGGTGCGCGCGCCGATTTGCTTGAGTAATTCGATTGCCCAGACGGAAAGAAGCAAACCGGCGGCGCCGCCGGCCACCGCCAGGACGATGCTCTCGGTGAGCAACTGTCGCAGGACACGCCACGGTCCCGCCCCCAACGCCACGCGAATGGCAAGCTCCCGCTCGCGCGCGCTCGCTCTGGCCAGAAGCATGGTCGCGAGGTTGGCACAGGCAATCAGCAGAACAAATCCCACGGCGCAGAGCAAAATAACGAGGCCCTTGCGGATTCCACCGACGACCTGCTCGTGCATCGGGTAAATCTTCGCGCTGAAGCGATCCGCCGCGCTGTAATTATCCGGATAAAGCCGCGCCCAGTTCTTCACCATGGTGTCCAATTCCGCCTGCGTCGTCGGGACGGTCATTCCGGGACGCAAACGTCCGACCACGCCGTAGGATCGCGACCCGCGCGACTTCAACTCCTGCGGGGTAAAGGCGAGCGGCTTCCAGATGTCCACGCGTTCCGCAAATTGAGCGCCTTGCATATTGAAAAGCGGAAGGGGAAATTCGAAAGCCTTGGGCATGACGCCAATGACGTTGTAGCTCCGCCCATTCAGCACGAGCGTTTTCCCGACCAGCAACGGGTCTGAATTAAAGCGTCGCTGCCAGAGGCGTTCGCTGATGACAATGACATCGTCATGTCCCTTCCCTTGTTCATCGCGCGCAAAAGTTCGTCCCTTCATCGCCTCAGCTCCGAGGAGGGGGAAGAGAGCCGGTGCCACCACCGCTCCGGAAATTCGTTCGGGCGTCCCGCCATTGGCCAGATTGAAGGTCGTGTAATCGAAGGCCGCAATTTCCTCGACTCCCTTTAACTCCCTCTCGAACTCCAAATACTCGGGCGCCGAAACAGGAATTCGATCCAAACCCTGGGCGGCAAACTGTTCCCACAGGAAAACCAGGCGGGCCGGATTGCTGTAGGGAAGTTTCTTGATCAAAACGCCATTGATCAGACTGAAAACCGCGCTGTTCGCCCCAATGGCCAGCGCCACCGTCACGATCGCAATAACGGTGAAGCCGGGAGTCTTGGCCAGCCCGCGCAGGGCGATCCTGATCTCGTTCAGCATGGGAGAAAAAGCGACGGTTGCCGCATGCGCCCTGCCTGTTCGTTAGGCGGCAATTCGATTGTCTTCCACGACCCGGCCGTCGAAAAGATGGACCGTCCGGTCGGCATTCTGGGCGAAGCGCGCATCGTGCGTGACCATGCAAATCGTCGCCCCGGCCGCGTGCAGTTCTTTCAGCAAATCCATGACCGCTTCACCGTTGCGTGAGTCCAGGTTACCGGTCGGCTCGTCCGCCAGGAGAATGGCCGGCTTGCCCGCCAGAGCGCGCGCCACCGCCACCCGTTGTTGCTGGCCACCCGAGAGCTGACTGGGCAAATGCTTGGCGCGATGTCCCATGCCGACGCGTTCGAGCGCTTCAGTCACGAAATGTTTCCGCTCACTGGCGCCCGTCCCGCGATAGGTCAGGGGCAATTCCACATTCTCGTAAACGGTAAGGTCGCCGATCAGATTAAAGCTTTGAAAAATGAATCCGATCTCCCGATTCCGAATTCGCGCCCGCTCCGGAAATGACAGGTTGGCCACTTCGGTGCCCTTGAGCGAATAGCTCCCGCCGGAAGGAGTATCGAGCAGTCCGAGGATGGAGAGGAGCGTCGATTTGCCACAACCGGACGGCCCGGCAATGGAAATATATTCGCCCGTCCGAATGTCCAGATGGATTCCGGAAAGGGCGTGTGTTTCAACCTCGTCGGTGAGGAAAACTTTGGTCACACCATCCAGGTGAATCAGAGGCATTGAGCCGTTCGCGCTGGAGGCGCTCGATGTGCTGGTGGACGGCGAAGCCGCCGTTGCTTGGGTTGCTGTCATAGTTTGTTCCATTTTAATTGAGACGAATTCGTTCGTGCGCATCCCAGGTGCTCGTATCCGAAAGAATGACCTGATCGCCTGGCTGCAGGCCGTTCTGAATTTCGATGGTATTGACCGAACTCTTGCCCAGCTTAACCGGTGTGCGCACGGCGTCGGAGCTGCCACTGACCAGTCTGAAAATCCCCACCGTGCTGTTTTCCGCGCCAAAGGCGGGACGCCCGACGTAGATCACATCGGCCAGCCGTTCCAGTTCGATCGTTCCGTCCACACTCAGGTCGGGCCGCGCCCCCTTGGGCAGCTCGCCATCAATCTTCACATCGACCCGCACCGTTCCCTGTTCGACGGCGGGATCGACCCGCACCACGTGCCCTTCCACTGTGCCATTGCGCGTATCGATCGTGGCTTTCTGATTAATCTGAATATCCTTGGCCTGCGTCTCCGCGATCTTGACTTCGGCTTTGAGTTTGGTCGGATCCGCCACGCGAGCCAGATTATCGCCCGCCTTAACCCGCTGCCCGATCTCCACGGGCAATTGCTGCAGCACGCCCTTCATGCCGGCCTTGACGTGCAGCGCCCCCATTTGATCCAGTTTTAACTGCGCCAACTGGTTGGCCTGGTCGACTGCGGCCTGCTTCGAAGCCAGCTGCGGTTCAATCGAATCACGCGAAAAATTCAGGCGTTTCTCCTCGATCTTGGCGCGGGTGGCCAACTCCGCTTCCTTCACTTGGGCGGTTTTGTAGGTGAGTGCTGCGACCAAACCGTTTTTGTTTAACTGGTCGTCCGTTTGCCGTTCCATCTTGGCCTGTTCATACTCCGAATGAACGCGCGCGGTGGTCGCTTCCTGATCAAGCACCTCTCGTTGTAAGGTTGCTTTCAAGGTCGTTAGTTCCGACTCGGCTGCCTTGGCCTTTGATTCGGCGTCGTGCGCCGCCTGCTCGACCTCCGCGCTGCTCAGTTCCAGAATCAAGGTGTCGGGTTTCACTTCTGTCCCGGGGCGCACGATAATTTTCTCGACCCGGCCCTCTGTATTGGCCGCAATCCAGCGAATCTCTTCCGGCACCAGAGTACCGAGACCGCGCACCTGGCGCACCATCGGTCCGCGCTTCACCGTATCCACCCAGACGGTCGAACGATCGACCCCGGGAACCGCCGGCTTCAAACGCGAGAGCGCGATGGTGGCCAGGACAACACCCAGGGCGATGGCTGAGATGATCATGATGCGGCGCTTGCGCTTTCTCGCGGCAACGTTCGGGCGCGCCACATCCATGGACGAAAGGGCAGGCGCGAATCCGCTGGGCCGCACGATCGTGCTGTCCGCCTTGGCTTCGCTTGCCCCCATGGAGTTAGGCCGTTCCAATTAAACCCCGCCTAACGAATGGACCAGGCCCAGGACCGCATGAGCGCCGCTTACCAGAGGGACGGCCGCTGTCAGCATGATGGCAGCGAAGACCACCGCCTCCGCCACGAAGTAGTGCTGCGCTTCCCCGTTAAAGTAATCGCGACTGATGCTGCGAAACGAGGGACTGACCGGTCCGGCGCAGCAACCAGGGTGATCGAGCAGGGCGTTCGAGTGAAAGTTAAAATCGGTCACGGGAAAACGCCGGGCCTCGGTTCGGCTGCGTTCTGTTTCGATGCTAGGGGCGGTTGGTTTCATAATTTATCCTTCTTCCTGTGAGATGCGGTTGGGCTCGTCGCTGGATTCAAAAGTTTTTCGAGATTGACGCCCTCTATTGCAGAGCGCGTGCCACGCGCTGGAACCTTGTGTTAACCATCACAACAGGAGAACTTTGTGATTACACTCCTGACGAGCGCCCATGCTTTAACGAGGCGCAATTGGGACGTGGCCGTCCCGTTACTGGGACACCCTCTCCCGGCTCTCGCGGCGCCGGTTCCTCTGATCAGCGCGGCAAACGGAGCAGCGCTTCCGCCCCCACACCGCCCGGTCGATTCGTTAGGCCAAGAGACCCGCCATGAGCTTCGGCAATCTGCCGGCTCAGTGCGAGGCCGATGCCGGAGCCGCCCGGTTTCGTCGTGAAAAACGGCACAAACAGATTCGTCGGATTCATAATTCCCGGCCCCTCGTCGTCCACCGATATCTCCACGCAATCACCGACCTCCCGCCAGCCCAGCGAGACGCGACCCTGCGTTTCGAGCGAGGCATCCACCGCATTGTGCACCAGATTAATCAGGAGCTGCTCGATCTGCGCACCGTCCGCCACGATTTTCAATTCCGGACCCGGCACCACTCTGACGCTGAGACGCGGTTCCAGACTAACGACCCGCCTGATCACGTCTCCCAGGTCAATATGCTCTTTCTGGGGCGGCGGTAATTTGGCCAGACGCGCATAGGCCTGCATGAAGCGACCGAGTGAATCGGCGCGCGAGGCGATTGACTTGAGCCCGCTGCGCGCGTCGTCCTTCCAGTCGGGCGGGGGCGGCTCGCGCCGTAGCAATGTCTCCAGACTCCCCGCGATTGATTTAATGGGCGCCAGAGAATTATTCATCTCATGCCCAAGCACTCGCACGAGCCGCTGCCAGGCACGCCGTTCTTCCTCGCGCAACGTCCGGCTCAGGTCGGTCAGGACGAGCAACTCATGAGGCAACCCGCGTTCGCGAAAGGTGCTGCGTCGAATTCCCCAGCGGCCCGCCCCTCCCGGAAAGCTTAAGGTGAGCGGCGCGTCCTCGCTCGCTTCGAGACAGATGGCCAGACCGAGTTCGCTGGCCCGGCGTCCAAGCAGCTTGTCGATTGATTGTCGCAGAAGGTGCTCGCCCGCCCGGTTTACCAGGCGGAGACGATGGTCGGGATCGAAAGTAAAAACAGCCACATCGATCTCGGCCATGATCGTCCGAAGAAGGGCGGTCGCTTCGAAGGCGCCGAGGCGTTGCACGCGGAGTGTCTCACCCAGCGAATTGATCTCCAGAAGGACTTCCCCGAGCGCATCCTCCGGCCGCGCGCCGCGTGCGCGGATTGAGTAGTCTCCCTCGCGCAGAGCGGCCAGAAGGTTGCTCATCGTTTGCAGCGGATGGACGAGGTGCTCCCGCGCACTGGCCATGAAGCCGAGAAAACATCCGGCCATAACGAGGGTGAGCGTCCATTGCACTTTGGGTGTGAAATCGCCGAACCACAGGATGGCCAGTGAAATAACAATGGCGGGAGCGGATGCTCCGAGAGCCAGCCAGGTCAGCCGATTCTCATGAGAAAGCCGATGCCGAACTTTCGGCGAAGACTTCATGTCATGCGCAATCGCACGCGGCGGCTTCGCCTGCAGGGGACGCTGTTGGCGTCCCTGCGCGCTGGATTTCCAAGAAAGGAAAGCCTGGCAGCTTCCCTAAAGAAAGTCCAAGTGCGGAATCTCTAAAGTCCATAGTGCTGTAGCCGTCGATAGAATGCGCTCCTGCTCAAACCAAGCGCTTCCGCCGCGCGCCGCGCGTTGCCCTCGGCGCGGGCCAGCGCTTTCTTAATGAGAAACGCTTCCACCTCTTCCAGGCTCATGTCTTCCAGGCGGGTCGAGTCGTCTCGGCCGAGAGTCAGGCCGAGATCAGTGGCCTTGATTTGTTTGCCTGGCGACATAAGAACCGCCCGCTCAATGACGTGATCCAGCTCCCGCACATTTCCCGGAAACGAATGCTGTAACAAGCGTTCGCGACTGGTCTCGTCGAAGCCGGAGATTTCTTTGCGATAACGTTGCGCGTGCTGCCGCAGGAAACTGGTGGCCAGCGGCATGATATCCTCCCGTCGCTCGCGCAAGGGTGGCAGGGAAATCTCAATCGTGTTCAGACGGAAGAGCAGGTCCTGGCGAAAACGACCGGCCGCCACCTCCTCCTTGAGCGTGGAGTTGGTGGCCGAGATGATTCGCACATTGGAATGCAGCGTTCTGGAGGAACCGACGCGTTCAAACTCGCCCGTCTCAATCATACGCAGAAGCTTAGCTTGTTGATTGAGTGGGATGTTGGCGATCTCATCCATGAAGAGCGTGCTCTCGTCGGCCAGCTCAAAGCGCCCGGCTCGATCCGTCTTGGCATCGGTGAAAGCACCTTTGACGTGACCGAACAGTTCGCTCTCGAATAGAGTTTCGGAAAGGCCTCCCATATTGACCGTGATCATGGACTTGGCCGCGCGCGGCGAAAGGGCGTGCAGGGCCTGGGCGACCAGCCCCTTGCCCGTGCCATTCTCCCCGGTAACGAGCACATTGGCGTCGGAGGGAGCGACCCGCGATATCATCTCCATGACGGGCCGCATGGCCACGGAATCGGCGATAATTTTCGGCGCGTTCCCTCGCAAAAGTTGATTCTCAGCCTCGAGTTTGCGCCCACGACGCAAGGCCCCGGCCAGCTCAATCTGTGTCCGGATGACTGTGAGAAGACGCTCGTTATCCCAGGGTTTGGGAACAAAATCTCTCGCTCCCCGCTTCATCGCCTCGACCGCCAGATCAATCGTGGCCCAAGCCGTCATCACCACGACGGGTAGAGTCGAATCCAGTTCCTGGATCTTCGGAATGATTTCGAGTCCCTCCTGCCCGGAAGTGGTGTCGCGCGTGTAATTTAAATCCATCATGAGAAGCGCGTAGTCTTTCTTCTCGATGGCGTGAACGATCCCGGCCAGGGAGGTGACGGCATCCGTCTGATAACCCTCGCCTTTCAGCAAAATGCGCAACGCTTCGAGGACGTCGCGCTGATCGTCGGCGATAAGAATTCTCGTCACTGGTTAACTGTGAACCGCGTTTCCGGTGCGGTGTCAATGATCAGCGGCGAAAATCACCGGTAAGAATGATTTGCCGAACGAGCCGGGCCGTCCAAGGATGCGACGTGGTCACGATGGAGGCGGATACGGCGAACGCGTTATTTCTGGTCCGCTATGCCGGCAACGTTCTGGTGGAAGAAGCGCGCGAGGGTTCCTCCAAGGCGCCGGCTCTCCTCGCCCCGCTTCAGTCCGGCTTCCGCCTGCTGGCCAACCTCTCCGATCTTGTCTCCATGGAACTGGGCTGCGCGCCCTTCATCGAACGCGTCATGGATCTTTGCCAGGAAAAGGGTGTGGCGGAAGTCGTTAGGGTCATCCCCGACCCGCGACGTGATATTGGGATGCAGATTATGTCGCGCTTCCACTACGACAGCAGCGTGCGCATCGTGACCTGCCAGACTCTGACCGAAGCCCTGGCGATCCTGTCCGCTTAAGCGCGCCGGTTAGTCCGGCTTCACAGAGTGTTTGACGTCCCTAAACCAAGCCTGGACAAATCAGTCGAAGAAGAAAAAAACCGCCGACGGCCCTTACTTTTTGACTTCGCCGCAGGTAATCATCTCTTTTCCACCATACGGATTGGAGACTGTCTTCGATGTCTGCACCCAGTCCTTATTCAGCATTGGACAATGCATCACGTAATAGCCCCGCTGCCCGGATGCTTCCTTGATCGCGATCACGCTCGCCGTGGCGAAAGCAGCCCGGGCTCGCTCCAATGTTTCGCTCCGCGGCACTTCGAAGCCAGAATCGCTCATTTCAGTCGCTGCTTTGTTAGCCGTGACCAGATCATCCGCCACCAGCGCCAGACGTAACTTCTCGTATCCGGCCAGGAAAAATTTGTCGCTCTCCGACAATTCGCCGGCGCGCGCCGACCAGGCCAGGGCAATTACGATCAGACCTGCGGCCCACCATCCAATCAGACTATTTTTCTTTCTCATCTGATGTCAGCAAGCTTAAGCACAAGACGCGTCAGGTCAACGACGACCAGACGGGCTTCGTTCATTTTTCTTATCTCGTTGCGCGAGTCTCGTTAGGCCAGCGATCCCTCAAACCCACAAGGTGCGGTCGAAGGTGCGATATTGAATCGCTTCGCTCACGTGTTCGGAGGTAATCGCGTCCGCCGAAGCGAGATCGGCGACGGTCCGGGAGACTTTGAGGATGCGATCGTAGGCTCGTGCGCTCAAGTTCAGTTCGTTCATCGCCACTTTGATCAGTTCCTGCGAATCTTCCTCCAGTTTGCAGTGCACCTTCATCAGCCGGGGCGACATGCGTGCGTTGCAGTTTGTTTTACTATCCTGGCTGAAGCGATCCTGCTGACGCTGCCGCGCCGCGTCGATGCGCTGGCGAATGGCGGCTGAATTTTCTTCCACCCGCTCGCTCGCCACATCGCGATACTCCACGGCGGGCACTTCAATGTGCAAATCGATGCGATCCAGGAGGGGCCCGGAAATTCGTTGGCGGTATCTCTGGACCTGGGTGGGACCACAGCGGCATTCGCGTTTGAGATCGCCAAAATATCCGCACGGACAGGGATTCATGGCGGCCACCAGCATGAACTCGGATGGAAAGGTCACGCTGCCCGCCGCCCGCGAGACGGTCACCTGCCCGTCTTCCAAAGGCTGGCGCATGACTTCCAGGGTGGATCTTTTGAACTCCGGAAGTTCATCGAGAAAAAGAACACCGTTATGGGCCAGGCTCACTTCGCCCGGGTTGGGAAAAGTCCCGCCGCCCAAAAGTCCAATATCACTGATGGTATGGTGAGGGGATCGAAAAGGACGTGTCGAAACGAACGACTTTTTCCCGTTCAAGAGGCCGGCAATGCTGTGGATCTTGGTCGTGTCGATCGCTTCCTCGAGCGACATCGGCGGGATGATGGTGGCGATGCGTTTCGACAGCATCGATTTACCGGATCCCGGCGGACCCACCATCAGGATATTGTGTCCGCCCGCTACCGCCACTTCGATGGCTCGCTTCACATGGCCCTGGCCTTTCACATCGCTGAAATCGACGTCGTAAGCCTGGTGGGCAGAGAAAAACTCCGTGAGATCGCCCCGCGTCGGCGTAAGAGATTGCGCCCCGCGCAAAAACTCGAAAGTTTGCCGTAAATTCTGTACGCCATAGATATCGATCTTGTCGACCATGGCTGCCTCTCGCGCATTTGCCTCGGGTACGAACAAGGCCTTCTTACCGCGGCGGCGGGCTTCCAAGGCAACCGGCAGAACGCCCTTAACGGCGCGCACGCTGCCATCGAGAGCGAGCTCGCCCACAAAACTGAAGTCGGCAAAAAGCAAGGTGTCGATATCCTCGCTGACCGCGATCATTCCCAGAGCGATGGGCAGATCGAAGCTCGGGCCCTCCTTCTTAATGTCGGCTGGAGCGAGATTGATGGTCATGCGGCCGCGCGACCAACGGTATCCGCTATTGGCCACGGCCGTCGTCACACGATCCTTGCTCTCCTTCACGGCTGCGTCCGGAAGGCCGACCACAACCACGGCCACTTCGCCACGGCCGGCATTGACCTCTACTTCCACCTCATAAGCATCGACTCCGTAAACGGCGGCGGAGTAGATCTTGGCTAGCATGGGGGTGGCAGCGTGGCAAAAAAGCAACCCCGCGAGAAGCCGCAAATAGTTGTTCCCAAAACTCGGACGCTCAGTGTATAAAGGGACTTCACAACTGGCTGCGGGTTGCGGATTGCGCAGAACCGGAGAGCCGGCGGGGAACCGCGCTACGATTGTAGTAGGGGCGGTTGGGCTTGGACTGATTTGGGAGAGCGATACGTCTTAGGCGCGGCCCGAATCCGTCATTGGAAAAGATTGAACAACGCACATCCAACCACTGTCAGAAACCCGAATATTTAACCTTGTTAAATACTTTTAGAATGATACTAAATCTGTCGCACAAATCCGCCGCACCGAACAGCGCGGATATTTGGTCGACCTCCCCCCTCAAACCGTTCGATGAAAAGAAGTTATATGGCCGCTGAAGATAGCGATACAGGAATAAAAATTTACCTTCGTGAGATCGGGCAGATCCCGCTCTTGACCCCTGACCAGGAGATTGAACTGGCGGCGAAGATAAAGAAAGGTGACCGCGAAGCCCGAGCTTTAATGATCCGGTCGAATCTGCGTCTGGTCGTAAAGATTGCGCACGATTACGCTAACCTCGGACTGCCGCTGCTTGACCTGATTTCGGAAGGCAACATCGGTCTCATGAAGGCCGTGGAACGCTTTGATCCGGCCAAGGGCGGCAAGCTCAGCACTTACGCCGCCTGGTGGATCAAGCAGTCGATCAAACGCGCCCTGGCCAATCAGAGTAAGACGATCCGATTGCCCGTTCATCTGGTAGACAAAATTTCGAAGATGCGCCGCGTTTCCCTGCAAATGAGCGAGGAACTGGGCCGCGAGCCCACCGATGAAGAATTGGGCGACGAAATCGGCATCGCCAGCGGAAAAGTTTCGCAGCTCAAGACGGTTTCGATTCGACCTGCGTCGCTTGATGCTCCCATCAGTGACGACGACTCGACGGAATTTGGCGAGATTGTCGGCGACGAAGATGCGCAGACGCCTTTCGAACTCTTGCGCGATAAGAATCTGCGCAACGAGGTGGGCGGACTGCTCGACGTATTGGACGATCGGGAGAAGAAGATCATCTTCCAGCGTTTTGGCCTGGATGGCGGCAAACCCAAGACACTCGAAGAGGTCGGGAAAAAGTTCGGAGTGACGCGCGAGCGCATCCGGCAGTTGCAAAACATCGCTCTTTCCAAACTGCGCCGAGCTCTGGGCAAGAAAGAACGCCCCGTCGACGTCGAGCTTCCAGTCGAAGCTTAGCCTCGCCACGGAATCAGATTTGAACGCGCGGATGGAAACATCCGCGCGTTTTGTTTTAGAGGGAGTCGTCGCGCACGCCGGACCCGCGCGCGGCGCGAGTAAGGTCCGCGGGCGATTGGGGTCAATCGCCCCTACCTGGCCGTGCGCAATTGGACGCAGTCAAAGCGTGAGCCCTCCGCCAGAATGTCGCTGATGATGACTAACGAATCACCGGGACTGGCCAGTTTTTTTTGCCGGAGATAATTCTCGGCTCCTTCAATCGTGGCATTGGGATCATCGGTAAAGTCTAACCGCACCGCGCAGACCCCCCAGCAAATGGCCAGTTGCCTTCGCACCTCCTCGCTGGGTGTAAATGCGAAGATGGGGGCATGTTCCGGTCGTAAGTTCGACACATTTGCCGCCATGGTACCGTGGCGCGTAAAAACAATGATGCGCGCGCGCCGCAGCGAGTTGGCCAAGACGACGGCCGAAGCGACCGTTTTCTGTCGATCGTCCTCCAGCAGAGCGGCCTTGGCGAAGCCCGCCCCGCCGCTCCGTTCGATGCGTAAGGCCACGCGGTTTAGAACCTGCACACACTCGACCGGATAACGTCCCACGCTCGTCTCGCCGCTCAACATGATGGCATCCGCCTGTTCGAAAACGGCGTTGGCCACGTCGGTGATTTCAGCGCGAGTCGGCATGGGATTGGAGATCATCGATTCCAACATGTGGGTGGCCACCACCACCGGCTTGCCCAGGCGAGCGCTCATTTTGACAATGCGTCGCTGAATAATGGGAAGCTCTTCCATCGGGCATTCAATGCCCAGATCGCCTCGCGCCACCATAATGGCATCGGCCGCCAAGATGATTTCCTCGATAGAACGCACAGCCGACTGATCCTCGATCTTGGCTATAATGCGGGCCTGGCTCCCCTTTTCGTGCAGGACGCGACGCAGTTCGCGTATATCCGCGGCTTCACGCACGAAACTAAGCGCGACAAAATCGACCGCCAATTCCGCCCCTAAAGCAACGTCAGCCAGATCTTTTTCCGTTAACGGAGGTAAATTCACTCGCACGCCGGGAAGATTGATGTGTCGCCGCGACCCGAGAGTCCCCGGGGTAATAACGCGACAACGAATCCGGTTCCGCTTTTTCTCGAGCACCTCCATGCGCATCATCCCGTTGTCCACCAGGACGGTATCGCCCACACTGATGTCGTTAACGAGACCCGCGTAGTTCACATCCACCGAGTATTTCTCCTCACTGCGGGCTCCGCGCACGGTGAACTCCAGGATGTCGCCCGGCTTTAACTTCAAGTTGGTCTGGAGGTCGCCCGTTCGAATGGCGGGCCCTTGCGTATCAAGCAAAATGGCCACCGGCCGAGAGATCTTCGCCGAGACGGCGCGAATGCGCGGAACGATTTCACGGACCCATCCGTGCTCAGCGTGGCTCATGTTCAGCCGCAGCACATCCGCCCCCGCCTCCATCAAACGGGTCAGCACTTCGGTCGATTCGGTGGCGGGCCCGAGCGTGCAGATAATCTTCGTCTTACGCATCGCTCTGGCCACGATTCCGGTTGCTCCCGCAAAAGCAAGCCGGTTCTTCCAGGACGGCGGGCCACACCCCGCACCCCTCCCACTTGTAGGGGAAGCTGTCAGCTTCCCTGGGAAGGCAGCGCCTTCCCCTACAGCAAACCTAAGCGGTTGCTGCGGGATAGGAGCGCCGTTCTCCCCAACCCGCAAAAAACACGGCGCGCCCTCTCAGGCGCGCCGTGTCTCGATCAAATCAAGAGAGCTACTTCAGCTTGCCCTGAATCTCTTTAATCATCTGCAGGTGCTTCTCGATCACCTTCGAAGTCTTACCCGCGAATTTCTTCAAGTCCGGGTCGGTCCCACCACTTGCTTCAGCCCGAAACTCCGACAGGTCTTTCTCGTGATCCTTCACCATCATATCGACGTATTTCTTGTCGTTCGTCCACTTGGGAGCCGCAATGCCGGCGGGAAGTTGGGCGCCCTTGGAAGAAGCGATTGTTTTCAATTCGGCGTTGGCCTTGGAATGATCGGCTACCATGCGATTGCCGAATTTTTTAACGTCGGGATGCTTGCCATTTTGGGCCGCCATTTTCCCGCCCTCCACTTCCATCATGCCCCCTTTGGCTGCCTCGTTGATGAAGCGCTTATCCTTGGCGCTGAGAGTCGAGGCGCTTTTGCCGGACGCAGATGTTTGGGCCTTATCCTTTTCCGCCGAAGCGGTGCCCGCCAGCGTGATAACGGCAAGCCCGACGAGGGCAACGCTACAGCGTGTGACTACAGTGATTTTGTTATTCATAAATGTCTTTGGTTTGAGTTCGCCGGATATCCCGGCAGTTAAGATTCGCATGGTCGTCCGGAATTGGACGTGAGCCATCGCCTGAGTCTGTTGGACAGGGATTTTGCCTGCCCGTCGCACGACCTTGGGGCAGAGGGGACGTTCAGGCGGGTGGCGCGCCCTGACCGTAGGAGCTTTCCACGCGGACTGCCACATCCCGGTAACCATAGTCCGCCTCGTAAAGCTGCTTCATACAGGCCAGCGATTTTTCGCGTTCTCCCATTTTCTCGTAAACCAACCCGAGGTTGTAAACGATCTCCTTCTTCATCGCATCCATCGAGACGATTTCGCGGGAGGCGTCCTCCAGTTGTTTCATGGCCAGGTCCATCATCCCCAGCTCGAGATAACAACGGCCCAACAGGTTCATCGCTTTCAAGCGTGCGTTGGGATTCTGCCGGGCCCGCTGCAATTCAGGTAAAGCATCCCGGAACTGACCAGCCGCCACCAATTGCTCACCCAATTCAAACCGTAACTGTAAATCCGTCGGATTCCGTTCCACCCGTTTGCGCGCCCCGTCGATTAGGAGCGCGGCACGATTTTCCCGGGCTACCCGCAGCGCTTCCACCTGTGGCGCGTAAGATTCATCGTCGGGGGCGTGACCTGCCAGGAGGGCTTCCAGGTCCGCGATATCCTGTTCCGACCGGCGCATCTTCAGGTCGGAAACGCGGCGGACCAGCCCGGCGTCGGTCCCATTCGTTAGGTCGACGGCATACTGGTACCAGGCGACGGCCGACTCCACGTCATTCTTCTCTTCATTTAACGCTCCGAGCTTGCGCGCCAGGTCGACGCTTTGCGGATCCGCCTGGTGCCGTTCGTAGGCTTCCGCGATCTGCTGGTCGAGCGAGTCGCCCGTTGATTTCATACGTCCCTGCTGCTCCAGCGATTCCGCCAGGCCCTTGTCCTTGATCAGGTCCCGATAGCTCTCCGCCTGCGTCCATCCCCCGCTCGTCATGGAAGCGCGAGCCGACGCATCCTTCCCCATGCGCAGGGCGTCGGTATCGAGCGGTTCGATTTCGACGATGCGATTATAAATTTCGACCTCTTCGTTACTCAGAGTCATGTCGTGATAAAGGCGACCCAATTCGTGCAACAGTTTTACGTCGCGGGGGTGTTCCTCCAGCAGGGTCCGCAGGGCGAATACTCCGATTTCCGGCCAACCGGCCGCCACGGCCGCTTCCTTGAGCGCAAGGTTGGCCTGGCGGTTATACGGCTCATCTTCCAGCACTTTTTCCACCAGCTCGATGGCGCGTTTCGGATCCTTCTTTACCTCTCCCTTTGCTTTCAAGACGGCGAGCGGAGCAGACGAGATGCTAAAAAAGCTTTTCTTGGCCGCCTTCAACCGGGTCACTTCGGTGCGGCGCAGCAATTGCCGGCCAGTCAAAAATTCTGGGGCCTGCCGGAGAATCCCCTGCAAAAGAGAAATGGCGTAGCCGAAATTCCTGAGCTCGATGGCCGCCACGGCCTTGAGCCAATGCGCCCGCTGGTCGTCGCTTAATTCTTTCTCTGTTTTTACCGCCATCCTTGTTGCCTCGTTTCTACTTATAATTGATTCCACGGCAGCGTCATCACAAAATGGAGGGGTGCGCTGCGCCGTCCACTCGGCAGATGAGCCATCCGTCCAGCTCTCCCTCGCCCATAACGTGCGCCGCGTCCTACCATAGCAAATCCATCTGGGGCTTCTCCGCCGTCGGCATTCCTGGCTTCATTTTCTTCTTTCGGCTCGCGGAAGGCGCGGTCGTGGCGTCATCCGGCTTTTCCAGATGCGCCAGAATTTCCCGGGCTCGCTCCAGAACGTTCTTGGGTAACCCGGCCAGCCGCGCCACCTGAATTCCATAACTTCGGTCCGCGCCGCCCGGCACGATCTTGCGCAGAAAGATGATCTGCTCGTTCCATTCCCGCACGGCCACGTTCAGGTTGCAGACGCCGCTGCGCTTCTCGGCCAGCTTGGTCAATTCGTGGTAATGCGTGGCAAAGAGCGTGCGCGCCTTGATCGTGTCATGTAAAAACTCCGCCACGCTCCAGGCGATGGACAAGCCGTCGAAGGTGGAAGTGCCCCGGCCGATTTCGTCCAGAATAACGAGACTGCGCGCGGTCGCGTTATTTACGATGTTGGCCGTCTCATTCATCTCGACCATGAAAGTCGACTGCCCGCGGGAGAGATCGTCATTGGCTCCCACTCGCGTGAAAATCCGATCGACCAGTCCGATTTCCGCACTGGCCGCCGGCACGAAACTGCCGATCTGCGCCATCAGAACGATCAAAGCCACCTGGCGAATGTAAGTCGATTTGCCCGCCATATTCGGTCCCGTGATGATGGCCAGGCGGATCTTGTCGCCGTCCAGCTCGGTATCGTTAGGCACGAACTTCTCTTCAACCAAAGTCTGGTCGAGCACGGGGTGACGACCATCCCGAATAATGAGGCGCAGCCCATCGGTCAAGACCGGCCGGCAGTAATGAAAGAGGCGGGCCGTCTCAGCCAGGGCGCATGCCGCATCCAGTGTGGCGATAGCCGCGGCCGTCGTCTGGATGGGCGCAATTTCCCGCAGGGTCTCCTCCCGCAGTTTCTGAAAGAGTTGATACTCCAGATGGCGGGCCCGTTCGTCCGCCCCCAGAATCTTGGCCTCCATCTCTTTTAACTCCGGCGTGATAAAGCGCTCGCCCCCGACGGTCGTTTGTTTGCGCGTGTAATGGACGGGTACGCCGGACAGATTCGACTTCGTGATCTCAATAAAATAACCGAAGACCGAGTTGAACCGGACCTTCAACGATTTTATGCCCGTGGCGACGATCTCGCGTTCCTGCAAGTCGCTTATCCACTTCTTGCCTTCCCTTGAAGCGTCGCGGAGTTCGTCGAGGTCGGGATCGTATCCGTCGCGGAAAATCCCGCCTTCTTTCAAAGGCATGGGCGGTTCGTCCACAATCGCGCTGGCCAGGCGGGCAGCCAATTCCGGCATTTCCTGGATTTCGCTCTGCACCTGGTGGCACAGGCTTCTGCCTCCTATTACTCCATCCGCCGGCTGGAGGTCGACGCGACTTTTCCCAAATTCAATACGCTCAATCAACCTGCCCAACTCCGCTTTTAGCAGGGGGATCTGGTCGAGCGACGTTCTCAGGGCCGAGAGATCGCGAGCGTTCCCGGAGGCCTGACTCAGCCGGCCGAGCGCGCGCTCGAAATCGCGAATGAGTTTCAATTCGGTCCGGACGGCGCCGAGCAAATCGGATTCGTGCAGAAGATCCGCGATCAATTGCTGGCGACAGTTCAGTTCGGTCAGATCGCGCAACGGCTGCAAGACCCAAGCCCGCAGTTTTCGGGCGCCCATTGGCGTCACTGTTCGATCCAGCACGGAAAGAAGACTGGTATCACCGCTGCCGCGGCTCTCCACCAACTCGAGGTTTTGCTGAGTGGACACGTCGAGCGCCACGTGTTCGGCGGATGTTTCAAACCGCAGCGATGTGAGGTGGTCGATCTTTCGTCGTAGCTGGTGCTTTAAATAATGCACGATGCCGCCGGCCGCCCCCACCGCTGCCGGCATCGCGGCGCAACCGAATCCGTCGAGCGATTTCGTCTTGAAGTGCTCACACAGGGTGAAGGAACTCTGCTCGGGCAGGAAGGCGTAGCTGTCGTAAGCGATGGCGGTGGACAGTTCGGTGAATTGCTCGCGTTGTTCTTCGCTGATCAGTAACTCGGCGGGCGCGACTCGCGCGAGGGCATTCAGGAGCAACTGCTTATCCGCCACCTGGGTCAGCCGGAATTCACCCGTGCTTAAATCGGCATAGGCGAACCCGAATGAATTATTATTGGCGCAGACGGCCCCCAGGTAGTTGGCTTTTTTCGACTCCAGCAAATTTAACTCGCTGACCGTCCCGGCCGTGATGATCTGTGTAATATCGCGAGAAACGATTTTACCCGGTTGTGGTTCGCTGGTTTGATCGCAAACAGCCACGCGCCGGCCCGCTTTGATTAACTTGGCGATATAAATGGGAGCGGCGTGATACGGCATGCCGCACATGGGAACCCCGTTACGTTTGGTCAGCGCGACATTCAGGAGAGTGGACGCTTCCTTGGCGTCCTCAAAAAACAGCTCGTAAAAATCGCCCAGCCGAAACAAAAGAAACGTGTCAGCCGGAATGCTCCGCCGCAGCCTCTGGTACTGCTGCATCATCGGAGTGAGAGCGTCCGCCATGCGCTAACATGAAATTTGCCGGACGGAATTGCGAGTTTGGAATTCGGTATGGCCGACCTTTCACCCTTTTTGCTCGTTTCCCACACAGGCTTCGGCTAAGACGGCATCTCCAACCCTGAGCTCCCGTGGCCCGCGCGTTAACGAAATTTTAATGCATTAGCTGTCTCGTTTAATTAACTCTCCTCTCGCTACCGCTTCACACTGCTTCCGTGAACGGACGCGATTTGGGTCAACTGGGGGTGTTTGTGATCTGCCTGCTGGCCATCACACCGCCTCTTGGCCGTTTCATGGCGCGCGTCTTCGCCGGTGAACGTCATCTGCTCTCCACCATTCTTGGACCGGTTGAACGCCTGATCTACAAACTCTCCGGCATCGACGCCAGGCAGGAGATGTCGTGGACCGCCTACGCGATTGCCCTTCTGATTTTCAACGTAGCGGGCGCCGTGGTCTTGCTCGGCATGGAATTGACCCAGGCCTGGCTGCCCCTTAACCCGCAGCACTTGCCCAACGTTTCGTGGGCACTCGCTTTCAACACGGCCGTCAGCTTCATGACCAATACCAATTGGCAGGCTTACGCTGGGGAAGCCACCATGAGTTACTTCACGCAGATGGCCGGTCTGGCCGTGCATAATTTTGTGAGCGCGGCGACCGGCATCGCCGTTGCCTTGGCCCTGGCGCGCGGCCTCATCCGCAAGCAAGCGGAAGGCATCGGGAATTTTTGGACGGACCTCACGCGCGGCACACTCTATCTCCTGTTGCCTTTGTCCTTTCTCGTCGCGCTTCCGCTTATGCAACAGGGAGTCGTGCAGACCTTGGACGCCTACCCGACGGCCACGACCATGGAAGGAGCCCCCCAGCAGATTCCGCTCGGACCGATCGCATCGCAGATCGCCATCAAACAATTGGGCACGAACGGCGGTGGATTCCTCGGGCAGAACAGCGCCCATCCCTTCGAAAACCCGACGCCCCTGACCAATTTCATCGAAGTCTTCGTCATCTTCGGAATCGGCTCCGCCCTCGTCTATATGTTTGGCGTAATGGCGGGCGATCGCCGCCAGGGCTGGGCCATCTGGGCCGCCATGTTTCTCTTCTTCCTGGCTGGCCTGGCCACCCTTTGGTGGGCAGAATTGCAGCCAAATCCAGCCCTTGGCCTAACCACTGGATCGCTCGAAGGCAAGGAAGTTCGCTTCGGCCAGTTCAATTCCGCTCTTTTCACGACCGTGACGACCGACGCTTCCTGCGGGGCCGTCAACATGATGCACGATTCCCTTTCCCCCCTCGGAGGCCTGGTCACCCTGATTAACATGATGTTGGGAGAAGTGATCTTCGGCGGCGTCGGGGCGGGGTTCTACGGAATGCTCATGTTTGTTCTGCTCACCGTCTTCATCGCCGGGTTAATGGTCGGGCGAACCCCCGAATATCTCGGAAAAAAAATTGAAGCACACGAGATCACGTGGGCCGTGGTGGCCGTGCTTTCTCCTGCGGTCATGATTCTCTGCGCAAGTGCTCTCACCATGATGTATCCGGCGGCCTTGAACAGTTTGAACAACGCGGGTCCGCACGGACTGAGCGAGGTGATTTACGCTTTCGCTTCCGCGGCGGCCAACAACGGGAGCGCTTTCGCCGGCCTTAACGCCAACACGGACTGGTATAATTACATACTCGCCCTAACCATGTTGGTCGGGCGCTTCGCCATCATCGTGCCGGTCCTGGCCATCGCGGGCAGCCTGGCTCGTAAAAAAACCGCGCCTCCTTCGAGCGGTACCTTCCCGACTAACGGAATCGTTTTCACGATCTTGCTGATCTGCGTCGTGCTGATCGTGGGAGCGCTCACCTTTCTTCCCGTCCTCTCCCTCGGTCCCATCGTTGAGCACTTCCTGATGCAAGCCGGGAGGACATTCTAAATGAGTACTCGAGCGCAATCGTCCATCTTCGATCCGCAGTTAATCCGTCCCGCCTTCGTCGAATCGTTCAGGAAACTCGATCCGCGCGTGCAGTGGCGCAGTCCGGTTATGTTCGTCGTGTTGCTTGGCGCCTTTTGGACCTCAGCCATCACCGCCGCACACTTCAGCAGCTTTAACTTTCAAATCACGCTGTGGCTTTGGTTCACCCTACTCTTTGCCAATTTCGCGGAGGCCATGGCGGAGGGACGCGGCAAGGCCCAGGCGGAAGCCTTGCGTCGCATGCGCACGGCCACCATGGCGCGCCGGATCAGCCAGGGTCGCGAAGAGAAAACGCCGGCCAGCACCTTGCGAAAGGGCGACCTCATTGTCTGCGAAGCCAACGATATCCTTCCCGGCGACGGAGAAGTGATCGAAGGCATCGCCAGCGTGGACGAGTCCGCCATCACGGGCGAATCGGCTCCCGTCATTCGGGAGAGCGGAGGCGATCGGAGTGCCGTGACGGGCGGGACGCGCGTGCTGAGCGATCGCATCGTCGTCCGCATCACCAGTGAACAGGGAAACACGTTTATTGATCGCATGATCGGACTGGTGGAAGGGGCGCGTCGCCAAAAAACACCTAATGAAATTGCCTTGAGTATTCTGCTCGTTAGCCTGACGGCTCTCTTCATCCTGGCCGTCTTTACTCTGCCGGCCTTTGCCCACTATAGCGAAACGGCCGCCGGACAAACCGGCGCGGTTAATGTCAGCATTCCGGTCTTGGTGGCTTTGCTCGTATGTCTCATCCCCACAACCATCGGAGGACTCCTCAGCGCCATCGGCATTAGCGGGATCGATCGACTGGTTAGGCACAATGTGCTGGCCACGAGCGGACGCGCGGTCGAGGCGGCCGGCGACATCGACGTCCTTCTTCTCGATAAGACGGGCACGATCACGCTGGGTAATCGCATGGCTGTGGCCTTCCACCCTGCCCCCGGCGTTTCGGAGAATGACCTGGCTGCCTCGGCTCAATTCAGTTCTCTGGCCGACGAGAC
Organism: Chthoniobacterales bacterium; assembly: GCA_038226905.1. Classification (GTDB taxonomy): domain Bacteria; phylum Verrucomicrobiota; class Verrucomicrobiia; order Chthoniobacterales; family UBA10450; genus JBBRDU01. Next base: position 1,030 of record JBBRQE010000041.1, on the reverse strand, counting down.
ACCGGAAGGCCGCTCCATCGTCGTGCTGGCCAAGGAGAAATTCGACCTGCGCGCTCGCGAGATGCACGAACTCCATGCCACTTTCGTGCCCTTTTCGGCTCAAACACGCATGAGCGGCGTCGACCTTCGGGCGACAGAGACGCAACCCACCTCCAGAGTGCGCAAGGGGGCGGCCGAATCTATTCGGACCTTTGTCGAATCGTCGGGGGGTGTTTTCCCGCAAGCCGTTACCAGAGTGGTTGAAGAAATTTCCCGCCGGGGAGGAACGCCCCTGGTAGTAGCGGCGGAGATGACGACGCTTGGAGTCGTCGAACTCAAAGATGTTGTGAAAGGCGGCATTAAGGAACGCTTCGCGCAGTTGCGCAAGATGGGGATCCGCACCGTCATGATAACCGGTGATAATCCACTAACAGCCAGCGCCATCGCGGCTGAAGCCGGGGTGGACGATTTCATGGCGCAAGCCACCCCGGAAGACAAACTGCAGCGCATTCGCGACGAACAGGCCCAGGGGCGGCTTGTGGCCATGACCGGTGACGGAACGAATGATGCACCCGCTCTGGCCCAGGCAGATGTGGGCGTGGCCATGAACACCGGCACGCAGGCAGCCCGCGAAGCCGGCAATATGGTCGATCTCGACAGCAACCCGACCAAGCTGATTCAGATTGTAGAAATTGGGAAACAACTTCTGATGACCCGCGGCGCGCTCACGACGTTCAGCATCGCTAACGACGTAGCCAAATATTTTGCCATCCTTCCAGCCATGTTCGGCTCACTTTATCTCGCCCAAGGCGCGGCTCAGGGACCCCTCGCTTCGCTCAATGTCATGCGCTTGCATTCGCCGGAGAGCGCCATCCTCAGTGCCGTCATCTTTAACGCTCTTATCATCATCGCGCTCATCCCCCTGGCCCTCGCTGGCGTAAAATACCGCGCCGTGGGCGCCGCCCAAATCCTCGTGCGCAACCTGATCGTCTACGGACTGGGGGGGATCATTGCTCCCTTTGTCGGGATCAAATTAATCGACCTTACCATC
>JBBRQE010000040.1:0-24830 GCA_038226905.1 Chthoniobacterales bacterium | reverse complement strand
GAACTTGAGCGCGCCCTCCGTCGCTTCCGTGCCGGAGTTGCAGAAGAAAACCGCGTCGAGATGCGGCGGGGTTCGCCGGGTAATGGCTTCGGCCAGCAAACCGCTGAGAAGCGAGCAGTCCATCTGGACCATGTTCGGCAGATCGAGGTCCAGCACGTCGCGGATGGCTTTTTTTACGACAGGGTGGTTGCGCCCGATATTGAAGACACTGTAGCCGCTCAGGAAATCGAGGTAAGCGGCGTTATCCATGTCATAAAGGTAGGCGCCTTCCGCGCGCGCATAGACCTTGTCGAACCCGATGACGCGTTGCGCCGCCACCAGGGTCCGGTTGATGTGCCGCTCGTGCAGGTCGTAGTTCTCGCCCAGACGGGCGGCAATCATCTCTTTTAAATCAAAGGCCACGTCCAAGCGTCTTCGATTTGGGTCCGAAAATCAACCCCGCCAAAAGAATGAAAGCCGCAGGCTTGGCAGCCTGCGGCTTCACCCAAAAGCGACCAGGTCGCCTCTAAATTCTAGTCATCATCCACTACCACGCGGCTCACGACCTGTGTCTGACCAGCCCCGTCATAATAGACATGCACACGCGCACCCGGACGGATCGTGTGCTCTTTGATCTCTCGGCCGGCCTTATTGACGTAGCGAACCGTCTTGCCCAGCGTGTAGCTGACCGGATCTGTCACGCCCGTGCGGCGGACCACAATCGTTTTGCCCGGCTCAAACGTGGAAACCGTTCCATCGGTATAAGTGGTGGTCGTAGTGGTTTCCCTCGTCCGGGCGACCGGAGCCACCGCCGTCGTGGTCGTGGTCGTTTCACTGCTCCGGGTCACTGGCACAACGGCCGTGGTCGTCGTTTCCGTTGTGCGCGTCACCGGGACGGTTGTCGTCACCGGCACCGTCGTGGTTGTTTCCTCAGTCGTTGTACTCGTTTGCCCAAAGGCCAGCGGTGCGGCCAGCGCGCAAGCCAGCGCGATTATTACATTCTTCATCATAATTCCCTCTGTTGTATTGTTAACCTGCCATTGACGCTTCGTAATTCAGGAAACGTCCGGCTGTGTCTCAGACCAGCCGCGTGTGGTCTATTTGGACTCTGACGGGGCCGCGCCTATTCGACTCAATTTCTTGATTTGTGAGATTGAGGGCCGGAACGGATTCGCTACCGTCCCTTTCCATGCCCATTGCGACCACCGAGCCCGCCCTTACTCCCGAACTCGTGGCCAAGCATGGACTCACTCCGGATGAATTTGAGCGGATTCAAAGAATCCTCGGACGCGATCCGAACTTTACCGAGCTCGGCATCTTCTCGGTCATGTGGAGCGAGCACTGTTCCTATAAAAATTCGCGTCAGGAACTCAAAAAATTTCCCACGACTGGTCCCAATATTCTGGTCAAGGCCGGCGAAGAAAATGCCGGCGTGGTCGACATCGGGGATGGGTGGGCCATCGCCTTCAAGATGGAAAGTCACAATCACCCCAGCGCGATTGAGCCATTCCAGGGAGCCGCCACCGGCGTGGGGGGCATCATCCGGGATATTTTCACAATGGGAGCGCGCCCCGAATTCTCTCTCAACTCGCTACGCTTCGGGCCGATCTCTCAACCCTCAACCCTCAACTCTCAACCTCCAAACCTCGCCTCCAACCGTCGCCTTTTCACCGGCGTCGTTTCCGGCATCGCCCATTACGGGAACTGCATCGGCATTCCAACGATCGGCGGTGAAATTTATTTCGACGAAAGTTTCGAAGGCAATCCTCTCGTAAATGTCTTCTGTCTCGGCGTGCTGCGCCATGAGCAGCTGGCGCGGGGCGCGGCTCGCGGGGTGGGCAATCCCGTTTTCTACGTGGGCGCCGAAACCGGACGCGACGGACTGGCCGGCGCCGCTTTCGCCTCGCGTGAACTCACAGAAGAATCCCGCGAAGATCGTCCGGCCGTGCAAGTGGGCGACCCGTTCAAGGAAAAACTACTGCTCGAAGCCTGTCTCGAACTGCTGGCGCGCGACGTCGTGGCCGGCATCCAGGATATGGGCGCTGCCGGATTGACCTGTTCCACCTGCGAAACCGCCAGCCGCGGCGGCACCGGGGTCGAAATCGATCTGGCCAAAGTGCCGAAGCGCGAGACAGGCATGACACCCTACGAAACTCTTTTGAGCGAGTCGCAGGAACGCATGTTGATCATCGCCCGGCACGGTTGTGAAAACGTGGTGCGCGCGATTTTCGAAAAATGGGATGTGCCCTGCGCCGAGATCGGACGCGTCACGGACGACGGCATGATGCGCGTGCTCGATCACGGGAAGGTCGTCGCCGAAATCCCGGCCAAACCATTGGCTGACGAAGCACCGCTCTATTCCCGCGAGGCCCGCGGTCCGGCTGGCCCGACGGAGAGCAAGGATGCGACGGATTTCTTAAAAGCCCTTTGCCTCCCCGCCGCCAACTCCGTGGAAGTGGTGGCTTTGGTGCAAGATTCTCTACTCCAGCTTCTGGCCGATCCCACCATCGCTTCCAAGAATTGGGTCTACCGCCAATATGATCACACCGTGCGGACCGGCACTATCGTTAGGCCAGGCTCCGATGCCGCCGTCTTTCATGTGAAATACGCGAACAAGATTCTGGCCGCCACCACGGATTGCAATTCACTTTTCTGCGCGCTCGATCCGCGCGAAGGCGGCAAAATCGCCGTGGCCGAAGCGGCTCGCAATCTCACCTGTTCAGGGGCTCGTCCCCTGGCCGTGACCGACAATCTGAATTTCGGCAATCCCTACAAACCGGAAAACTTCTGGCAGCTGCGCGAATCGGTCGAAGGCCTGGCCGAGGCTTGCCGGGCTTTCGGCACGCCCGTCGTGGGCGGAAACGTCTCTCTCTACAATGAGAGTCCGGCGGGCGTGGTCGATCCGACTCCAACGGTCGGCATGGTCGGCCTCATCGCCGATGAGTCGCACATCACCACGCAATGGTTCAAGCAGGTCGGCGACGCGATCATTCTCGTCGCCCCGGCGGTCGGGGGCCCTGCCCCTGGCCTGGGAGCGTCGCGCTTTCTCAAAGTCTGCCACGGTCTCAAACAGGGGCCGGTCCCGCGCATCGATTTACCTCAGGAAATTGCCGTGCAAAACGCAGTCCGGGAATCAATTCAGGCAGGCTTGGTTAGAAGCGCGCACGATTGCAGTGAAGGCGGGCTGGCCGTCGCTCTGTCTGAATGTTGTTTCAATCCAGACGCCCAACTCGGAGCGGAGATCGATCTCGATGCCTGTAGCCGCCGCCCTGCGGACGACGCGCACTCTTCGCTCAGCGAAGCCGCTACACTCTTTAATGAAGCGCACTCGCGCATCATCATTTCGGTCGCCTCACAGGACGCGGAGAACGTTTTGATAAGCCTTGGCGACTCCGGTGTCTCGGCCTGCCAAATCGGCACAGTTTCAGGAAACGATCTGTCGATTCGCATCAACGCCAGGGTTTTTGCGTGGCCCGTTGCCCAGCTCCACGATCAATGGTGGAATGCGATCAGCCGGGCCCTGGCCAGTGATTCCACGGGCCAACGTCTCCCCAGTTTATAAGGAGGCGGAGTCCGCCAGTCAGGTCCGTAAGGGAAGCTGGCAGCTTCCCCTACAGAAAGAACGACCTCATTGCGCTTGCGTGATCCGCTCGCGCCGTCGCAAGGAAAGCAGGATAAAATTGGCTTCCGAATTCTTCATTCCGGCAATGACTCAATCTGCTCAATTGAATGGTGGGCAAAGTGGTGGATGATTCGGTGTGATTTCTCCTCATGACAGGGATGGGCACGAGCCATCCGTGGCCGAATGCTTTCCTCAGCACGAATGCGGTCTCTTCGGTGTGTTCGGCCATCCGAACGCCGCCGTCCTCACCTACTACGGACTCTTCGCGCTCCAGCATCGCGGCCAGGAAAGCGCCGGCATTGTCACGAGCAACGGTCCCGGCACTTCCTTCGCCATTCACAAGGATATGGGTTTGGTCTCGCAGGTTTTCGGCCAGACCGAACTGGAAAAACTGAAAGGTAGTCGGGCGCTTGGTCACACCCGCTATTCCACCACCGGCACGAGCACGATCAAAAACGCGCAACCCTTCGTGGTTGATTGCGTGCGCGGCCAGATGGGCATTGCCCACAATGGAAATCTTACGAATGCCGATGTCCTGCGCGATGAATTGGAACGCAAAGGCTCTATTTTTCAAACGACCGCCGATAGCGAAATCATCCTCCACCTGTTGGCTCAACCTTCTGATAACGGGAACAATGTCCTCGGCGCCTTACGTCGCATTCAGGGCGCTTTTTCCCTTTTGATCATGAGCGAGCGTGAACTGATCGCGGTGCGCGATCCGTTTGGCTGGCGTCCCCTCGCCCTCGGTAAACTCGATGGCGCCTACATTCTGGCCTCAGAAACCTGCGCCTTTGATCTCATCCACGCCGAGTTCATCCGCGAGATCGAGCCGGGCGAAGTGCTGATCATCGATGAAAACGGGCTGCGTTCCGAGTATCCCTTCCGCGATGAGCAGCCCGCCTTCTGCATGTTTGAATATGTCTATTTTTCGCGCCCGGACAGCATCATCGGCGGCGTCAACGTAGCCAAAGTGCGCACCGAGATGGGCCGCGAACTGGCCCGCAAGTACCCGGTGGAAGCGGACATCGTGGTGCCGGTGCCCGATTCGGGCAATTACGCGGCGCTCGGTTTTGCCGAGGAACTGAACATACCGTACGAGCACGCCTTTGTCCGTAATCACTACATCGGAAGGACCTTTCTGCAGCCCAGTCAGCTCATTCGCGATTTCGACGTGCGGGTGAAACTAAATCTGATCAAGGAAATGGTGGCGGGCAAACGCGTGGTCGTGGTGGACGATTCGATCGTACGCGGCACCACGGCCCGGGCCCGCGTGGTCAACTTGCGGGAGGCGGGTGCCCGCGAAGTGCATATGCGGGTAAGCTGTCCGCCCCACCGTTTCGCCTGTCATTACGGCATCGATTTTCCGGACCCGGACAAGTTGATCGCCAACCAGATGACCATGCCGGACATCTGTAAATATCTGGGAGTCGACAGCCTCGGTTACCTCGACGTGGAAGGCATGGTGCGGGCTACTGGGCGACCCATGAACGAATTTTGTCTCGCCTGTTTCACCGGGAATTATCCCCTGCCGGTCAACCCGGCTCTCGACAAATTCATCATGGAAAAACGCGAACAACGGGCTCACGCCCTGGCCGAGGACGAAGCGCACCCCAGTCTCTTTGGGGATTTGAAGTAACAGGCAGGGGCGCCTGACCCAATCGCCCGGGCGGTTCGGTGAACTGCCCTACCAGCGCCGGAAATGACACAAAAGCAAAAAGCATACGCTGCCGCCGGGGTCGATGTCGATTTGGGCAATCGTCTCAAGGGCGGCATCCAGCAACTCGTTAGGCGAACGCATGGACCAGAGGTGTTGGGCAAAATTGGCGGATTCGGCGGCCTCTTTCGCGCTCAGTTCGGAGGTATGCGCGACCCCGTCCTGGTGGCCAGTGTCGATGGTGTCGGGACCAAATTAAAAGTCGCCTTTGCGCTCGATCAGCACGACACGGTGGGCGCCGATCTGGTGAACCATTGCGTTAACGACATCGCCGTGGTCGGGGCCCGCCCGCTATTTTTTCTCGATTACATTGGCTGCGCAAAACTTTCGCCCCGGGTCTTTCATCAACTCCTCGGCGGATTCTCGCGCGCTTGTCGCGCGGCTGGTTGCGCCCTCATCGGGGGCGAGACGGCGCAAATGCCCGGCCTCTATGGCAAAGGCGAATACGATCTCGCTGGTAGCATCGTCGGCTTGGTCGATCGTCTGAAAATTATCGATGGCCGAAAAATCCGGCCGGGGGACGTCTTGTTAGGCCTCGCCTCCAATGGTCTTCACACCAACGGATACTCGCTGGCACGCAAGATCTTGTTCGACCAGATGCGATTAAAACCGGGCTCCCGCCTGCCCGGCTCACGGGTCACGCTGGGTCGCGAGTTGTTGCGCGTGCACCGAAACTATCAACCGCTCCTCGCCCGGCTCGCTCCCGGAATCCTGAAGGGTCTCGCCCATATCACGGGCGGCGGCCTGATCGATAACCTCCCGCGCGTCCTCCCGAAAAATTGCGACGCTGTCATCGAAACGTCGCGCTGGCGCGTTCCGGGAATCTTTCAATTCCTCCAGAACAACGGCAGGATCGATCCAACCGAGATGTATCAGGTTTTCAACATGGGCATCGGCATGGTCGCCATCGTGGCGGAAGAGCATGCCAAAAGGACGGCCACCCTCCTGCGCGCGAAACGCATCGGCCAAATAGAGCGCGGCACCGGCCAAACGCGCCTCATCCTGCGGTAGCGGCGTCGCGCTGCGGTCCGGACAGTGGTTTCGGCATCATGCCGATGAGCGGGGGCATATCGGCTGGAAGCCGATGCCACCTAAGAGATGACATGCCGGCGATTTTCTCCTAGCCTTTGACTCCATGGAAAAACGACGCCTCGGCAAGACAGATATGGAGGTGTCGATCCTCGGTTTCGGTGGAGCCGAGATCGGATTTCAAAACGCCTCCGCCGCCACTGTCGAAGCCTTGCTCAAAGGCGCACTCGACGCCGGATTAAACGTGATCGACACGGCCGAATGTTATCGCGGCAGTGAAGAATTAATCGGCCAGGCCGTCGGTCATCGGCGCAAAGATTTTTATTTGTTTACCAAATGCGGGCATCCCAACGGCGCGGAAAGCGGCGCCAACTGGTCGCCCGATTCGATTCAGAAAAGCATCGAGCGAAGCTTGCAGCGGTTGCAGACCGATCATATCGATATTGTGCAGCTGCACAGCTGTTCCGAATCAGAGCTGCGCAAAGGGGACGCCATCGCCGCGCTGCAAAACGCGCGCGACCGCGGGCAGACTCGCTACATTGGCTACAGCGGCGATAGCCGGGCCGCGCATTACGCGGTCGAATGCGGAGCCTTCGATACTCTGCAGACATCCGTCAATATCGCCGACCAGGAAGCAATCGACCTGACTCTGCCGCTGGCGCGCGAACGGCAATTGGGCGTGATTGCCAAACGTCCCGTGGCCAATGTGGCTTGGAAGACAGGCCACAAACCGATCGATCCCTATCACCACGAATACTGGCAGCGCCTATCCAAGCTGAATTATCCATTTCTCCAGCACATGGATCAATCGGCCAACCTGGCCGCCACCCTCTCCATGGCTTTGCGCTTTACTCTGGGAGTTCCCGGCCTGCACACCGCCATCGTCGGTACAACCAAACCCGAACGTTGGGAGGAAAATGCCCGCATGCTAGCGGCGGGCGCTTTCCCCGAAGGCGAGTTTGCGGCGATTCGTGATCGATGGGAGGAAGTCGCTCCGCGCACCTGGGTCGGGCAAACATGAAACAGCGCAAACTGGGACGCGGCGGCCCGGTCGTTTCCGCCTTGGGCCTCGGCTGCATGGGCATGTCCGATTTCTACGAGGGCCGCAATGAGGAGGAATCGCTCGCCACCATTCATCGCGCGCTCGAGTCGGACGTCACATTTTTCGACACCGCCGACATGTATGGCCCGCACACTAACGAGGAACTCCTCGGGCGCGCCTTGCAATCTCATCGCGAGAACATTGTTATCGCGACAAAGTTCGGAATCGTGCGCAATCCTGATCAGCCTGGCTATCGCGGAATCAACGGCAAACCAGACTACGTGCGCGCGTCCTGCGAAGGAAGTCTGCGCCGCCTGAACGTCGAATGCATCGATCTTTACTACCAGCACCGGGTTGATCCCGATACGCCGATCGAAGAAACGGTTGGCGCCATGGCCGAGCTGGTGCGCGAGGGTAAAGTGCGCTTTCTCGGACTCTCCGAAGCGAACGTGGAAACCATTCGCCGGGCTCATGCGGTTCATCCGATCACGGCTTTGCAGTCGGAATATTCTCTTTGGACGCGCGGTCCGGAAAGCGACGTCTTGCCCGTCTGCCAGGAGCTCGGCATCGGGTTCGTGCCCTACAGCCCGCTGGGGCGCGGATTCTTGACCGGAAAAATCCAGAAACCGCAGGACCTGGCGGAGAAAGACTATCGGCTAACGACACCGCGATTTCAGGGCGAAAATTTTCAGCACAATCTGGATCTCGTAAAACGGGTCGAGGAAATCGCCCGCGAAAAGCACTGCACCCCCGCCCAGCTCGCCCTCGCCTGGGTGCTGGCCAAGGGCAACAACATCGTCCCCATCCCGGGAACCAAACGCCGTAAATATCTCCAGGAAAATCTCGACTCGCTCGAGGTGATTTTGACCATCGAAGATCTCGCGCTCATCGACCAGGCTGCACCGTCCGACGCCTTCGCCGGTTCGCGCTACCCCGAGGCCATGATGAAACTGCTCAGCCGGTAAAGCAGACGCAACTTCGCACTTCCGCTGCAGGGGAATGCGCTGCCTCCCCATGGAAGCTAACGGCTTCCCTGCAAAAATTCACCATTCACGAGTCCCCACCCCCTGCCCGCCGGGGTACCAACGCATGCGCAAACATGCTTTGCACGATCTCCCCGCGTTGATTGGTCGTCACGTTCCGTAGCCGGATGATGCCGTGTTTCGGTTTCGAGCGCGAAAGCCGCGCTTCCATAATCTCCGATTCCACGCGCAGCTTATCACCAGGCCGCACCGCTTGGGGCCAACGCAGTTCGTCCACCCCCAGTCCGATTGCGCCTTGTGCAAAGTTCATGGTCTGCACGAATAAACGCATGGTCATGGCGGCGGTATGCCAGCCACTCGCCACCAAACCCTTAAAAATGCTCCGCTCCGCCCCAGCCCGGTCGAGGTGAAACATCTGCGGATCAAACTTGCAGGCAAACTCCACGAGCTGCTGCTCGTTCACGGGCAGCCACTCCGACTCAAAGCGTGCGCCGGGCAGCAGATCTTCGAAGTAACGCTCGTTCATTCGCCATTACCGTTCTGAAGTATGGCGCCAGTTTGGGCAACGCGGAAATCGAAGGAGAGGCACAATTTCCCTCCTGAGCGTTTCCCATGGAACCGCCCTCACATTACGGTAAATATAGTCGGTGCACTTCAACCTTCTGGCCGCCGCTACTCTCGTCTACGCCACGGCAGCCGCGCCCTCCCTGGACGCCGCCCGCCTCGATTCCTCCAGCTCGGTCTTCCTTATTTTGATGGAGAACCATGACTGGTCGAGCATCAAAGGAAGCGCGGATGCACCCTACATTAATAATACTCTTCTGCCGATCGCTTCCTACACGGATACCTATTACAACCCGCCCGGCACTCACCCGAGCGAGCCGAATTATCTCTGGCTCGAAGCCGGCACGGCCTTCGGCATCACCGACGACAACCTGCCTTCAAAAAATCACCAATCGACCACCAGCCATCTGGTGACCCAGCTAAAAAACGCCGGCATTTCCTGGAAAAGTTATCAGGAAAATATCACGGGTACCACCTGCCCCACGTCCAACAGTTATCCCTATGCTCCGAAGCATAACCCGTTCGTTTTCTTCGACGACGTAGTCAACGCCGGCGCCACCTGCACGGTCTCCGTGCGACCCTTCACGGAGTTAGCGACCGACCTCGCCAACCACGCGACCGCGCACTACAATTTTATTACTCCGAATTTGATAAACGACATGCACGACTCGGCCGCCCCTTTAAACAATCCGGTCAAGCAAGGCGATACTTGGCTCTCGCAAAACCTGCCCACCCTTTTGCATTCGGCCGCCTATCTCAATAACGGACTCATTCTCATTACTTGGGACGAAGGAGTGATTGGCGACGGCCCCATCGGCATGATCGTGTTGTCACCGCTGGCCAGGGGTGGCGGTTATCACAATGCCATCCACTACACCCACAGCTCCACCTTGCGCACGTTGCAAAAAATATTTGGCGTCGCACCCCTGCTCGGAGGCGCCGCCACCGCCACCGACCTGAGCGATCTGTTTGTTATGAACGCCATTCCCAATGCCGACTCTGAGATTCCCTTTAGAAATATCAGCCACACACCCACCACCACGACCGTCACGTGGCAAAGTCAACCGGGCATCCCCTATCGCGTCCAATGGAAGAACTTCTTGAGCGATGCCACGTGGCAATCAATCACGCCCGATAAAACCGGCACGGGCGGGCTTCTGCCCTGGACAGATGACGGCACCCAAACCGGCACCGCCCCAACGGTCCAGCGGTTTTACCGCGTCATCGTCCCCTAGAGACGGAGCCCCTCCCGATTTTACCATGCCAAGGGCGACTCTGTTTTAAGCGCCGGCCCTAGCCTAACGAACACCTGGAGGACCTCCGCGGCGAGTGGAAATAGTTGGCTCACGTTGATTCTGACTCATCCGTATTCCTCATCACTTCATGAACGATCGCAGAGTGGTCATCACCGGGCTGGGGGCTCTCACACCGGTGGGAAAAAACGTGGAGACGTTTTGGACCAGCCTCAAGAACGGCGTGAGCGGCGTGCGCCCGATTGAAAGTTTCGATACTTCAAGTTTCGCGTGCACGATTGGTGGGGAAGTGCGCGACTTCGATCCGACGCGCTATTTCAAGAATCCCAAGGACGTTCGGCGGGTCGACCGCTTCGCCCAGCTCGCTTTGGCGGCCGCCTCCATGGCTCTGCACGATAGCGGGATGGAGTTGGCGAAAGTGAGACGCGATCGCTTCGGCGTGATCGTGAGCAGCGGCATCGGCGGCTTCCGCGCCTTGCAAAAACAGCAGACGGTTTTGACGAGCAAGAGGCCCTCGCGCCATTCTCCCTTCACCATCCCGATGTTGATCGGGAATATGGCCAGCGGACTCATTTCGATCGAGTTTGGGCTGCAAGGCCCGAACCTCTGCATTGCCACGGCCGGCGCCACCTCCAACAATTCCATTGGCGAAGCGTGGCGCATGATCAAGTTTGGCGATGCCGACATTTTCCTCGCCGGTGGCTCCGAGGCCCCGATCATTCCCGTCGGTCTGGCCGGCTTCCAGGCCATGAGAGTGCTGAGCAGGCGCAACGACGAGCCCCAGCGCGCTTCGCGCCCCTTCGACCGCGATCGAGACGGATTCGTCATGAGCGAAGGCGCCGGCGTGGTCGTCCTGGAGGAATTGGAACACGCCCGCACGCGCGGCGCCAAAATTTACTGCGAACTGGCCGGCTACGGACTTTCCTCCGACGCCTGCCACATGACGGCGCCGGCCGCGGGAGGCGAAGGGAGCGCCCGGGCCATGCGCATGGCGCTGAAGCACGCCCGCCTTTCTCCCTCTCAGGTTGATTACATTAACGCACACGCTACCTCCAGCCGTCTGGCCGACCTGAGTGAAACACGCGCCATCAAGTCGGTCTTTGGCCAGGACGCCTACAAGGTTCGGATCAGTGCGACCAAGTCGATGACCGGTCACTTGTTAGGCGGAGCGGGCGCCGTCGAGCTGGCCGCCTGCGTCTTGAGTATTCGTGATTCGGTCATCCCGCCCACCATCAATCTAGACCATCCGGATAACGAGTGTGACCTCGACTATACGCCGCACACCGCCCGGGAAATGAGCGTGCGCGTTGCCCTGAGCAACTCTTCCGGCTTCGGCGGTCATAACGCCTGCCTCGTCGTCCAAGCCTTCCAAAGATAACGAGACAACCGGCCCGCCAAAACTCAGCCGAGCCACCCGACGGCAAAGACGCCGCCGACAATCCCCAGCGTAACTCCCGCCACGACTTCAATCAAAGTGTGCCGCGTGAGAAAGAGTCGCGACCAAAAGACGAAGGCCGTCAGAAGGGCGGCCCCGGCTCCCCAGACCGGACCAACCTGAAAGAGAATCACCGTGCAGTACGAGGCAAAGAGCGTGTGCAGAGAGATTTTTATCCAAAAATTAACGACGGCCGCGATGAGGAAGAGGGCCAGCATGACAAGAGCGCCTCGGATCACAAAAATGGGGGTGTGCATCCTCCACATGAGAAAAGCGCCCAGGGCGGAAAACGGAATGGCCCACGGATAAAAGCGCCGGCGCTCTTCACGCTCAGACACCTTCGAGCCTCGGACGGATTGCGCTCCGGCCCGGAGAAGAAAGGCCGTCGGCAGAATAACGGAAATGAAGAGGGCGGCCAAAACCGGAACGGCCGTCCTCGCCGGCAGTTGTTTTGCCACCACGATCCCGGCGGAAATCATGATAAAGACGAGCGGATGACCGATTCGCGAAACAAGGCGCGCAAAATGCGCGGCTGGACTCGCCTTTTCCTGGTCAGTCATGTGCGTCTCGCCGCCTGACCCCAGCGCCCGGATCTTGCGGCCCTCGAAGGAAGACTTAAGGTATCCGATCTTTGGCGACACCTTTACAACTCCTCTTCTTTGTAGCAACCCGTCAAGTCCGATGGTAATCCGGAGCTCCCTGGTCGCCCAGCTGATTCTCGGGCTTTGTTCGGTCAGTTATCTTAGCGGTTGCGCCTCGCTGCAAAGGAGCCCGCAAAACCGGACGCCGGACGACGCTTTTATTGCCTACTGGCCGGCGCCCAAAGAAAATGGTCGTCTGCGGCTCGCGGTGAAGGATCTGATCGATGTCAAAGGCGTCGTAACAAGCGCCGGGTCGCAATATCTCTCCACCAATGCCGCGCCCGCCACCCGCGATGCGGCCTGCCTGGAGATTGCACGTGAGCGGAATGTGTTGCTCGTCGGAAAGACCAACCTCAGCGAATTCGCGCTCTCGCCCTCCGGGCTTAATCGATATTTCCGAAGCCCGAAAAATCCAATGAACCGGAGGGCCAATCTTATCCCCGGGGGATCCTCCGCCGGTTCCGCCGTGGCGGTCGCGGATGAATCTGCGGACGTGGCCTTTGGCACGGATTCGGCCGGCTCGATCCGTGTGCCGGCGGCGTGCTGCGGGGTCGTCGGATTGAAGACGACCTTCGGACTTGTGCCGCTGCGTGGAGTTTTCCCGGTTGAGCCGAAGCATATGGACACAGTCGGGCCCCTGGGCAAAGACATCGCTCACACCGTGCAAGGCATGGATCTCTTGCAGGATAATTTTGCGCAGAAATACCGGGCAGCCGTGGCGGAGAAACCTTCCGCGAAAAATATCACGGTCGGACGTCTCTACCTGGATGGGACCGACCCGAAGATCGATCGCGCCATCGACGCGACCCTCGCGCAGGCAGGCTTTGCCGTGATCAAGCTGGATACGGAGTTTCAGGAGAAATGGAAGCAGGCGGACCGGGATGGAACGACCGTAGCGGCGACCGGCGCCTGGATCAGCGACGGTGAATACAGCGCCAAGCTTGGCGTGACGAGCCGCACTAAATCGGTCATTGCCCTCGGCAGAATCACCTATGACACCACCTACAGAGTCGCCCTGCAGAGGCGGGCCGCCTGGCAGCACGTGCTGCGACGGGTTTTCCAGAAGGTCGATTTCGTGGTCCTGCCAACCCTGCAGCATCTGCCACCCAAGGTCCCCTTTTTCCTGGCCACATCGCTCTTTGAAGCAAAGGTTTTGGCTTTGCAGAACACCGCCGGAGTTAACTTCGCCGGCAATCCTGCCCTGGCGGTTCCCGTCCCTGTGCTGGACAAGAGGGTCCCGCTAACCAGTGTGCAGTTAGTCGGTCCCCGCTTCAGCGAAGCCGAACTGCTCAACGCCGGACGCTTGATCGAGGCGACGCGAACAGAGTCGGCCCATCACGACGAATGAAGTCCGCATCGCACAGTTGGAGGAAGCGCAGCAAAAGGCTTTTAATACTTTATCCCGTCATGGCCGCGCTGCTCCTGGCGGGCGCGACGACCCGAGCCGGTTCGGCCGATGAACTGATCGCCAAGGGCAACGGTTATTACGACAAACTCAACGCGACCGAGGCGCTGAAGTATTACCTGCCCGCCGAAAAACTCGAGCCCAACAATGTCCGTCTTCTTGTGCGGATCTCGCGCGAATATCGGCACCTGATGAGCGACGCGAGCAAGACAGAGGAGAAGCTCCGGCTCGGCAGGATTGCCGTAGCCTATGCCAAGCGGGCCGCCGCCCTCGGACCGACTGATGCGGAAGCGCAACTCGCTGTGGCCATCAGTTACGGAAAGCTGCAACCACTGGAGAGCACGAAAGAAAAACTGGAGACCTCACGCATTATTAAGACTGAGGCGGACAAGGCGATTAAACTCGACCCGCGCAGCGACCTGGCGTGGCATGTCCTCGGACGCTGGAGCATGGGCTACGCGGAAATCACGGGATTGAAGCGGGCTCTCGCCGAAGTGACGTACGGCAAACTGCCGGCGCCGACCTATGCGGAAGCGGCCCGGTGCTTTGAGAAGGCTATCGAACTAAAGCCCGACCGTCTCATGCATTACATCGAGCTCGGAGTGGTCTATTCTCGCATGGGCCGGACCGCCGATGCCCGTCGCGTAATCGGTCAGGGACTGGCCCTCAGGGAAACAGAGAAGGACGATCCCGAGACGAAGAGCCGGGGAAAGCAAGAGCTGGAGAGGCTTCGCTAGCCACGAGGGGAACTGGAGACCAGCGTCGTTCTTGCGCGGTCGTGTTTCCTCATTCAATTCCGGCAAACCAGAAGTGGAAATCGAGAATCACGTCCGTATATTTATTGGCCTGTCCGAAATTCTAGCCACTGCCCCAGAACTGGTGCGCTCTCTTATTGAACTGACTTGATGAACGCCACGCTTGAAATGGAAGATTTGCTTGAAACGCACGAGCCCCATTGGGTGAGCCGCGCCGCCTTTCCGGTGCTGTTGCTGGTTTTCCTGTCAAGCCAGGCGCTCATCGGTGTGGCCCTTTACCGCCACCATGTTTGGCTAGCCGCCCTGCTCGCTTTGGGTGTCAGCCATCTGATGCACGGACTCCTGATTAGTTTCCACGAAGCTGCCCACGGGCTTCTGCAACGGAATCGGCGCTGGAATGAGATCGAAGGCGTGGTTCTCGGGATGCTCAGCTTCATGAGCTTCAGCCTCTATCGCGCGGCCCACCAATCGCATCACGCCCACCTCGCCACCGTGCGCGATGAAGAACTTTGGCCGTTTGTCATTACCAAAACACCGCGCTGGCGCCGAATCGTGGCGGCTTTTTTCGAACTCAACGCCGGAATTTTTTACACGCCTTTGCTGTTCCTCCGTACTTTCTGGCGCGCCGGCTCGCCCATTCGCAATACGAAACTGCGCCGTCGGATATGGGCGGAACTCGCGCTGATGATCGTATTCTGGTCCTGTCTGCTGGGAACGGTGGCCTCGCTCGGCCTTTGGAATTACCTCGTCTGGATGTATGTGGTGCCGGCCTATGTGGGAGGAAACTTGCAAAGCTGGCGGAAGTACATCGAGCACATGGGTCTAACCGGTTCCACCGTGAACAGCTCCACCCGCAGTATTGTCTCGGAAGGCTTGTTTGGGCGCTTCATCTCTTTCACTCTTCTGCACGAGCCATACCATGGCGTCCATCACCGCGACCCCGGCCTGCCCCATGCCGAACTTCCGGCGCACGTCTCGAAACTCCAGCCGGCCAACCCGGGCGAGACGGCTCCGTTTCTGAGTTACGCCCATGCGCTGGTTCATCTTTGCCGCGGTCTCGCTAACCCCCGCGTGGGTGCGCAGTGGCGCGCGTCTCCCTCACCTTAAACCGGCCGGGCCACCGATGATGTTGGGTATCGCTGCCTCACGTCTTCGCCGAATCCATGAACACAACTATCAGACTCCTGTGGCTCCTCCCCCTCCTCCTTTCTGCCTTGCCTTCGCCCGGCGTAGAGATAACCGAACTGGTGGGCGCCGCTCACGCCTTTCCCGCGTTGTTTGATTCAGACGGAAAAAAACTCGCCGATGGCGACTTTTCTCAATGGATCGAAGAGGACCGGCTGCATATCAAAATCGTTTACAAGTTCGGCCACGGCCGGCGCGTCGAGGAGAATGAAATTCTCCGGCAAAAACCAGAATTGATTCAAGAGGAGTGGTCGTGGCGCGAGCTAAGAGATGGGGAGCTTTATCGCGCGTTCGCGGTCGATTTCAAAACGCAGACGGCCACCGCGCAAAAGCGGGAGAAGGATGGTCTAAAACAGTGGACCGAAAAAATCGAAGTCCAGAGCGGTCACGCCTATGCCGGATTTGGATTTGCCCTCGCCTTGCAGAACCTGCGCCCGCGCCTCCTGGCTGGTGAACGGATCGAATTGCAGGCCATCGGCTTCACGCCGACGCCGCAAGCCATCACGGTCGAGCTGTCGCATGCCGGGGTGGACGAAATGAAAATGTCCGACCGCTCGCTCGAGGGAGACCGCTTCACCATTCACCCGAAAATTCCCGTCGTGGCCAAGCTCTTCGTTAAAGTGCCCGACACCCAGATGTGGCTGACCAAGCCGCCCGCCGGCTTCCTCCGCTTGGAAGGGCCGCTGGCCGAGCCTAACGATCCCATCATCCGGGTCGATCTAATCCCGGGGGCCGCGAGCGGCGCGGCCAGACCTGTCGCAAAAGACGAGGAATCCTCAAAAACTCGTTAGCCGCAGTTTGCCCGCTTAGAGGAGGCCGGGCAGGAGCCGCTTGGTCCGCCGGCTGTAGGCCGCGTAACCCTCTCCCAGGTTAGCCAGGAGAACGCGTTCCTCTACCAGGATGCGGTAAAACAGAACGAAGAATGTTGGAACCACAATAATAAGCAGGCTCAGCACCGTGCCCAGGACCACGGCCAGCCCAGTACATTGCAGAAGCAAACCCGTGTAGGACGGATGCCGGACCCACCGGTAGGGACCGGTATCCACGACCTTGTGATCATGCGCAATCGCCACGTCCACCGAGAAGAAACGACCAAGGTGCACGATGGCCCACCACCGAAAGGCCATACCAGCGGCGAAGAGCGCCGCCCCGAAAGCCGTCCAGAAATGGGCGGGAAGCAACCTCGGGCCAAGGTGGCTCATTCCCGCGAAATTACCGGCCGTGATGGAGCCGGCGAACACCACCCAGAGTAAAAGATGCGAACCTCGATCCAGCCGCGTACTGGGAGCCCTTGAAGCGGGCCGGCACCAAACCAGAGCCACCTCGGAAACAAGCAAAACAGCATCCAAAACAAGAGGAAGGATTGGTAACAACATGAAAATGATGGCTTAACGAGTAATATTCCGGCTCACCCTGATGCTAACGGCCTTTCCTGGGATCAACAACTGTTCCATAGATAATCAAGCGGTAGCGACCACCGATCGGCTGGCTATACCGACGCGATACTAGTCCCAAGCTACCAGACCCTACTTTTTCTCGTCAGAAACAGCCGGAAGATCGGAGCTCCACGCATCGGCGCCACACTTCCAAGTGCCGTCGGCCTGCTTCTGCCAAACCTCAAGATATTTGCCGTGGTCGGCCACTGTCTTGCCGCTCGCATCCTTGGCCGTGAATTCATAGGTTCCGCTGACCCGGGCCATGTCGCCGGACTTCGACACTTCGATCGCGCTTGGCTTCCAGCTCCCGCTAACCATGCCGGCGAACTCCTCTTTCCAGACATTCCGGATTGCTTCGCTGGTCGCGGCGGTCGCCGCATTGGGAGGCAGGACGACCGCGTCACTGGCGTAAAACGAGAGAGTCTTATCGAGGTCTTTCGCGGCGGCCGCGGCGGACCACTGGGCATCGAGATCACGCAGAGCCTGTTCGATCTTCGGATCCCCCGCGGAAACGGGGCCGGCCAGGGCGGATGAAAGCAGACCCAGACAAATAGGGAGAACCACCGATTTCATTTTCATGAAATAATCGAGCCCGGAATTGAAGGGGCCGTCAATATCTTTCCAAACCTGTCCGACTACCCACTTGAATTGAGATTGACGTCTCACAACAGTTCTGCCGCAATCGCTTCATGAAAACGCGAATTGTAATAACAGCTATGGTTCTGGTGCTGGCGGCTTCCACCGCCTGTCTGGCGGCTAACCCTCAAATCGGCACATGGAAGCTCAATGAAGCGAAGTCAAAGCTCCCCGCAGGTATGGGCAAGAACACGCTGGTCACCTACGCAGAGCAAAAGGACAAAATTAAGGTTTCTGTGGAAGGCGTAGACAAGGACGGGAAATCAACGCACAGCGTTTGGGTCGGTAAGTTCGATGGAAAGGCCTACCCCGTGAAAGGCAACGGGACTTATAACTCGGCCGCCTACAAAGTTGTAAACGACCGGACTAACGACATCACTGCGATGAAGGATGGCAAGATGAGTTGGTCCGGCCGGATCACGGTGGCGGCTGATGGCAAATCGCGCACGGTCACCATGAACGGGACAGGCACCGACGGAAAAAAATTCAAAGGCAAGGCTGCCTACGACAAAAAGTAGGTAGATCCGTCGGTGGATCAGCCCCCGCGCAGGCGGGAATTCGGCGTCCGAGATGTGGATTCTGTACAGCGCGGGGAACCAGTGCCCGCTCCTTCTCCGAATCATGATGGCTGCGTCAATGCCCTGGTGCACGGCGGGCTGCCTGCGCTCTGATTCTCATCCTTGATTTTCATTGTTGGCGGCAAAGGGACTGGTAACCTCGCGTTTCTGAGCTCGCGCAACGATCAGATTGCTCAACTGCGGGCGGCCATTGCGGCGCAGGAGGCACTGCGGGCCACGCTCGGCGATGCCACCGTCGATCTGGCGATCCAGGCCCTGCGCGGTCTTCTCCAGTCCCTCTCGCAGGGAGACGACGCGCCTGAGCGCCCGGGTTCTCCGGACGAACTACTCACCCGGCTGCAGAGTTACATTCCGAGGCACCTGGCCGATAAGATTAGAACAACGGGCCAGGTCCAGGGCGAACGGCGCCAGGTCACCGTCATTTTTGCCGACGTTTCCGGATTCACGGCTTTGTCGGAAACCCTGGATCCCGAAGAAGTGGCGTCCTTCATGAACGAGTGCCTCAAAGATTTGGCGGAGGCTGTTTATCAATACGAGGGAGTGGTCGACAAGTTTATCGGTGATTGCGTCATGGCGGTTTTCGGGGCTCCTATTGCTCTCGAGGACGATGCCGAGCGTGCTCTGCATGCGGCTCTCTCCATGCGCCATCGGGTGGAGCTCTTCAACCAGCGCCGGAGCGACAAATTGAAGGAGCCCCTGGCCCTCCATATCGGAATCAATTCCGGAACGGTCATTGCCGGAAATGTCGGAAGTGATTTGCGCATGAGCTACACGGTTATGGGCGACACGGTCAATGTCGCTTCGCGCCTGGAAGGGGCTGCCACCCGCGGCCAAATATTCGTTAGCCAAAGTACCTATCGCCTGGCGGCCGGCGCTTTTCTTTTTCGCCCGCTCGAACCGATCCAGGTCAAGGGAAAGCGCGAGCTGCTCAAAGTCTACGAATTGCTGGAGGCCAGAATTCAACCGGAGAAGATCCGTGGCCTGGAGGGCCTTGTCTCCCCTCTGGTTGGCCGTCAACGCGAAGCGAACGCCATTACAGCCGCCCTCGCTGCGACCACATCCGGTAAAAGCGCGATTTTGATTGTGTCGGGTGACGCGGGTGTCGGAAAAAGTCGATTACTCCGTGAGGTCCGAGCGAACAACGCCGAGGAAATAACGTGGCTGGAGGGACGCTGCTTCTCCTCCACTCAAACCCTGAGCTACGCCCCGATCCTCGATCTGTTGCGAAGACATATCGGCATTGCCGATGAACAGCACGGTGATGAGCAGCAACTGGTGCTGCGACACCATGTCGCTGCCAATTTCCCGGACGAGCCGGCAGTTTACGCCATCCTGGCACGGCTTCTTTCCCTGCCGCTGACCGGAGCCGACGAAGAGCTGATCAAGGAAACGTCCGGCGCCGAATTTCGCATTCGATTGTTCGACATCATCGAGCGCGAGCTCGTCGGTCTTTCGGCCCGTCAGCCAGTCGTTGTTTTGATCGAAGACTTGCATTGGTCCGACCAGAGTTCCATCGACTTGTTGAATTCGATCCTTCCCCTAACGAAGAAAGCGCGGCTGACCTGCATCTGCGCCATCCGGTCGCGCCAGGAGCCCGTCGCCCTCTGGGATAAAATCAATCCGGTGCTGGAAGGCTTGCGCCCACACGTCGTGGAGGTGTCGCTGCAACCTCTCTCAACAGAAGGGAGCCGAACTTTGATCGTTCAGTTACTAGGCGGTTTTTGTCTGCCGGAAGCGCTCGCTACCGACCTGGTCGACAAGTCGGATGGAAATCCATTCTTCCTCGAAGAAGTGCTGCGGTCCCTCATTGAAGGAGGGACGCTCACTTCCGAGAATGGCCTCTGGCGAGTTACTGCCCCAGCCACGGCTTATGCCGTCCCCGACACCATCCAGGGCGTTTTGCTCTCCCGCATCGACCGGTTAAACGAGGAGCTGAAGGTGCTCCTCCAAAAAGCGTCGGTCATAGGCCGGGTATTTTTTTATCGCGTCCTCAAGGTTCTGGCGACTGAGGGCGCCGCCCTCGATGGGCAGCTAACGAGTCTGCAGGATTCGGATCTGTTGCACGAACGCGCCCGCCTACCGGAGATTGAGTATGCCTTCAAACACGCGCTTACCCAGGAGGTGGCCTATCACACGCTGCTGGGGCCGCAGCGCCGGGCGCTCCACCGTGAGGTGGGTGAAGCGCTCGAATTGCTTTTTTGCGACCGGCTCGAGGAATTCGCAGGCCTCATCGCCTATCACTATTTTTCGGCCGAATCG
Source organism: Chthoniobacterales bacterium (assembly GCA_038226905.1). GTDB lineage: Bacteria > Verrucomicrobiota > Verrucomicrobiia > Chthoniobacterales > UBA10450 > JBBRDU01. Next base: position 4,314 of record JBBRQE010000040.1, on the reverse strand, counting down.
TGGGAAAAAGCGCTGCCCCATTTGATGCAGTGCTCGCAGGCAGCTTCGCAGCTTTGTCTGTTCCCGGAAGTGCGGGGCCATTGCCGCCGTGCTCTCGAATGCCTGCGGCACTTGGAGGGAACACGCGAGTGCCGGGAACACAAGGTCGATGTGATTTTTCAGCTGATCGATGCGTCCCTCACTTCGGAAGCACCCGACACGAATTTGCGGATCCTTTCCGAGGCGGAAGCCGCCGCGCAATCCTTGCAGGATCCGCTGCGCCTGGCCCGGGTGCAATTATTGACCGGCCGGGCGCATTACGGTGGGGGAAATCTCCGGGAAGCGATCGACTATTTTCAGAGAGTTTTGGCGCTGGCTCCCGGGCTGGGCGACCCCGGACTGATGGCAACGCCCGGGTGTGTCCTCGGCGTAACCTTCGCGGTGCAGGGACGCTTCCGGGAGTCGCTTCGTTTGCTCGATCAAACCATCCCGTTGTTGGAGGCCGCTAAAGACAACCACGAGACGCTTCTGGCTTACAGTTATCGCGGTTGCGCCCTGACCTGTCTGGGCCGGTATGCGGATGGCCTTGCCGATATGAACAAGGCGCTGGCCGCTGCGTGTGCGGCCAATGACCTCAACGGCATGGCCATGGCCCACTGCGCCCTCGCTTTCTCGCGACTGGTGGCCGGTGAATACGACGAGGGCATGGAGTCCTCCCGTCGCCTCCTGGAAATTTCAGAAAAAACCGGCGCGGATGTCTTCCGATATGGCAGCCATGCCATGCTGGCATGGGGCGCGTTCCGCCTGGGACAACCTAACGAAGCCCGGCCCTACTGGAATGAGGCCCACGAAATTGCCAAAGCTCTTGGTGGGCGAATATTTTTCGCGGAGTGGTTTGGGGCGATCGAAGCGGAATTCGTCCTGCAATATGATGATCCTGCGACCGGATTACGCGCCGCGCAAGAAGCGCTGGTTCTGTCCCAAGGCGCGGGCAGCGTTATCGGCGAAGGCTTGACCGAATGCACTATCGGCAAGGCCCTGGCCAAACACCCGGGGCGTGGCCACGAAGCCTGCTCGCACGTGATGAACGGGATGCACATCCTGGAGGAAATTGGCGCTCAATATGATCTGGCCCGGGCCACCTTTACTGAAGCGGAGGTGCGCAGCGCGTGCGGCGATCGCTCGGGCGCGCGGAAAGCGGCGGAAAGGGCGGTCACGCTCCTGCATGCGTGCCATCTCGCGAAAGAAGAATCGATGGCACGAACGCTTGTCGCCGCGCTCGCGTCGCACTGAAATTCGCCTGTCGCCACGGCCCTCGGTTGCCGGGTTCTTCGTCTCTCCCCTTCGCCAACCCGTCAAAGCACGCCTCAAAAGAGTGAGGCGATTACCGCACTCCGTTAGCCTAACGAGTGTCACCGTTGACAGCGTTACCGTCAGACACATGGCGCGGTTTCGAATCGACTCCCACGAAGGTCAAACTCGGAGCGATCGCATGGAACGCGCTCCCGGCCAGCATGTCATGCCCGGGGATGGAAGGGTGCCACGCATCCAAAGAATTGAAACTTCTCAGATCGCTCAGATTGAGCCTCGCTAAAGCATCCGAATATTCCAGTCGCACATTGGAATGCGTTTCCCGCTTTCCCCGCAGTCTCCCCACCATTTTGCTCAGTTCTTCGTTCATCATCGCGCCCAGCCGAATCGTATTTTCCTGATTGACTGGCTGCAATGCCTCGAAGTATCGGCAGGTTGCGTCGTAATACGGATAACGAGCGGGATCATCCGCATGAGCGGCGGCGGCCTTTCGACGCATTTCGAAAAACGTTCTGAAATCGGCCAGGCCAAACACGACCACGGCAACGGGATGTTTTTCCTTTCCCGCCCGATCGATCAAGACTTGGAGTTGGTCGGCGTAGCTTGCTCCAAATTCCCGCGCCAATCGTCGCAACCCCCTGGATGGCTCTCTTAGCTCCGCCTCGCTCAGGCGTCTGACCCAATCGGTGTTGTTGTGCCCGATCCAGAGCAGGACCACGTCGGGGAATCGTTTCGTATGTGTGACCCGGGCAATTTGCCGCTGTAGGTTTTCTGTTCGGGCCAGCCGCCTGATCAACGGTTCGGTCGCGCGGCCCGGCGCAACCAAACCTCCAGCAGTGCTGTACTCAGTAGCCACCAGAGGCGTCACTTCGTCGAGCCTCTCATAGAGGCTGTCAACACTGTCCGGCGACGGATTCGTGTCGAGAAACCAATCCTTTTGACGTTCGGTTCGGGCCCGCCAGAGCATGCTGGCCGGGGAGGAGATGTAGAAATTTTTCGAAAGACTATCGCCCACCATCGCGATGTGCGGCAATCGCCCCGCCAGCTCAGCGCGATTGATTCGTCCTTCTTTGTAATCCAAATAGTCGCCATGGAACCTGGAGGAGCGGTCGGACATGCGCTCCAGATAATCTCTGCTCGTTACGGTGGTGGGCCTGGTAAAAAGCCGATCAAAAACGAAAGCCGTGTTCACCAGATCAACGACCGTGTCCTCCGCCATCTTCGCCGGGACAGATGGATCGCCTGCACCTTGGGCAGACAAATTCAAAACGCAGAGGCCGAAAAGGCCCGCGAGCCACACGCGTTTTGCGAAATGGAAGCTCTTGTCGATGATTAAAACAACCCCACCCTCCAAGCGTCACACCGTGGCGTCATTGAAACAGAGGAATCGCGCGAGGCGAGGCCTTTGTTGCGTCATCGGCCTACTCAGAGCCACAACATTCCAACGCAGCGTGGAACATCAACAAGGTCGTGAGCCCCACCGAGGTCCGCTCAAGAGCGAACTCGGTTGGTTGCACATTATTTTTTCGACTGTCGCACCCAGGAGAAGGCCGACGAGCAGGAAAGGCGCGAGAATGGTTAGAAAAAGACAGTTGACTGATCGGTCTAGTGGTTACACGCCTTCGCTTGCGCCCGATCCTGATGACTTCCTTTGCCTTCATTTTCGGTGTTCTTCCGCTCGTTCTTAGCACAGGCGCCGGCGCGGAAATGCGGCAGGCACTCGGCACTGCCGTCTTTTTTGGAATGCTCGGAGTGACGGGCTTCGGGTTTTTCCTTACGCCCGTATTTTACGTTGTCATCATGTGGTTCCAGGAACTTTCTGCCCAGCCTCCAAGTGATCGTATCGCAGCGCCTGCGGTTGAGGCAGGTTGAGTGTCCGCTTTAAGGTTCGATCACTCTTCCCGAACGCCGAGTTGAGCATTATTCGGAGCTTCTCAGATCGACCGAAGCCCGCGCTTGCGCGCCTTTCGGGCCGGCCCTCAGATATTGGACAGGCCAGGCGATCGGTTGCTCCATTTCTCGAGCCACTCGCAATGGCCAGTAGGGATCACGCAAAAACTCGCGGGCCATGATCACGGCATCCGCCTGTCCCGTCCGAATGATTTGATCCGCCTGCGCTCCATCAGTGATCATTCCGACCGCACCGGTCATGACCTCAGCTTCCCGCCGGATCCGCTCGGCGAAGGTCACCTGGTAGCCAGGCCCAACCGGGATCCTGGCGTGGGGCACGTTCCCACCGGACGAACAATCGATGAGATCAACCCCCATTGGTTTCAGTTGTGCGGCGAGTTTCACCGACTGTTCAATGTCCCATCCGCCCTCCACCCAATCCGTCGCGGAGATGCGGACAAATAACGGCAACTCCTTCGGCCACGCGGATCGTACGACCGCCACAACCTCGCGGCACAGCCGGGTTCGATTCTCGAATGAACCCCCGTAATCATCCGCCCGTCTATTACTAAGAGGCGACAGAAATTCGTGCATAAGGTAGCCGTGCGCCGCATGGACCTCCAGGACGCGGAAGCCAGCCTGGAAAGCTCGCTCCGCCGCTGCGGCAAAGGCCGCCACAACCTTGTGAATGCCATCGATCGTTAGGGCGTGCGGCATCGGATAGGTGTCGGCGAAAGCTAAGGCACTCGGCGCCACGACCTTTTTCCAACCTCCTTCGCTTTCGGGAACTGTCCCCTGCCCTTCCCACGGCCGGGGTGTGCTGGCCTTGCGCCCGGCATGGGCCAGCTGCATTCCGGCGATGCTTCCCTGTCCATCGATGAAGCGGACAATGCGGCTCAACATCTCGATATGCCCGTCGGCCCAGATGCCAAGGTCCTGCGGACTGATGCGCCCCTCGGGAAGGACGGCCGTTGCCTCGGTCAGGACCAGTCCGGCGCCTCCGACCGCGCGACTGCCCAGATGAACGAAATGCCAGTCGTTAGCGTAGCCGTCCTCGCTCGAATACTGACACATCGGCGAGACGAACACCCGGTTGGCGAGTTTTATTTCTCGAATGGTGAGCGGATCAAACAG
>JBBRQE010000039.1:0-24907 GCA_038226905.1 Chthoniobacterales bacterium | reverse complement strand
CTAACGCGGAATCTTGATTTCAGCCGCGATTATCTCGAGGCAGTGCAAAAAGTGACGCTGGACGACATCAAACGCGTAGCCGGAGAGTACCTGACTAACGACCATCTGACCGTTGTTTCGTTGAATCCGAAAGGCTCGCTGGCCGGCAGGGGCGAGGAGGCGCAGCCGGTCACGGCCGGAGAAGCGCAAAAGATCGAATTATCCAATGGATTGCGTCTCATCGTGCGCGAAGACGCGCGCCTGCCGCTCGTGGCCATGACCGCCGTTTTCCGCGGCGGATTGCTGGCCGAGACGCCGGCTACCAACGGTATCACCCGGCTGATGGCGAAGTCGTTACTGAAGGGAACGACGACACGGTCGGCCGAACAGATCTCCGAAGAGATCGAGTCGGTCGGAGGTGTCATTTCCAGCGAAGCGGGCAACAACAGTTTGAGCGTCACCGTGGACGTGACCAAGCCCGACCTGAAATTGGGCGTTACCATTCTGGCGGACGTTTTGCTGAACGCGACCATGCCGGAGAAAGCGGTCATGCGGGAAAAGGAAGTACAGATCGCCGGGATCAAGCAGGAAGAAGAGCAGCTCACCACGGTAGCTCGCAATATCATGCGCGCGGCCCTTTTCCAGGATCATCCCTACGCCTTGCGCGGGAACGGATCGGTCGAGGCCGTGCAACGGTTGACACCCAAAGATCTGCTGGCCTTTCGCGATCGCTATCTGGTGGCGAAGAACGGGGTCATCTCCGTCTTTGGCAATGTGAACGCGGCGGAAGTGAAGCAGCTTTTCGAACAGACTTTCGGTCAGATGAAATCGGGCGCGCTCGCCTTGGACGATGTGGCCAAACCCGCGCCCTTTCTCAAAACCGAGGCGGTCGACGCGCGCCGGGACAAAGCGCAGGCTGTCCTCATGGTGGGATATCGCGGGGTGGATGTTTTCAGTCCGGACCGGCACGCCCTCGAATTAATCGACGAAGCGAGCAGCGATCTGGGTTCACGCTTCTTTATTCGAATCCGCGAAAAAATGGGCCTTGCCTACTATGTCGGAGCCAGCCAGGTGCAGGGTCTGGTGCCCGGGCTCTTTGCCTTTTATCTGGGAACCGATCCCGCCAAGATTAAGCCGGTGAAAACGGCGTTGCTCGAGGAGATCGGCAAGCTGGCCAGCGAAGGCCTAACGGCCAAAGAATTGACTCGCGCCAAGAAAAAGCTGGTGGGACAGCAGCAGATTGCCAATCAGAGCAACGATTCTTTCGGCTATCATTCGGCCCTCGATGAACTCTACGGCCTCGGTTTCAATTATCAGAAATCCCTCGAAGCCGACATCGAGAAAGTCACGCTGCAGGATATCAAACGGGTGGCAGCCAAATATTTTCGGGATCAACCTTATGTGCTGGCCACGGTGGAACCTCCGGATGCGCCCCCTGCTCCAACAAAGAAAGCAAAGTAAGTCATGGCTGAAGTTCAAACCAACAATCAGAGCGGCGAATTATCGCAGCGTTTTATCGAATTCGTCATGATGCACGCGCAGAATGCCGCCCTCTTTCTCGGGCAGATTCCCAACCCGCAGACGGGCCAGGGCGAAGTGAATCTGGATTTGGCCAAAATGTTCATCGATCAGCTGGCCATGATTCAGGAGAAGACGCGTGGAAACCTCACCCAGGAGGAAGCGACCGTCCTGCGCAATGCCATTTCTAATCTGCAAATGGCCTTCGTAGAAATTTCCCAGGAGCAAAAAAGCGGTGGGACCATTGCACCGCCCGCGGCCGCACCGATGCCAGGACCGGCGCCGGCCCCCGCGCCTGAAATTTCCGGGGAAACGCCGGCCAGCAGCGAGCCGGTGGCACCACTCGCCGTGGAAGAATCCGAGTCGAAAAAGAAATTCACCAAGAGCTACGGCTCCTGAGCAGGAACGTGGTATCGGCTGGGCGCCGATGTTTCGAATTATCGGCAGGATGCCGATGATGGCCCGCCAAAAAAGAGCACGGCCTGATTCGCCCAGAGCTGCGATTCAGTCACGTGCACGCCATCGCCCGGAAGACGGTTAAGGGTAAAAAGAAGGTCTCCGAGATACAGATCGTGACCGACCCGGTGGAAGCCGCGGAGGAAGCCGGTCTGCGCTACGTGAGCGATGACAAACCGGGTTATACGCGCAAGGCTCGGGGAGATGACTTTGAATACCTCGATTTGGAGGGCAAGCCGATCAGGGACGAGCAACGTCTTCTTCGCATCAAACGGCTGGCCGTTCCGCCGGCTTACACCAAAGTTTGGATTTGCCCGAGCGCCCACGGCCATATCCAGGCGACGGGACGGGATGCGCGCGGCCGCAAACAGTACCGTTATCATGAGCGCTGGCGTGAAGTGCGCGATGAGAACAAGTACGAGAAGATGGCTCTTTTCGGACAGGCGCTGGGGAAAATCCAAAAGCGCATCGACCAGGATTTGGCCCTGCCCGGTCTGCCTCGCAATAAAGTTCTGGCCACGATCGTGCACCTGCTGGAGCGAACCTTTATTCGCGTGGGTAACGAAGAGTATGCGCGAGAGAACAAGTCTTTTGGCCTAACGACAATGCAGGATCGGCACGTGGACGTAAAAGGCGCCACCCTGAAATTTCATTTTCGCGGGAAGAGCGGAATCACGCATGATGTCGATGTGACGGATCGTCGCATCGCCCGGATCATCTCGAAGCTGCAGGAATTGCGCGGCCAGGAGCTCTTCCAATATCTCGATGAAGAAGGAAAAATCTGCAATATCGGGTCACAGGATGTGAACGATTACCTTCGCGAAATCACGGGGGAGGAATTCAGCGCCAAGGATTTCCGCACCTGGGGCGGCACCGTCCTCGCTGCCATGGCCTTGAATCACCTGGGTAAATTCGGGACGAAGAAGGAGGCTAAAGCGAACATCAAGAACGCGGTCACCGCCGTCAGTAAAGTGCTCGGGAATACGCCAGCCATCTGCCGGAAGTGTTACGTGCATCCGGGCATCTTCGAGACGTATCTGAGCGGCGGTGCCATTGAGGGATTGAAACAGAAAACGACCGAAACCTTGGAGAGCGGCACAATTGATTTGCGATCGGGCGAAACCGCCATCCTCAAATTTCTGCAAGGCCGGCTGACCGCCAAAGCGGCCTGATGGGCAGCGACCTCGCGCTGCGTCGTCCCTACCTTCAGCGGGCGGGCTTGGGCGTGGGCCTGGCTCGCGCGCTTTTCCGGACCGTGATGGTGTCGGCCGCCGGGGTGGGGGACGCCTCCGGATATTTCTTGGTGGTCGGGTAGATGAGACGCCACGGCTGGCTCTTTACCGTGTTGGTGAATTCTGTCAGGTTTTTGCCGCTCTCGCGCAACTGCGGCGCGAGGTCGCCCATGACCGATTTCAATTTGTCGGAGGACTCGCGGAAGTTTTGCAGGGTCATCGCGATATTGTCGTTGGCTGATAAATCGTGACTGATTTTCTCAATGTTGGCCAGGGACGAGGATAACGAACCGTCGGGGGCCGTCAGTTCGACCAAGTGTTGCCCAAACGTCTTAAATTCCGCTAACGCCTGGTTTAATTCAGAGTTCTCGTCGGTGATTTGGCTGAGATGTTGGGCAGTCAATTCCAGTTCTTTCATCGTCTGAGTCGCCTCCTTGGCCACCGGTTCCACGATTTCCAATAACTTGGCGGCGGCTTCCGAAAAATCGGCCGCTCGTTCACCGGCAAACATTTCGCCATCGCGCGCCCGGCCGGAACCTTCCGTTCCCTGGGTGAAATCGATGGCCATCTCACCAAGGAGGCCGAGCGAGATCATGCGCGCGTGCGTATCGCGATAGACGTATGCGCCTTTATCCGCCTGAACGTCGACGCGAACCTCGAACTTGAGCTTGCCGTCAGCCGGCGTGGGACTCGCCTTGGCGTCCGGCGGCCGGATCTGCGCGGCGGCCTCCTGAGCGCGCTGATCTTCCTCGCGCGATACGGGTGAATACAGTTTTTGCACCTGGCCGATCTTGCGGCCGGCCAGCAGCACGGGCGCCCCCAGCTTGATACCGGCGGCGTTGTCGAAATAAATCTTATAACTGACGAGGGGCCGGAATAATCCGGGCGCCCCCAGCAGGATAAGCACGCCGACGACCACGGCCACGGTGCCAACCACGAGCAGCCCGGTTAAAATCTCATTTCGTTGCAATTGCATCCTGCGTTCCTTCCAAAATGGGGCCTTCGGTGCTACCGCTCAAGAATTGGCGGACCACCGGATTATTCGACTGACGGAACTGATCGGCATCGGCGTTTTCAATTATTTTTCCCTGATACAGCATAGCCATGCGCGTGCCGATGCGAAAGGCGCTACCCATCTCATGAGTCACAATAATGGAAGTGACCTTATGTTTCTCCGTCAGGCTAATGATTAATTCATCGATGACCGAGCTGATCACCGGGTCGAGTCCCGCGGTCGGCTCATCGAATAGAATTAACTCCGGTTCCATGACGAGAGCGCGGGCCAGGCTGACCCGTTTGCGCATTCCGCCGCTCAACTCGGAGGGCATGAGGTATTTGGATTCGAACATCCCGACCAGCTGCAGCTTTTCATCGACCACTTCGTCGATCTCCGACGTCGTTTTGTCGGTTAATTCTTCGAGGGGCAGAGCCACATTATCGCGAACATTTCGTTAGCTGAGCAGAGCAGAGTACTGGTAAACCATGCCGATCTGGCGGCGGATCTGTTGCAATTTGCGGCGCTGCAGACGCGTTACTTCAAATTGTTTGAAGAAAACAGACCCCTCGTCCGGCCTCAGGATACCGAGGATCAAACGCAGGATCGTGCTCTTGCCGCTCCCGCTTTGCCCCATGATAACCAGCCGTTCCGCGGGATCGACCGCCAGCGATACGCCGTCGAGCACGGTTTTGTCCTCGAACCGCATCTCCACGCCTCGCAGTTCCGCCACAAAGGAAGGAGGGGTCGCCATCACGGGAAAAAGATCACGTAAACGACGTTGTAGAGCGTATCGACCCCAATCACCGTGGTAATGGCGGTCACGACGCTGGAGGTGGTCGAATTGCCCACGCCCGCCGCTCCGCCTTTCACGTTGAGTCCGCGATAGCACGCGATGGCCGCAATTAATAAGCCGAACATCAGGCTCTTGAAGACGCCCGTGATGATGTCGCGAATGAGCAGAGAATCGCGCACCAGGTCCAGATAATAGACGAAGGCAATGCCGAAATAGGCGCGGCAGATCAGGCTGGTCGCAAAAATGGCGGCCACATTCGAAATGGTGGAAAGACACGGCATGAGGGCGCAAAGCGCCAGCGTGCGAGGTGCGACCAAAAAGCGAAGAGGACCAATGCCCATTGCTTCGATGGCCTCCACTTCCTCCGAAACTTTCATGGTGCCGAGCTCCGCCGTAAAAGCGGCGCCGACGCGGGCCGCGAGCATAATGCCGGTCATGAGAGGCCCCAGCTCGCGCGTGAAAGCGATTGCCACCAAACCGGGCACGAGACGTTCGGTGCCGAAGCGCTGCAATTGATAACCAGTGAGCAACGCCATGGTCAGGCCGAGGAAGAACGAGACCATGCCAACCAGAGGAACAGAGCCGACGCCCGCTCGTTCGGTATAACGGAAAAAACTGCTGGCCCGGAAAGGGACGCGCCCCTGCCGGATGCGGTCGACCGTCTCATCGACCATATGGACAAAAAACCAGAACATGCCGCCGACCTCGGCCAGAAAGTGCCGACTGATCTGGCCCACGCCTTGGACGACCACGACCGGGTTGGCGGGCAGCAGGGACTGGTTCCCCTCTTCATCTGGATGCTCGTTGGCCATGTCCGACGGGCAACGTGCCCCAGTTCGTGGGACGGGAAAGGGGAAAAGTGAAGGGAGGCGCCTAGGGTGCACTCGGCGAACCGGCCATCCGAGGAAAATCAGAGGCGAAAGCGCTTTACGGTTGCAGACTCCCTGCACGGCGCATTAGCTGATCAACACCAACGGAATGTATCGCAGGCAGGTCAATCAGGATGGCAAATTCGCGGGTTGGCCCAGGGTCGACTTGCGCGACCTTGCTGTGTGGGCCGCACTAAAACGCTGGGCGTGAATAAACAGGACCTTTAGAATACTGTGATGCTGCCTGCGTTTTCCGTTGTCATTCCTGCGTTCAACGAAGGGGCGCGCATTGGTGAGACGCTGCGCCTCACGCTCGAATATTTAAAGGAGTGTGCTCCCCACAGCGAAGTCATTGTGGTGAACGATGGTTCCACCGACAACACGTCCGAGGTGGCCCGACTCGCGCTGGCTGGTGCAAAGGTCCAGACTAACCTGATCGAAACTTTCCCCAATAGTGGGAAGGGAGCGGCCGTCCGGCGGGGTTTGCGGGCGGCCTGTCAGCCCATCGGCCTTTTCTTCGATGCCGATCTTTCGACACCTTTGCAGGAAACGTCAAAATTGATTGACCCGATCGCGGCCGGCCAAGTGGATATCGCCTTTGGATCGCGCGCCCTTGATCGGCGCTTAATCGGCAACCGCCAGCCCTGGCGTCGCGAACAGGGCGGCCGCGTTTTCAATTTACTCGTGCGCCTGGCCACGGGTCTCCCATTTTGGGATACGCAATGCGGGTTCAAAGCTTTTCGATTGGAGGTCTGTCGTCCTCTGCTGGACGTTGCCCATTTGGACGGATTCGCTTTTGACGTGGAACTTCTCTACCTGGCGCAGCACGCGGGTCTTCGCCTCCGCGAAATTCCTGTTCGCTGGGATCACCACGACGGAAGCAAAGTTCGTTTCGCACACGACAGCCTGCGCATGCTGCGCGAGGTCATGGCGCTCCGCGCAATGCCGGAACGCGGAGGACCTCAGCCAGCGGCTACTGACGACTCGCCCTCCGTTTACTCAAACAGCTCAGGCAGGGGCGATTGACCCAACCGCCCTAACCCGTCGACAAATCGCTACTTCTTGACGATCTCGGCGTTCTCGATCATGGCCATGCCGCCACGCTCGGCCAGCTTGCCCTTGATCGTGACGGTTTTACCCGCGAACTCCGCCAGTTCTTCGTTCATCGGTTTGTGGTCTCCGACAATGAGGTAGCTTTTTCCGTCGCTTACGATTCCGACCGGGCCGCCACCCTTGATGCACTTGGCCGCGCAGCCCGCGTGTTTATCTCCGCTGGCGCCGTGATCGGTGTAACACATCAAGTCGACCACTTCACCCGTCACGGTCTTGCTCGCGCCCGTCTCGGGATTAGTCTTCTCGGGTTCGTGCGCTTGCAGGATGCCGAAAGGCGCGACGGCAAGAGCGAGGGTAAACGCGATAGCTACCGCGATTTTCAGGGAGGGGGCCGGGGGATTGTTCATTTCAGACTGTCGCTCAGGAGAAGAGGGCGTCAATTGCCCCGGTCTTTTTCGATGAGATCGGCGAATTGGGAAAAGAAATAGGAGGCATCATGCGGGCCGGGTGCGGCTTCCGGATGATATTGCACACTGAAGACGGGCAGCTCCTTGTGCCGCATGCCTTCAACAGTGCCGTCGTTCAGATTGATGTGAGTGACCTCGATCTCTTTCGGCAAGGACGCGGGATCGACCGCGAAGCCGTGATTTTGCGCGGTGATTGCAACTTTGCCATCACGCAGATCTTTGACCGGTTGATTCCCGCCGCGATGCCCGAATTTCAGCTTGAAGGTGGATCCACCGAAAGCAAAGCCGAGCACCTGGTGACCGAGACAGATGCCAAAGATCGGCTTCTTCCCCATGAGGCCACGGACAGTTTCGTGCGCATAGGGCAGGGCGGAAGGGTCGCCCGGACCGTTGGAAAGGAAAACTCCATCCGGATTTAGTCGCAGAATTTCCTCTGCCGTTGTGGCGGCGGGAACGACCGTGACGCCGAACCCCTTCTGGCGGAGCAGGCGCAGGATGTTGCGCTTCATTCCGTAATCGAAAGCCGCGATGCGGAAACGAATGGGAGGGAGGGAATCGGCCTGCGCGCTCGTTTCTTTCTCTTTGGCGATGCTCCAGAATTGGCTCAGTTCCCCCGTGGGATCCCACTCGTAACTTTGCGGAGTGGTAACTTCGCGCACATAATCCATCCCGATGACGCCTTCCCCCTCGAGGGCGCGGGCGGTCGCGGCGGGCCCCGAGATATCCTCAGTCGTTAGGCACGCTTTCATGGCCCCTTTCTCCCGCAAGTGGCGGGTGAGTGCGCGCGTATCGATCCCCTGCACGCCGGGGATATCCCATTTTTGCAAATACTGCCCGAGCGACATTTCGGAGCGCCAGTTGCTTGGCACCTCAGTCAGCTCTTCGACGACAAATCCACTGACGTGCGGTGAATCGCTCTCCGCGTCGGCCGCGTTCGTCCCATAGTTTCCAATGAGCGGATAAGTCATGGCCACTATTTGTCCGCGGTAGGAAGGGTCGGTCAGGACTTCCTGGTAGCCCGTCATGGAGGTGTTGAAACAAACCTCGCCGACGCGCGTGCCGGTCGCGCCGAACGATACTCCTTCAAAGCATCGTCCGTCTTCCAGGGCGAGAATTGCGCGCATTGTGGCGGAGCTTCGCTTTTACGCGCGGATTTTCAAACCAATTAGTGCGAACCGCGTCCGCGAAGGGTGACGGTCTCGCGGGCGCGCGGGTTGTAGCGCGTTCGCCGCGGCGATCAAGCTCTCTCCATAATAGGCGGTTGCCGCAACCCCCTCTACAACGGTCCGCGTCTTTCGCTGTCTCTCCCATAAAAAATGCTCGAACCAAATTCTGGTCCGAGCACTTTTAAAGTATTACCCCACAGGTGCCGTTTAGGAGGATATCCCGTTCCCTTTCGGTAACGGGCGGACGACCGTCGTCGCAGCGTCTGACTTCCAATAAAGGCATGTCATCTTCTCCGGCAACCAAGCCTCCTGGTTAAGAAATATCGGTTCGGGAATCACACCTGGTATCGCGAACACCGCAGGGCAAATTTTGAAAGTCGTTTATGGAGAGTTGGAGGAAAAGCACTGGTTTCCGCCCCAACCCTCGATCAACGACTCTCGGTTTTCAAAGAACGATCATTCCCGCAACTCCGCCCCCAATTCGCTCTGCAATCGCTCACGAATTTTGGCGTGCACCGCGGTCACTTCCTCACTGGTCAGTGTGCGGTTCCTGTCGCGATATGTCAATCGGTAAGCCAGCGACTTTCGTACCGCTCCCAGGTCGTTCGCTTCCGTCCCCGCGAATAAATCAAATAACTCGACGCTCTCCAGTAATGGCTCTCGCGACGACTCAATCACGCGTACGATTTGTTCGTGCGCGATCGCCACCGGCACGATCAACGCAATGTCGCGCTTCACGGCAGGGAACTTCTCCAGTTCGCGAAAGGCGCGCGGCTTTGATTCACAGGTAAAGATGGAATCCAGGTTCAGTTCGGCAACGAGGACCGCGCCCGGCGCATCCAGTTCGACGGCGCGCGCCGCCGTCAATTGTCCGGCGATCCCAATCGCCTTATCACCCAGGACGATTTCCACGGCGAGGGCCAGTTCGTCATGCTTGCCCGGGCGAAAGAAAAGCGCCGCGGTCGTGGCCGATTCAACCGCTCCCTTGAGATCAAACAGATCGAAGCGGCGTCGAGCTGTAGCCCGCCAGGAAGAAGCGCTGGTTTCGTTGCCCCACAGGAGAATTCCCAAACGCTTTTCTTCCCCTCCGTGCGGCGGAATAAAAACGCGGCCTAACTCGAACAGAGCAACCCTTTCCGCGCCCGCACGCACGTTGCGCTCGAGCACGCCAAGCAGTTCGGAAATAAGGCTGGGGCGCAGGGCCACGTGATCTTCGCTCAGTGGATTCCGCAGTCCAACCGCATCCTGACCGAAGGCGACCGGACGGCGGGCGATCAGCTTCGAGGTTCGCGTCTCCGATAATCCGCGCCCCACCAACTTATCGCGCAAAGCGGATTCAAAATCATGGACGCGATCGGCCAAACTGGTCGCGCTAAAGCGGCTGCGGTCGGTGCCGGCAATATTCTGCACGCCATGGGCGCGCACAACTTCTTCGATCAAGTCGACATCCCGTCGTAAATCCCGGCGATGGCTCGGTATGCTCCAGCTGGCTGCGCCTGCGTCGTCTTGTTTCGACTCAACCTTGCGCAAACCGAAGCGCGTGAGGATTTGATCAACCGTGGGCGGGCCGAGGACCACCCCGATCAGGCGATCGCACTTGCTGTATTTCAAGGAAATGTCCGGCGGATTGGAGGGGGATTCGCCTGCCTGCGTGATTTCAGCGGCCGGTTGTCCTCCCGCGATTTGACTCATGAGTTCACTGGCCCGGTGGGAAGCGGGCAGAATCATTTTGGGATCCACGCCGCGCTCGAAGCGATAGCTCGCATCGCTTGGAAGACTCAGGTCGCGCGCAGTCCGGCGAATGGAGGAGGGAAGGAAATAAGCCGCTTCCAGCAGAATATTGCGGGTGGAATCGGTCACCCCGGTTTCTTCTCCGCCCATCACGCCGGCGATACCAACGACGCGTTCCTCGTCGGCAATAACCAGAACCCCGGGAGTGAGCGAATAAGTTTCGCCATCGAGGGCCAGGAATTTTTCTCCGGCGCGGGCTAGTCGCACGATAATTCCGCCTTTCAACTTGTCGGCATCAAAGGCGTGAGTCGGTTGCCCGAGCTCGAGCATGACGAAATTGGAGATGTCCACGATATTGTTGATGGAACGAATTCCGGTCGCTTCCAACCTGGACCGCAGCCAGGCGGGGCTCGGTCCTACCGTGACATTTGCGATGCGGCGCACGGAAAAGAACGGGCACTCGTTAGGGGCCGACAGGGTTACCCCGTTCGTCCGAATGGACAGAGACAGCTCTTCGGCTTGTTCAAGGGGGCGCCGCAGCGTGCTTCCGGAGAGCGCAGAAATCTCGCGCGCCAGCCCATAGTGACTTAACAGATCGCCCCGGTTCGGCGTAATCTCGACGTCGAGAATGGTGTCAGAGGGGAACAGTTCCGAGAGGGGAGCTCCGATCTTGGCGGCGGCCGCCAGGATGAGCAGTCCGTCAGCTTCCTCACCCAAAGCGAGTTCGACGGCGCTGCAAAGCATGCCCTGCGATTCGACTCCGCGCAGTTTGCTCTCCCGAATTTTAGTTCCGTTAGGCAAGGTCGCTCCGGGCCGAGCCAGCGGAACCTTGTCCCCTATCTTGTAATTTTTTGCTCCGCACACGATTTGGCGCGACTGCTCGCTGCCGTCATCAACCTGACAAACGCTCAAGCGATCGGCATTCGGGTGCGGGGCTGAGGCCTTGATCTGCGCAACGACCACCTGCTCGAGATGGGCGCCGCGTTGCTCAATCCCTTCGATCTCGACCCCGGCCATGGTGAGGAGTTCCGCGAGATCCTCCACTTTGGGTGGCAGATCGGCAAACTCTCGCAGCCAGTTAACGGAAAATTTCATGCAATGGGTGCGGGGAGCGCGCTCACGCGAACTGTTTCAGAAAACGCAGATCGTTTTGGGCGAAGAGACGGATGTCGGGAATGTCCAGGAGGATCATGGCGAGTCGATCCATGCCGAGGCCGAAAGCGAAACCGGTCCACTCTTCCGGGTCGTAGGCCGAATCCCCGCGCGCCTTGTTCACCTGTTCAAAGACGGCCGGATGGACCATGCCGCAGCCGCAGACCTCGATCCATTGCTCGCCGCCTTTCAGGGCTTTGGATTTCACATCAATCTCGAAGCTCGGTTCAGTGAACGGAAAATAGTGAGGACGAAAGCGCACGGCGGTCTCGGGCCCGAAAAGTTCGCGCATGAAAAACTCGAGCGTTCCTTTGAGGTCAGCCACGCTCACATTTCGATCGACGTAAAGGCCCTCGATCTGGTGAAACTGCGCGCTATGTGTGGCGTCGACTTCATCGCGACGATAGGCGGCCCCGGGCGCGATGATTCGGAGGGGGGGGCACGCGTCGCCCATCGCCCGAATTTGCACAGTCGAAGTGTGGGTGCGGAGGAGTCGGCCATCCGGCAGATAAAACGTGTCCTGCTCGTTGCGGGCCGGATGATCCTGCGGAGTGTTGAGGGCGTCGAAGCAATGCCATTCGTCTTCGATGTCGGGGCCGTCCGCCAGGGCGAAACCCATGCGCCGGAAAATCCCGATCCCGCGATCGAGCATGATGTGGAGCGGATGGAGGGCTCCGCGTTCGCTCGCGCTGCCGGGCAACGAGATATCGATGTGGGCCAGCGCGGCTGATTCTTTTTGCGCCTGGAATTGGGCCATGCGCCCTTCCCACGCCGCGCTCACGGCATTGCGCACTTCGTTGAGCAATTTGCCTACGACCGGCTTTTCTTCCTTGCTCAGGGTTTTCATGCGGTCACCCCAGGACGAGATGCTGCCGCTGCGTCCGAGATAACGCACCCGTGCGCCATCGAGTGACTGCTCGTCCGAAGAAGCGCTGATTTCGCGCAAAGCTTCGGTGCGAAGGTCTTCCAGTGGATGAGGCATGGATGGCGTTAAGCGAGACAGCGTGACAACGGGGAAGCGACCAGTGCGTGGAGCATAGTCCCGAGCGGATCGCCGCTTCAACGCTTCATCGCGCTAACCGTTCAACGGCGGAAGCGCTTGTTTCGCGGTCGCGTCCGCGAACCTGTGTCAGGCCGCTTTCTTGTCTTTCGACTTAGCGGTCTTCGATTCGAGCGCGCTCTTCACCTGCTCGAGAATAGACTTAAAAACGGCTTCGTCGTTGACTGCCAGGTCCGCCAGGATTTTGCGATCAAGGCCGATGCCGGCGGCTTTCAAACCTTCGGCAAAACGGCTGTAGGTCAGTCCGTTGGCGCGAGCCGCCGCGTTCAGGCGCGAAATCCAGAGATAACGAAAATTGCGCTTACGGGTTTTGCGATCGCGGTAGGACCAGTACTGGCCCTTCATGGTCGCATCTTTGGCGTAACGGAAAAGTTTCGAGCGCCGGCCGCGATAGCCTTTGGCTTTGTCGAGAACTCGTTTGCGTCGCTCCCGGCTGGCCGGGGCGTTAGTGGCTCTTGGCATGTTGTAATGCCCGCCGAAGCGGGCTCCTCTTTCAGCGAGCTGTTATTTTGTTATGGATCTGCGCGACCTCACTCGCTGAGTTAGTCCCGGCTAAGCGGGACAGATGCGTAGATCAGGCTGACGCTCCAAGCGTCAGGGACGGGGAAGATGATACAGATCCGGCGTCCTGACAACTGATTTTGGCAGGACTTTAATGGCAGGGACGCGGCGCCGTGGCGTCCCTGCCACGCGAATTCGCCGCATCGAATTTCTGTTCAGCGGCCCCCGGGCTCTCTATATATAGTGAAGCGATGCACTGGATGAACCGCCACCGCCTTCTCATCCTGGCTGCTATCTGCGCCTTTTGGACCGGCCTTGTGGTGGTCGCGCATTTTTTTCCGAGCTTTCCGTTCCTCTCCGGCATCTGGCGGAGCGAACAAGGATTTGAGGATCTGCTGCGACGGGAAGGACGAAAGACACCGACGTTACCGGATCTGGTCTTCGTGGGGATTGATCAGGCGTCGTTGGATCTGACCCCCATCCTGGAAAAGGACGAAATCCAAGGTAACCGCGCGTTTCAACTAATGACGGAGCGGCCTTTTCCCTGGTCGCGTGAGGTCTGGGCCTTATTTCTGGACCGCATGTTCCAGGCGGGAGCCCGCGTGGTGATGTTCGATTTGGTCTTCAGTCCGCCTAACGATGGAGACCCCGTTTTTCGCGCAGCGCTCGACCGCTATCGCGCCAAGGTGGTGGTAGGGGCCAACTGGGATTTCTCGAATGTGCGCCAATTTGGCGGGTCCGCCGAAAATGTTCCTCCCAACCAATCCCTCATTTCTCCTCCACAGATGGATGACGACCGCGTGGGTTACGTCATTTTTTTTCCCGATCCGCTCGATAACAAGATACGGGCGGCTCGTTATACCCTGACCGACCAGCAGCTGGCCCGACAGTTGCCGTCGTCCGATGAAAAACCGTACGTTTCGCTGGCGGCCCGTGCTTTGCAGAAGATGGGGCGCGCGAGTGATATACCGCGTGACCTGCGGTCGCATTTAATCCGCTTTAGCGAGATCAACGCCTACGAGGCGCATCCACTCTGGGAGGTTTTTCATGAAAGGCATTGGCATGCCAATTACCACGATGGAGCCGATTTCAAGGACAAGGTCGTGCTGGTGGGCCCTTCCGCTCAAATCCAGCATGATTTTGTCAATACTCCCATCAGCCCGGAAACTCCCGGGCCCACCCTGCATTTGAATGCGCTGGCTGCCGCCATGCAGCACGATTTCCTGGAAGACACGCCTCTCTGGCTCGACTTCACGGGCATCGCGCTGGCCGGACTGATTGCCTGGTTGCTCATCGCCTGGATGCGGCGACCCGTGGTCTGCCTGGTCGCCCTGGTCGTGATAAGTGTGGTTTATCTTGGAGTGGGACGCGTTCTCTATGATAGGACGGGTCTCATTCTTCTGGCTGTCCCGACGCTGTCCGTTTTTCTGTTAAGCGGGATGTTCAGCCTGGGCTTCGAATACATCCTCGAGCGTCTGGAAAAATTGCGCACACGCCGCACGCTCGAGCGTTACGTTTCGAAAAATCTGGTCAAAGAGATCCTCGATAACCCGGACAGTTATTACCACTCGATGCTCGGTTCTCGGAAACCCGTGACCGTCCTTTTCTCCGACCTGGTCGGGTTCACCAGTTTGTCGGAAAAGGCCGATCCGGTCAGTCTGGTGAAACAGCTTAACGAATATTTGAGTGGGATGGTGGGGCACGTTTTCGATAACGGCGGCACCCTCGATAAGTTTATTGGCGACGCCATCATGGCGGTCTGGGGCAACGTGAAAAGTCAAGGCGTGGACCAGGATGCAAAGGCCGCCGTCCGTACCGCCCTCGGGATGCGGCGCGAGCTGCGACGATTGAACGAGGGATGGAAAAGCGATGGGCGCACCCCGCTCGGTTTCGGAGTTGGCATAAACCACGGCGAGGCCGTCATCGGAAATATCGGATCGTATCAACCGCACGAACGGCTCGATCCGACCGTTATCGGGGATTCGGTCAACCTGGCCTCCCGTCTGGAAGCGCTGACCCGCGCTTACAATGTCGATATCCTGATCGGACCCACCGCCGCGGAACTGGTGGCGGACGAATTTTATCTGCGCTCGGTCGCGCGGGTGCAGGTCAAAGGCAAAACCAGGCCGGTCGATGTGTTTACTCTGGTCGGCGCGCGGAGTGAGAATATTGACCCTGAACTCCTCCAGTGGATTCAAACATACGAAGAAGCCATCGTTAAGTTTCGCGGGCGCGAATTCGCCGACGCCAGAGTTCTTTTTTCCCAGTTCCTCGAATTCTCGCCGGACGATTTCCTGGCCAAAATGTATCTGGAGCGCGCGCTCGAATACGAAAAAGAGCCACCGGATGAAACGTGGAATGCGGTCGAGGTCTTTATCAAGAAATAGGGGAGCATGTTCCCGGACCGGTCGAGGCGCCTCGACTCCTTCCCGCATCCGCCCTTCAGGCAGGGGCGGTTCACCGAACTGCCCGCGGGCGATTGGGTCAATCGCCTCTACCTGAGAAAGTCGCGATGGAATTTGGAGGGCGCGCGTCACTCGCAATTTTCCTTGCTGGCGAAAATGTTTCTGCGGGGTAAAGAACGGGCGTGACGGGGGAACCACGCAGCTTTCATTTTCTTGGTATTTGCGGAACGGCCATGGGCGCGGTCGCGGTCGCCTTGTGTGAGCGTGGGTTTACGGTGACCGGCTCGGACGACAATGTCTACCCCCCCATGTCGACCTTCCTCGAGCAACGGGGGATAATCCTGAGCGCGGGATATCGTCCGGAAAATATCCCGGGCAACGCCGACGTAGTGGTCGTCGGGAATACCATCAAACGGGGCAATCCAGAAGTGGAGGCCGTTCTCAACCGGAAGCTCTTTTATCTTTCGCTGCCGGAGGTCTTGAAAAATTATTTCCTGCGCGGGCGCCACAACCTGGTCGTCACCGGCACTCATGGGAAGACGACTACGACTTCCTTGCTCGCCTGGATATTGGAGACCGCCGGACAGAAGCCGGGCTACCTGATCGGCGGGCTTCCGCGCAATCTTGGACAGGGCGCGCGCCTGAACAATTCGAAACATTTCGTGATCGAAGGGGACGAATACGACACGGCCTTCTTCGATAAGCGTTCGAAGTTTCTGCATTACCTTCCGGAACTCGTCGTGATGAACAACATCGAGTTCGATCACGCCGATATTTTCAGCTCGCTCGATGAAATCAAACTGAGCTTCCGGCGATTGCTCAACATCGTTCCGCAAAACGGAATGGTCCTCCTCAATGGCGATGACGCGAACTGCGTGGAAGTGGCCCAAGAGTGCCTCTCACCTGTTGTGGAAATCGGTTTTTCGGAGAACTGCGCGCAGCGTATCCGCGACGTCGTTTATACCACGGCCGGCTCGCAGTTTACTTTAAGCGACCAGCGCTTCGAGATCCCGCTCATCGGCGAATTCAACATCCGCAACGCCGCCATGGCTGCGGCGGCCGCCCGCTTTTATCAGGTGCCCGAATCGAAGATAGGCGAGGCTTTGAAGAGCTTTGGAGGCATTGCGCGCCGGCAAGAGGTGCGAGGCGAAGCGCACGGCGTCACCGTCATTGATGATTTCGGACATCATCCCACCGCCATTGCTCAGACTCTAAAGGCGTTGCGTCATCGCTATGCAGAAAACCGTCTCTGGGCCATTTTCGAGCCGCGCTCAAACACGACGCGGCGCGCAGTTTTCCAGCGCGAACTGCCCGATGCATTCAAGTCGGCCGACGGCGTTTTCATCGCCCAAGTGGCGAGGTTGGAGCAGATCCCGGAAAAGGATCGGCTCAATCCCGAGGCGTTGGTCGCAGCCATTGGAAGCGACGGGCGCCCCGCTTTTTACGAAAAGGATGCAGGCGCGATCGTTGATCGCATCGTGCCCATGCTAAAATCGAACGATGTCGTGGTCGTCTTCAGTAACGGCGGATTCGACGGCATCCATGAAAAGTTGCTGACCCGCCTGCGCGCACTCCCATAACCCTCGTTATTTCTTCGGGACGGATGCAAAATGGCTATATCTCCGGGAGAATCCGGTCAGAGCTGGATTGATAAAGGATCCGGATGATTGGCCGTATCGAATCGGATTTGAAGAACCGTGAAATGGCAAGCGGGAGCGCTTGCCCTGCAAGGGCGGGCACCGACTTACCCGTTGTCACCCGCATTTCCATAGGCGAAGCAGGTTGACCGTGCTACTGTAAAAAAGTAATTACGACCGTGCTGAGACTTTCCCGGTTAGCTTTCCTCGCTCTCTTTCTATCTCCTCTTGCCTTCGCGCAAGTTGCGCCGGTCGCTCAGCAAGCCCAGCAGTCCCAAGCGGATGACGAGGAAGACCGGCCCGAGCCGTCCCGCCCGCCCCTGGCCGTGGCAACGCCGTTGCCGGCCCGTGTTTTGCCGGGATCGCGGTCTCCCGGGACCGCCCCTGCGGCTGCGGCGACTCCCGCGGCTCCCCCCGATTTGGTACGTCTTCAATTCCCCAATAGCGACGTGGATGACGTTCTGCGCTTATACGAACATCTGACCGGCAAGAAACTGGTGCGCGATAATTTCGTGCAGGGCAAAGTCAACATCTTCATCAGCAAAGACGTGCCGCGTGAGGAGGCCATCAAGATCATCGAGATCAACCTTCTCATGAACGGATTCTCTTTGATTCCGGCGGACGACGATATCGTCAAAGTAATTGGCACCGGGAAGAACCCGCGGACGACCGGCGTTCCGATCATTTCGGATGCTTCGCAAATTCCGGAGGGCGATCATGTCATCAGTTATCTTTTCAAACTGCGGTATGCCGATCCCCAGGAATTGCAGCAGGTCCTGGGTCAGTACCTTTCGCCTCCGCAGACCTACACTTCCTTCCTCGCGCTGCCCAAGTCATCCAGTTTGCTGATCACGGAGAACTCCAGCGTCATTCGCACGATTTCGAAGATTATCGATCAGGTGGATATTCCGCCCGCCGAGGTGGTGAGCGAATTCATTCCGCTGCAGCGAGCTGATGCGAGCAAGGTGGTCGATTTGCTCAAGGACATTTTCGAGAAAGGAACTCAACAGGGTCAGCCGTCGCTCCCAGGGCAACCGAACCAGCCGGGCGTGCGCAATGTGCGGCAACCCGCCGTGCCCCAACCGGTCAATATTGAAAGCGATGTCGGATCGCTGACCGCCTTGACCGAGGATTCCATCGTGGTCGGAAAGATTAAAATGGCAGCCGACGTGCGCACGAACCGCATTCACGTCATCACGCGACCAATCAACATGCCGTTTGTCCGCAAACTGATCGCGGAGTTTGACGCCAACGTGGAATTTGCCAAGCCGGTGACGCGCGCGCTCCGTTATATTTCGGCGGGCGACGTTCTTCCCGTACTCGTCCAGTCGTTAACCGAGCCGGGCACGCAGCAGCAGGGCGGGGCCGATGCTAATGGCGTCCCGAGTCCGGCCAATTCGCAGCAGAATAATCGAAACAATCGCGGTAACACCAACACGTCGACCGGCTTGTCGGGGTCGAGCAGTAGCGGCGGGGACAGCACCCTGAACATCTCGGAAGAACTGTCGACGAATGCTGTCGACACCACGCCCAAGGCGGTCACGGTCGGGAACGCCAAGATTATCGCCGACCAGCGTTCAAACAGCATTATCGTCTTGGGCAATCGCGAAGTGGTCGTGAAGGTCGAGAAGATCCTCGATGAAATGGATGTGAGCGCGCCGCAGGTCGCGCTCAGCACAGTCATCGGCGAATTGAGCTTGAACAACGATGAGGAGTTCGGTGTGGACTGGTTCGCCAAGTACAAGAACAAGGTCGTTGGCACCAGTAACAATAATTCGCGAGCAAACGTGCCTATTCCTTTCATCAGCGCCAGCCCCGCGGCCAGTCCATCGGGTTCTCCCGGCGTCGGGGGCATTCTAGACCCCTCCGGTCTTATCAATTTCGGGAATGCTCTCGCGAACATCGGTAGCGGCACGAACGTCTACGTTGCGGCCGGAAATTATCTTGCTGCGATCGTTCACGTGCTGGAGTCGACGGGGCGTTTCAAAACGGTTTCCCGGCCGACTGTTTTCACGAGCAATAACAAGAAAGCGATCATCGCTTCCGGACAAGAGATTCCGGTCCCGACCAATACTCTCAGTAATGCCACGAGCACGACCGGCGTGGCCTCCGTCCAGTCGAGCATTCAGTTCAAGAAAGTGGCTTTGCAGCTGGAAGTCGTGCCCTTGATCAATTCCGAAAAGGAAGTCTCGCTCGATATTCTGCAAAAGATCGACAGCATTGTGTCCAATAGTAGCGTCAATATTGGTGGAACAGCCGTTCCGACCATCGCGACTCGTTACATTCGCACCAACGTTAGCGCGCCCAATGGCTGCACCATCGTGCTGGGCGGGTTGATCCAGGATAGCAAAGGCAAAAACTTCAATGGAATTCCCATCCTCGATCGACTTCCGCTGGTCGGGGGTCTTTTCCGCAGCACGACCGGCACGAAGATGCGGACGGAGTTGATTATCCTGATGCGGCCGGAAGTCATCCTGACCAAGCTCGATCTCTATCGGCTCCGGCAGAAACACGAGGGCCACACGCATTTTGGTCCGGACATCGATCAGGGAGATTGTCCCGACTGCCCCGCGGCAACGGAGGACGGGAAGCAATTGCCTGCGCCTGATCTCCCGGCTGCGAAGGATTTATAGTTTATAGCTGGAGGCATCTGTTCCTATGAAAATGGCATTGATAGCGCTGATGGTGTGCGCACTGCCCGCGCTAGCGGCGGCGCAGGCGGAAAACAGACCGTTGCTCCACTCGACCGATCCTCTGTCGGCGCGCGATGAGTGGGGATCGCTGCATCAATTCCCGGCGGTGAATTCCACCGATACGGCCCCCCGCTTTCATTGGCGGCCGCTTTACTATCTTGAAGGAGGGCGTGATTTGATGACGCAGCCGGTTTATGTCGGTGCCCTGCAGCGGGATCTGCGTCATCTCGGGTACTATTGCGGAGAAATTGATGGCATATTTTCGGGTGAAGTCTCGGATGCCATCGCCCGGATGCAGAAGAATTATTCCATGCGCGTAACCGGCACCATTACCATTCCGGTGCGCCGGGCTCTGCATCTGCCTTAAGCGCCGGCATGAGTTCCCCCGCTCGCCAGTCGCTCATCGATCTGTTGCTCGAAGGAGGTGTGACCTCCCGTGAGGAAGCGACGGAGCTCGCGCAAAATCTGAATGGCGGGTCCTGGACAACGCAGGTGCTCGATTCCGGTAAAATCGATGAGACGCGCTTTCTCACGGCTCTGGGAAAGTTTTTCCGGGTGCCGGTCACGACCATCGATGCCAAGACGATCGATCGAAAGACGCTGTCGATCCTGCCCAGCCGTTTTGTTTTTCAGCATCATATTCTGCCCATTGAGGAAAAGGAAAAATCGGTCGTTCTCGCCACCTATGATCTTTTCAATTCGGTAGGCCGGCAGCTGGCCAGTCAGCTTTTAAAGAAGCCGGCCGAATGGGTCCTGGTGCCACGCGCCCAGGTCCTGCGCGCCATGAAGACGGTCTACGGCGTGGGCGCGGAGACTTTTGACGAAATCCTCAAGACCAACCGCGCCTTTGAAGTTTTACAGGATTCAGAGACGACCACCGACCTGAATGCGGATGATCCGGAAGCGTCCGTCGTTAAATTCGTTAACCAGATCATCCGCGAAGCCATCGTGGAGCGGGCCACGGACATTCACGTGGAGCCCCTCGAAGGGGATCTGCGCATTCGTTATCGGATTGATGGAATCTTGCACGAAGTGGCGGTGCCGCCGCAGTTACGCCTCCTGCAATCGGCCATTATTTCGCGCCTTAAAGTCATGTCGCACATGGACATCGCCGAACGCCGTCTGCCCCAGGATGGGCGGATGAATCTGCACGGAAATGGTCAGGAGATCGATGTGCGTGTCTCCACCATCCCGACGGTCAACGGCGAATCGATCAGTCTGCGCTTGCTCAGCCGCGGGCAGCAGTTGTTCGGATTCGAGCGGCTTGATCTGAGTCCGGGGCAGGAAAAGATCATTCGCCATCTGCTGGCTCAGCCTAACGGAATTATCCTGCTGACCGGACCGACCGGCTGCGGGAAATCGACTTCTCTTTATTGTTTTCTGAGCAGCATCAACTCCGTGCAGCGCCGCATCATTACCATCGAGGAGCCGGTCGAATATCGTCTGCCCGGGGTGCTGCAGATCGATGTGAAAGCCGAGATCAACCTCACTTTTGCCATGGGGTTGCGGCATATTTTGCGGCAGGACCCGAACGTTGTGATGGTGGGAGAAATTCGCGACGTGGAGACAGCCGACATTTCCATACGTGCGGCCATGACCGGGCACCTTGTTTTCAGCACGTTGCACACGAATGACGCGGTTGGCGGCATTACACGTCTGCTCGACATGGACGTGGAACCATTTCTCCTGGCCTCCGTCGTTAAATCATTCATCGCTCAGCGTTTGGTGCGCACGGTTTGTCCGGACTGTGCCGAGCTGGTCGAGTATCCGCGCGATTACCTGGCGGAAATCGGAGTACCGATCAAGGAATTCGGCACCAGGTTCAAGCGCGGCGTCGGCTGCGATCAATGCCGTCAGACCGGATACCAGGGGCGCACGGCCATCTATGAAATCTGCGTCATCACGGAGCCGCTGCGCAAAATGATCATGCAAAAACGGGATGGCGGTGAGCTCAAGCAATGCGCCATCGCGGAAGGCATGGAAACGCTTCGCCAGGACGGATGGCGCCGCGTCTCCCAGGGTAAGACGACGATCGAAGAGGTGGTGCGGGTCACGCAGAATGACGAAGTGATGGCGGAGACGGCGGAAGACGCCGAGCCGGTCGTGGCCACGGATGGGGCACCGGGGTAGCTTCGGCCTTGCGTAGTCCGTAGATTTTACTTCCCGCGGCAACTTGTCGCGATATTCTGGAGTCACCCCCCGTTAGCGGCTCGTTGCAGTCCGCCAACGATTCACTCATTAAATCAAATGAAAAAATATATTGCTGAATTTATCGGCACCTTTTTCCTCGTTCTGACTGTCGGGTGCACCGTCATTCCGGGCGCCCCGGGCGTGATTGCGCCGTTCGCCATTGGCGCAGTGCTTATGGTGATGGTCTTCGCCGGAGGCCACATCTCCGGTGCCCACTTCAATCCCGCCGTCACGCTGGCTGTCTTCGTGCGGGGCCGATTCAATGCCCGGGACGTTCTCCCTTACTGGATCGCGCAGGTCGCGGCGGGCGTGGCGGCCGCCTTCGTGGCCATGTTCCTCGTGGGCAAGAGCGGCACACCCATGGAGATAGCGAATCTTCCACAGGCTTTCGTGGGCGAGTTTCTCTTCACCTTTGCCCTGGCCTATGTGGTACTGAATTGTGCGACCGCCAAGGGCACACTGGACAACTCGTTCTATGGCCTGGCTATTGGCATGACCGTAATGGTGGGGGCGTTCTCGGTCGGCGCGATTTCGGGCGGCGCCTTCAATCCGGCGGTAGCGGTGGGCATCGCCATGATGAAGCTCGTGAATTTTTCGCAGATTTGGATTCACATCGGCGCCAATCTGACAGGCGCGCTGGTCGCGGCGCTCGCCTTTAAATTGTTGAACCCGGAAGACAAATAGTCTCTTGCCGGCCCCCTTCGCGAACGAAATAAACAAAAAGAACGGCAACCAATACTATGGGATTACTCGATTCAGTGCTCGGCGCAGTGACCGGGCAAAGCGGCAACGCGGGCGGACAAAACGTGCTGGGGGCGGCTTTGGGAGGTCTCCTCGCGCAGAACGGCGGGTTGCAGGGGCTGCTTGGCAAATTCACGCAAGCCGGGCATGGAGAAACAGTCTCGTCCTGGATAGGAATGGACGAAAACAAGGCGATCTCGAGCGACCAAATTCAGAAAGTGCTTGGGTCTGAGCAGGTCAGCGCAGTGGCGGCAAAGCTGGGTGTCGATCCCGCCCAGGCTGCAGCCTTTCTGGCAGAGTACCTGCCAAAAATTGTCGACAAACTAACACCGGCCGGAAAGG
This sequence comes from Chthoniobacterales bacterium, assembly GCA_038226905.1. Lineage (GTDB taxonomy): Bacteria > Verrucomicrobiota > Verrucomicrobiia > Chthoniobacterales > UBA10450 > JBBRDU01. Next base: position 1,925 of record JBBRQE010000039.1, on the reverse strand, counting down.
TCGATCCTGCGGCGGACCACCAACAAGGGTTGGCCAGTCTTCTGCCCGCACTTTTACAAAGCCTGAGCGGCGGTGGTCCTCCGCCACCATCGCCCTAACAAGCGAAATTCGGGATCAGTTACCGCGCAAGGCGCGCACGGCTTGCGCGTAATCGGGCGCGTGGAAGATGAAGGTGCCGGCCACCAGGGCATTCGCGCCATGATCGATGGCCAGGGCGGCCGTTTCGGGATTGATACCGCCATCCACCTCGATGTTGAGCGTCGCCCCGTGCGCCTTCTGCCAGGTGCGCGCTCGCCTCACCTTGTCCATCATCTCGGGTCGGAAAGATTGGCCGCCAAAGCCCGGATGGACGGTCATAACGAGCAACAAATCGATCCGGGCAAGATATGACTCGATCGCCTCGAATGGTGTTGCCGGATTGAGAGTGAGTCCAGCCAGGCAACCCACGTCGCGGATTTGCTGCAAAGTTTTCGCGACATCGTGTTTCGCCTCCGACTCCACGTGGACTGTGATGGAATTCGCGCCGGCCGCGGCGAAGCGTGGCAAATAATGATCGGCCTGTTCGATCATGAGGTGCACATCGAGCGGTAGTTTCGTTTCTTTCCGCACGACCTCGACCACCATGGGACCAAAGGAAATGTTATCGACGAAGTGTCCGTCCATGATGTCGCAATGAATCCAGTCCGCGCCGGCTTCTTCAACGCGGTGTACCTCGTTGGCCAGTTGAGAGAAATCAGCGGCCAGGATGGAAGGGGCGACGATGATTTTCGTCATGGCAGCAAAGGTTCAATGCGTAACAGGCAACGTCCAACGCTCAATTCGGAGGCACTCGGCTGAATATTAGAGTATTGGAGTGTTGCGGCAACGACGTTAATTCATCCCTCCAATCCTTCAGTACTCCAATTCTATCCACATTAAGAGCTTGACGCGGCGAGCCGCTGTCTCATGTTACCCGCGTTTCAGCCGGTTGACCGCGCTCGCAGGGCCACATGACTGCGAAGATCGACATGGGGATGCGCTTGCGACAGACTGAAGGGCAGCGCTCTAATTTTTAAACGATTCATGTTCAACGGACTCTTCGGCTGGCTATCAAGCGACATCGGCATCGATCTCGGAACGGCAAACACTCTGGTTTACGTTAAGGATCAGGGCATCGTCCTGCGTGAACCGTCCGTGGTGGCGGTGCAGGCCGGCACGAACAAGGTCCTGGCGGTGGGCGATGAAGCCAAGCGCATGCTCGGACGGACCCCCTCCAACATCGTGGCGGTGCGACCATTGAAGGACGGGGTGATCGCGGACTTCGAAGTGACCGAAGCGATGCTGCGTCACTTTATTTCCAAAGTGCACAACCGCCGGGTCAAGGCCCGACCGCGCGTCGTCATCGCGGTGCCCTCCGGTATTACGGAAGTGGAGAAACGTGCGGTGCGCGAGTCCGCCACCCATGCGGGGGCCCGCGAAGTCTATCTCATCGAAGAGCCCATGGCTGCGGCCATCGGCGTCGGTCTGCCCGTGCAGGATCCGGCCGGCAACATGATCATCGATATCGGGGGCGGCACCACCGAGGTGGCGCTCATTTCCCTGTCCGGCATCGTTTTCAGCCGCAGTGTTCGAGTGGCGGGCGATGAGCTCGATGAAGCCATCGTGCAATACATGAAGCGCGCCTACAACCTGATGGTGGGCGAACGCACCGCGGAGGAAATTAAGATTAAGATCGGCTCCGCCTACCCGAGCGAGAAAGAGACGAGTGTCGAAGTTAAGGGGCGCGATCTGGTGGCAGGCCTGCCTAAGACTCTGATGATTACCTCGCAGGAGGTGCGCGAGGCTCTGCTCGAACCAATTTCGACCATCGTGGACTCGGTCCGCATCACCTTGGAGCGTTGCCCTCCGGAACTTTCGGCCGATTTGGTGGATCGCGGGCTCGTTCT
>JBBRQE010000038.1:0-25735 GCA_038226905.1 Chthoniobacterales bacterium | reverse complement strand
GCCGGCCAGGTATTCTCCCAGCATAACGGAAGTGACAATCGAAATCCCAGCCAGCAGATCGGAACCGAATTCCCACCTCAAAAGTTTTTTGAGGAGGTCATAGACGAGAGGAATACCGCCGAGAGCGAGGGTCGCTAGCAGCGGAATTTGGTAAGCGCTCGGACTCGTGTGAAAAGCGAAACGCAGAAGGAGATGCACCAGGATCGCCGCCACTGCGATCACAGCGATGACCGTATTCCTCCGTCGCCATACAACGGCCATCGATTCCCAGATCGGTATCGCTCTCTCCATTGGTTTCAATTCTTCCGTCACTTTAATTGCAAGCTGGTGTTGTTTGATGCAGCGGCCGTGAGCTTAATCATGTCCAAATTTCGTCGCTGAAGTCCGATAGAAGAACCGCTTCGTTATTTCCGCCGTGGCAACGTAAGAGACGACGATGAGTGCGATGATTGGATAGAAGTGCGCCGGCATCCGCTCGAAACCGAGGATTCGCGCGAACGGAAGACGTGGAGTGAAGACCGTCACTTCCACGACCGTAGCCGTGGCGACCACCAGCAATTTGCTCGGGGGACGCATTCACGCCACGGAACGCCACAAACTATTGAAACGACGAGCTCTTCATTTAAGCGGGAACGCAGGCCTGGGCGAATTTCTCGCGGCTCCAATTGCGGTGTTGCGCAATCGCTTTTATGAATTTTGCAGAGATCGTTTTCGCGTCGCCTTTCTCATCAACAATCAACGCGGGATCGGCGCTTCCTTTCTTACCGTTCGCGCCAGCGGGCGTTTTGACGGAAGAGGCATGGATTAATTTTACACCTTCGCCCGTTGCCGCGATCGCCTTGCAATGCCTGTACATCTCGTTCACGAAGTGAATTGTCTTCGCGTTAGCGAGCAAAGCCGCGACGCTTTTAGGGCCACCGGGAATATAGACCGCATCAAAAAGGACTGAGGCGGCGTTAAGCAGGCTATGCTCAACGCAAATCTCGCTCCCCCCCAAGCCTTTGATCACACCGCCGTGCGGAGCGACCACGGCTACGATCGCACCTGCACCCACGAGGGCTTTCTTCATCGCGTTGAACGACGCTTCATCCACGCCATTTCCGGCGAGGACCGCAATCTTGCGTGTCTTAATCGTATTTTTGATCGTGTTCGCCATGCTCAGGGCAGGTGAAGTAAAATTCGATTTCCTGGCCCGCTTCGTTTCAGTCTCTTTTCCGGCATCGGCACCGACCGCCCTGTTGATCGGGCCCTCGATTGATTTCGGAACGGTCTTGCCTAGACCGGTCGCGATTTTTTTCGCCATCCCGGCGTTGATCTTTTCCAGCAGAAAAAGCATGCGATCGACAATCGGGGCACGCTGGACCATGCCTAACTCAAAGGTCAGCGCATCGGTAATGTGATTTTGTTCCGATTCGCTTTGGCTATTGAAGAAGAGCGCGGCCTGGCTGAAGTGATCGAAAAACTTATCCGATTTGCCGCGTACTTTCGCGCTGTTCAACTTCTCCGCGTAACTGACGAACCCCCCCATGTCGCCCCGCGCCTGCATCGGGCAACCGCCACCGACCGTGTTAGGATGATAGCTAGCCTCTCCCTGATTGATCATCTGCTGCATGTGACCGTCGCGCTGATTGTTGTGCATCGGGCAGGTCGGGCGGTTGATCGGAATTTGCGCGAAATTCGGACCACCCAATCGTGTCAGTTGCGTGTCGGTGTAGGAAAATAGCCGACCCTGCAGCAAGGGATCGTTCGTGAAATCGATTCCCGGCACCAAATGACCCGGGTGAAACGCGACCTGTTCAGTCTCCGCGAAAAAGTTATCCGGATTGCGGTTTAGCGTCAATTTGCCGATACGGCGTACCGGCACCATTTCCTCGGGAATGAGCTTCGTCGGATCGAGCAGGTCGAAATCGAACTTATGTTCGTCTTTCTCTTCCACCACTTGCACGCCGAATTCCCATTCCGCGACGCCTCCCTGGTCGATCGTGTCCCACAAATCCCGCCGGTGAAAATCGGGATCGCAGCCATTAATCTTGAGCGCCTCGTCCCAGCAAACGGAATGCATGCCGAGCAATGGCTTCCAGTGGAATTTAACGAAACTCGATTTCCCCGCTTCGTTGATCAGACGGAAAGTGTGAATGCCAAACCCCTCGATCATGCGATAGCTCCGCGGAATCGCCCGGTCGGACATCACCCACATGAGCATGTGTAACGTCTCCGGCGAGAGCGAAATGAAATCGTAAAACGTGTCGTGCGCCGAGGCAGCCTGCGGAATTTCGTTGTTCGGCTCCGGTTTAACCGCGTGGATAAAATCCGGGAACTTGACGGCGTCCTGAATAAAAAACACCGGGATATTGTTGCCGACGAGATCGAAAATGCCTTCGTCCGTGTAGAATTTGACCGCGAAGCCGCGCACGTCGCGCGCCAGGTCCGCGGAGCCGCGCGAACCGGCAACAGTAGAGAATCGAACGAAGACGGGGGTCCTACGGGACGGATTGGTCAGGAAGCCGGCTTTGGTCAGCCGCGAGTTACCCTTGTAGCACTGGAAGAATCCATGGGCGGCGGCGCCGCGCGCATGGACGACACGCTCCGGAATCCGCTCGTGATCGAAGTGGGTGATCTTCTCTCGGAGATGGAAATCTTCAAGCAACGAGGGGCCGCGCTCGCCCATTTTGAGCGTGTTTGTATCGTCGTTGAGAAGGAGTCCCTGATTCGTCGTTAGGCCAGTGCCCTCGGAGGTCGACCTGGCCGGCGCAAGTGCCTCCAATTTCTTATTTCGGTTTTTATCGCGCCTTGTTTTGGAGTTGGATTGTTTCATGGAACTTACGGATGGGCCGGGGTCTCAATTTGCCGTTGTCTTCGATGGACTGGCTGAGACCCGGGCCGAATAGAACAACCTTCGCGCCAATTTTGCCCGTTACAACTGCACTCCATGAGGATGGAGAATTTGCCGACTGGAAATAGAAGGGAGAGCAGCGAGACATCGTGTGAGGCGGCTCAATGAGTTGTGATCATTCGCGCTTCATAACAAAATCATAGCGCCCCGGTGAGTAAAAATCATCCTCGTCGCCGGATTCCTCTTTGTTTTCAAAATTGGGCGCTTCCACCGTGAAGGAGTGGACGAACGGCGAGTCCGCCCCCAGGTCGTAGGCACCGTTCGGCCCGGTCCGAGCGCCGCAAGAGTGGTCGTGATCGTCCTCGAAGGTCCGGGACGGTGAATGCAGCGAAGCATGCACGCTAACTTTTGCTCCCGTGATCGGTTGGCCCTGTTGGTCGGTAACGCGACCTTGATAGTGATAGGGTGACCCGGGCGCAGCGATCAGGAGAAGGTCGAGGGAACTTTCGTCTTCTTGCGGGGTGATTTCGTCCGCCATCCCATCCGCCCAGCGCCGGCGGACCCGTGTCCGGATCCAATAGCCGGGACCATCGAAATCGAGATAGAAAGTGTTGGGATAGACATGTCTGAATAGAAAACGTCCCGAGGCATTCGTCGTAACGGTGCGCTCGAATATTTCTGCGCCATGACCGGTGTGAGTGTCGGCATGCAGATCGTGGAATAGGCGAAGGGCCGCGCCGGGAATAGGCTGCTCCTGCTCATTGATCAAACGCCCGGACAGATCCAGACCGCGCTGAAATCTCAGGATGAGCGTTTCGCCTTGGGAGCGCCTGTCATCCAGGATCCGTCGGTTGTATCCGTCATGTAACCATTCGCTGTACTCCCCATAGCGGTCGTCCTCCCCCTTATGAAAAGCCGTTTCCTCTCTGCTGTAATTGCCGATCATCGGTCCGACCGCTCCGGCCGAGTTTTCTTTTTCTGCCACGAAATAGAATTCACCGAAGCCCGGTCGTTCTACGCCGGTCGCCTGAGCGCAATCGTACTCCCGAAATCTCCCGAAACGGGCGGTGAACTCTCCGTGGTCGTCCGCGGCGAACTCCCAGCCCTGATATTTCCTCGCCTTTTCACGCTGTCCAAGTTTTGACGTCTCCCGGTTGGACATTGCTCCGATGGCATCCTGATCCAGGCCACGGAGCTGCACTTTCGCACCCGGCAGGCATTTCCCATTCTCATCCACCACGCGCACTCGCATGGTTCGGAATTTCCAGTGCACCACCGAACGGCCGGAAGCACCGTGACCAAACCCCGCGACCGCACACAGAAGGATGAGCGAAAATTTGTTAAGCATGGATGGAGAGCCGTTCTCCACCATCCATACGTGCGGCTGACCACGATTCTTTCAACCATGGCGGAATCGCGCCGGCCCGCGCGCCTTCCGGCAAGGATACCACTCTTTTACGGACGCGAACGAGACGTGACCGAAAGAGGCTCGGCCGTCTCGAGATTTTTGATCACGGTGCTGAGATAAACGGACTCCGGATAGAGCGCCTTGTACTTGGTGATCTCGCCCCGATTCATAACGTTGAAGCCGTAGCGCTCGAACATCTTCTCCCCGCGGCGGCTTTCGAAGGTGACTATCTGTCCGTAAACTTTCTTCTCGCCGCATCGATAAAGGTAACTGAGGTACGCGCTCATCAACGCGCGCGTGGTCGACATCTTGCGCGCTTCCGGCAGGAGATTGATGTGAAAATGGGGCACGCGACTCGGGCGGGCCGGGACCTCCCGCCAGCCATGGGTGACGGTCCAACGGATGAAGCGACGGGAACGTTCGTTGTAGCGCGGGTAGCGCAAGAGCACGCGACAAAAAAGCGATACGTTCTGCCAAAAGGAGTAAAGCTGGTTGCGCAAAGGCTTGCGCGACCCGAGCAAATAACCGCAGAGTTCGCCCCCCTTGTCTTCCACGACAAAGGAAGATTCCGGTTCCCAATCCGTGTAATAGGTGGTGAGGAAGTCGGCAAACATCTCGCGATCGCCGTAAACCGGGTCGATCGGTTCCCCCAGAAAACCGGTTTCGCAACAGAGCCGGCGCACCGATTCGCGGTCCGATGCTTTAAAACTTCGAATGATAAATGGCGGTGAATTCTCCATCAGGTCTTGCCGTAGTTTGCGCAGACCTCGCGGTAAATGCAAAACAGTTGCTCAAAAACCCGGGGCCATCCATACAGCTGCGAGGCCAGATCCGACACGCCGGTCCCCGCCATCGCGGTGGTTTTGAGACGAAAATCCTGAATCGCTTCGGCCAGCGCTTCGGCGGAGTTCTCCCGCGCCCACGCCTCTTGACCGTGGAAAATGATGCGATCCATGTAGCTACCGTGAATGCCAACCACCGGGGTGCCACAAGCCTGGCTCTCCAAGGCCACCAACCCGAACGTTTCCTGAACCCCCGGATGAACGAATAAGTCCGCAGCGCGGTAATAGCGGGCCAGTTCGTGCGAGTCCGAGCAGTAACGAACCCAGGAAACGCGGGCGCCCTTCTGGAGCAAGGCAGTCAGTCCCTCCCTCTTTGAACCATCGCCCACCACCAGGAGATGGAACCGGTCCGGCCGCTGCCGCTCCAGTAACTCAAAGGTTTCAAACAAGGTTTGGGTGTTTTTGTCCTTCGACAGCCTCCCCACGTACAAAAGCAATTCCTGATCAGCCGTCAGCCCCAGCGATTCGCGCGTGGCTTGCCGATCATCCGGTTCCGGCCGGAAGACATTGGTATTCACGCCCAGCCGGGCCAAGCGAACATTGGCGACTCCCCAATTGGTCAATAATTCCGCCAAAGGTTCAGACGGCACCAGCGTCGCCTCGAAACGATTGTAGAGGTTCCGGACATAACGCTGCGCAAAACCCATGGCCGCTTCGGTGGCCGTGCGGCCGAGATATTTCGCAGCACTCCGCATGTAAGCCTCCGGAAAGTGGGAATGATAGAATCCCACCACGGGGATTCGAAGAGCACGACCAGCCCGAATGGATTTCCAGGCAATTTGATACGGATCACTCGATTCTATGATGTCCGGCCGTTCCCGTTCCAGGATTTCCTCGATCACCCGCAGGTTGAGCAGGGCACGGTAACGCGAACTCCGCGACAAGAGGGGCGAATGAATCGTGTAAATGCGAGACCGGCCGGTGACAACCCGTTCCGTGCGGGCTCCAGGCACGATCAGGACATGCTCATCGCCCGGCGCGTGTTGTTCGATGTAGGCAATCTTCTCGTGCACATAACGCTTCACGCCTCCGCTGAGCGGTGAATAGAACTGTGTGAGATCACAAACCTTCACAGCGGAAGATTGTAGCCCTCCCTCTCTGGCCGATGCAATCAGCGTCACAACCTGTCTGCGGCCTCCCCATGGACGGCGGAACTCCTTGCGACGGCACCCGGCAGGCCTCGGCCCCGCCACGCAATCGCCTGGGAACTACAGATTCTCCAAGCCGCTTAAATAGCGTTCCGCTTCGATGGCCGCCGCACAACCGGCGCCGGCCGCCGTGACCGCCTGCTTGTAGACCCGGTCAGAAACATCACCGGCGATAAACACGCCCGGATGCTTGCTCTCGACCAGATGGTTGGCCAACAGGTAGCCGTCCGGATCCGTCTCCAGCTTCCCTTGGAAAGCCTTGGTGTTCGGGTCATGCCCGATCGCCACAAAAACGCAGGAGACCGGGAGTTCGCGCTCCGCCTTGGTATTGACATCGCGCAAGGCGACCGCGCGCATCTCTCCCTCTTCATCCGGGATGTAGCGCGTGACTACCGTATTCCAAATCGGCTCGATCTTGGGGTTGGCCGCCACCCGGTCCGCCATGATGGGCGAGGCCCGCAGCTTGTCGCGCCGGTGGATCAGATAAACCTTGGAAGCGAACCGGGTTAGGAAGAGGGCTTCTTCTGCGGCCGAATCTCCGCCACCCACCACACAGACCGGCACATTTCGGTAAAAGGCACCGTCGCAGGTCGCGCAGGAAGTGAGTCCGTGACCTATCAATTTCTGCTCGTTTTCCAAATCCAACCACCGGGCGGAAGCCCCGCTGGCCACGATCAAAGCCTGTGTCTCCATCCACTCACCGTCGGTTTTGATCCGCACGTTGCTGCTGCTCACGTCGAACTCTTCGACCTCCGAATAGGAAAAACGCGTGCCGAACTTCTCCGCCTGCTGGTGCATGTTCAGGATCAATTGCGGCCCATCGATGCCATCGGGAAAGCCTGGATAATTTTCGACAAGCGTGGTGGTAGAAAGTTGGCCTCCTGGCTGAGGACCCTCCAGCACGAGCGGGTTCAACTTGGCCCGCGCCGCGTAAATTGCCGCGGTCAACCCGGCACACCCGCTTCCCACTATGATCACCTTCTCCATGAGGAAACTTAGCATGCGCGGCAAGGGCGCAAAAGCCGGTCGAACCGATTGCCCTGGCTCCGACCGGAGGTAAATTTGAGGAATGCCTGAGCTGGCTGAGGTGGAATGGAACCGAAAACAATGGGACGCAGGCCTGGGAGCCCGGCTAACGAGTGTCGAACTGCACGCGCGCAAACGCGTCTTCCGGGAGACCAGCACCCGACAGCTGCGTGAAGGCCTCGCCGGACAAACGTTGGTGCGTTCCGTGGCCCGGGGGAAACGCATGCTTTTTTATTTCTCGCACGATAATTGGCTCGGACTGCACCTGGGCATGACGGGCAGCCTTCGCCTGGCACCGGCCGATTTCGTTCCGACGAAGCACGACCATCTCGTCCTGAGGCAAGCGGCACGTTCTCTGGTTTTTCGGGACGCCCGCCAGTTCGGACGCGTTCGTTTTCATCACGGAAAAGCCGAACCGGATTGGTGGCGCAGTGACGTTCCGGAAATCTCTTCAAAACATTTCAATTGTGCCTTTGTCGAAACTTTTTTGAAACGGCATGCGAAAGCGCCGATCAAGGGAGTCTTACTTCTGCAGGATGGTTTCTCCGGCATTGGAAACTGGATGGCCGATGAAATCTTGTGGCGCGCGAAAATCCCGCCAGCCAAAGCAGCCGGAAAATTGACGCTGGCGCAGCGGGCCGCGCTCCTCCGCGAGACCAGATTCGTGGCGAAGCATTCCCTGGCCAGCCTCGGTCGTGATTACTCCGATCCACCGCGGACCTGGCTGATTCACGAGCGTTGGAGCACGCGAGGCGTCTGCCCCAAACACCGAACGCTGTTGCGTCGGGCCACCATCGGCGGGCGCACAACGGCGTGGTGTTCGACCTGCCAAAGGTAGTTAGGTTGCGGTTCACCGAACCGCCCGCGGACGATTGGGTCAGTCATACCTACACCGTATGAAAACAGAAATTAGGCGGTCACAGAGATGTAAATCTTGTGAAGCCCGGTCGCACCCGAATAGGGGCTGCGGTCATCTTCAAACTCCTGCACCGCGCCCTCACCATCGGTGGCCCGCACCACAAGCGTGTATTCGCCGGGTTCCTTCGGCGTCCAGCCCTCATGCGCGTTCCAGAGCGACCACGCCAGGTCGCCCCCGGCATAATAAATATCCGCCTGATCCCAAGTCTTGCCGTCATCAAAACTGAGCTCCACGCGTGAGATGCCGCGGTCGCCGCCATAAGCAATCCCTTTCACCTCAATGGGAGCAGTGATTTGACTAAGCGAAAAGGTGGCGTCGCCATCGGGAACATCAATGCGCGACCGGGTGGGTGTAATGAAGTCCGGGCCCCAACCCTGGGCCTCGTAAAAGCCCTTGGCATTTCCAGAAGTCAGCTCGATTCGCGTCAGCCATTTGACATGCTTCTCACCGAAGTATCCGGGCACAATCACACGCACCGGATAACCGTGTCGGTGAGGCAGGCTAACGCCGTTCATTTCGTAGGCGAGCAGGGTCGTCGGTTCCATGGCCTTCTCCAGCGGGATGGTGTCGGTGTAGTTGTCCACCCCGTGCAGACGAACCTTCATGGCACTGGCCAGGGGCGCCACCTGATCGATCAGATCGTGCAGGGGAATTCCCTTCCAGACGGCGTTGCTAATCAAACCTGCATCCAACCCGTTGCTAATACACATCAGGGTTGTCTCCTGCTCGGACGACGCCATGGCCTTCAAATCTTCCAATCGGTAGGTGCGCGGACTCTCCACCAATCCATCGACCTCGAGATGCCAGAGCGATCCATCCACCTGCGGGTCGATTACGTTCTTCGTCACACAATAAAACAGGTCGTTAGGCGTGATCGGTTGCACGCCACGGCCTTTGTATTGTGTTCCATCGTAACTGAAGGTGGCCTGGCCGTAGAGGCGACGCAGGATGGCGATACCGCCCCCGGCCAGGACAAGCCCGAGACCGCCCAGGATGAGGGCGCGCCGGCCCATGACCGGTGAAAATTCCTCCGTGCTAGCCGCATCCCGACGCCGCGTCAGCATTTCAAAACCACCGATCAGCGTCCGTTCGAAAACCGCCACGCTCAGAGTGAAGCCAATCAGCGTAACGAGACTGGCCGCGTTGGCGGGCAGTCCCCGGTAGTTCGTCCCCAGAACCGGCCATAAGACGACAGCCAGCGCGAGCAGAGGAAGGAGCACAAAGGCCGAGACCGTGGACAAGGCCGTCGGGCGTTTCACGCAACCGCGCAAGACCAATCCGAAAATTCCGCCCACCAGCGCGCCCAGCGCGAGCTGTCCGGCCACGGTCGAGCCGACGCCCAGTTGCTTCAGATGATTGTACCCACCAACGCGTCCCATAATGGCAAGGAACGGACCAGGCGGAACGAACACGGCCAGCCGATCACCGATAAGAGCGAGGGGTGTGGCGACGCCCAGACAGGCGAGGAGCAACATCATCACCGTCATAGCGATGGCGGCGATGAGGCCCGCGAACAACCCGGCAAAAAATGCCTTACTCCTGCTCATGGGGCCTTATGCTACAAATATCCTGCGCGAAGGGAATTAAATTTGGCCATCTGCCACGTCGATCGGCCGATGCCTTTCGAAGGCGATTCGCAGGAATGTTGCTATAATCCTTGTCCCGGCCACGAAAGTGCCTCGCACGGTACCCGAGACTTTCGATTGACCGCCGGTTCGACAGCGGTGGCTTACCGGAATTTCCAGGACGCGCAGGTGAGCCCGCGCCACACGCATCTGCATCTCCAGGTTCCAACCGTAGGTCTCCTCGCGCATGCCCAATCGCCTAAGAGTCTCAGGTTTGATCGCACGAAAGGGCGACATATCGGTGAAGCGGACGCCGTACAAGAGGCGCAGAATGAACCCGGCCATATAACCGGAAGCGACCTGCTGAAAGTTCATGCTGCCCGGTTCGCGTTGACCGCGCGTGCGCGATCCAATCACGAAATCATGGGTATTCGTCACGATCGGCTCCACCAGTTGACTCATGAACTCGGGGCAATCACTGCCGTCGCCGTCAAGAAATACGATAACCTGGGAGCCCGGCGCGACAGCCGCCACGCCCGCCCGGCAGGCGCGTCCATAGCCACGCCGCGGTTCCGACACGACCCGCGCGCCGGCCGTGCGGGCCCGCTCGGCAGTTTTATCGCTACTTCCGTTATCAACGACAATGACTTCGCGCGCGACGCCGCTGGCTAAAACGGCACGAACGACATCGCCAATTGGTTCTTCCTCGTTGAGCGCCGGAATAACGACGGAGACAGCGCTCATTTTTTCAGCCTAACGAGTTGGGCAGGATTACTTCGTTTGGACTTGATGAACGATCCCCTTGTTCTTGAGAATGGTCTCTGCCTCGCTGAAGTAATCCCGCACGTCGGTCTGGCCTCGAATCCAGTCAAGGTAGCGCCCGATGCCCGTAGCCAGATCAACCTGTGGGGCGTAGCCGGCCGCCCGGATCCGGGTTGTGTCGCTGGTGAGATGCCGCATCTCTCCCGGTCGGAATTGCCCTTTGGCTTCGGGCGCGATGGGAATTTCCAGGGCCTCTGATATTTGTTCGGCGATTTCGCGGATGGGCACGCCTCGTCCGCTCCCCACATTAACGGGCAAGCCATCGAGTTGGCCGGTCTCGGCGGCCAGTAAATTAGCCCGTGCGATATCTTCGACGAAGGAGAAGTCCCGTGTTTGCTCACCGTCTTCGTAGAGGATGGGTGCAAGATTATTGAGCAGGCGCGTGCAAAAAATGGCGATGACCCCGGTATAGGGATTAAAAATCGACTGGCGCGGCCCATAAGTGCACGAATAACGCAGAGCGACCGTGGGGATACCCATTTGTTTGCCCCAGAGCAACACCAGCTTCTCCTGGTCCACCTTCGTTAGGCCGTAGACCGTTTCGCCGCCCACTGGCGCACTTTCCGGCGTGGCCGTCGCGCCGGTCACCGCATGACAAATCGGACACCGCACCGACCAGTCCCCCATGCGCAACTGCGCAACCGGCCGCACGTTCGGGAAAACCAAACCATGTTCCGGACAGAGTCCGGCTCCTTCGCTGTAAACGGCCTGCGAACTCGCCACCACAATCTTACGCACCGGCAGGTTGTGCTCGCGGATCACTTCCAGCATCAAGGCGGTGCCAAATGAGTTGACGTGCACATACTTCGCTATGTCCGGCATATACCCGCCGTAAGCCGCCTCATGGAAGACGACGTCGATATCCCGCAATGCGGCGGTCACCGTTTCACGATCGCGCAGATCGCCCTGCCGGAACTCCGCCTTTCCGGGAATCCACTCTGGCTTTCCTCGTCGATGGGTCTGCGGCTCCAGGTTATCGAGTATCCTAACGGTCCATCCCTCGGCCAGAAGGAGATCGCTCAAATGTGAGCCAATTAAACCAGCGCCGCCTGTGACCAGAGCGCGTTTGCCTTTCGTAGCCATGCTCCTTTTGTAGGTGCACAGCTCTCCGCGCGCAAATCTGTTGTCTCTACAACGTCGGCCAGATTCTAGAGCGCCCCTCGCGCTCGATGATTTCGGAAAGAAACCTTCGCGTGTTTGGCGCCACCTCATCTCGCGCGTTCGCGCCCAAAACTTCCTGACAAAGAAAACGAAGCGTCGCCTGGTCGTCTACATCGAAGCCAACGGGTAGAAGGTGGACTTCGAGGTCTATCTCTTTGGCTCGCTGCAATGTTTGCTCGAGCACTCGCTCTGTGCTCCAGGAGATGTCCTGGAAGATGCGCCTGCGCATTTGTTTCATTCCAATCAGATAATAACCGCCATCGGCGGAGGGGCCGAGGACGACGCGCTCGCCCGGCTGCGACAGTGCGTTGGCTGCGGCCGCAAAACTGGAAGCGGGCACGGTCGGGCTATCCGAATTGATCAGACACACCGACGAGAAGCCAACCTGAAAAAGATCTTCCGTGGCGAAGATCAGCCGTTCGCCGAAATCGTTTCCGCGCTGCGAAAGGAGAAAGAAATCCGAGGGTAGGATGTCCTCGTAGTCACTCTCTCGTCCCAAGGGAGTGTAAACGCCCACCCCGCGACCAGACGATTGGTCGCTGGCTCCCTTGATGGACTGGGCCAAATCTCGCAGAAAGCATTTGTTCAGGGCCGCCGCCTCTTCCGCAGTGAGTGGCGGAGTCAGCCGCGTCTTCACTTTGCCAGGCTCGGGAGCTTTCGTCATGATACCGAGAGCACAAAGACCGGGCGACACGCTGCGCGCATGGGTACGGTCGAGTATCGTATGCAACGCCATCTTTTATACGAAGTTGTTGGTAACTCAGATAGATGATTTTATTTTTTAGAGAAAGGATTCTTAATCTTCTACGTGCCAACAAATCGCTTCCGCTCCAACTTTCACCACGCGTAGGGAGTGGCAAAACAGATGTGAATAAAGGTGAACACCAGAATCAACAAGGGAACTAAAGGCGGTGTGTCGCTTACTTATGAGGGGTTGTTCGAAGTTGTTGGCTTGTTGCTGTGCTATCGGTTAACACCAAAAATATGAAAACGCTCCCGCCCGCTGATTATCCTGTGGGGATTTATTTCGTTCAGTTGACCCAAAATCGCGGCGCCCACGAAGATAGACTCTGATCATGCACATCACGGATATCATTAAGGGTGATTCCCCCACGTTCTCGTTCGAGTTTTTTCCTCCGAAATCGCCCGCCGCGGCTGAGGTTCTATATCAGACAATTCGCGACCTCGAATCGTACATGCCGCACTTTGTCAGCGTTACTTATGGCGCCGGCGGCTCCACACGAAATCTGACCCATGATCTGGTCGAGCGAATTCAGACCACGACAAAACTGGATCCGATCCCACACCTGACGTGCGTTTGTCACGACGAAGAGGAGATCGAATTAATTCTGATTCGATATGCGAAAACCAGCATCGGAAATATTCTTGCGTTGGGCGGCGATCCGCCGCGCGGATCGAGCTACGACAAGTCGGGCGATGCCTTTCAACACGCAGTCGATTTGGTGAAATTCATTCGCAGATTCAACGAGTCGGGCGGGCATCCCGATCCCCGCGGTTTCGGGATAGGTGTAGCCGGTTTTCCTGAAGGACATCCCGCGACGCCGAATCGACTGGTCGAAATGGATCACCTCAAAGCAAAGGTTGACGCGGGCGCCGACTACATTGTCACCCAGCTATTTTTTGATAATCGCGACTTCTTTGATTTCCGAGAACGCTGTGCGCTCGCGGAAATCAACATCCCCATCATCGCCGGCATCATGCCGATTACCTCTATGAGCGGATTTAAGCGCATCGCCGAACTGGCCGGCGGAGCCCGCTTCCCGGCCAAGCTTTTGCGTGCTCTGGAGCGATGCGAAAACGATCCTGAAATGGTCAGCCGTGTCGGTGTTCACTTCGCCATGGAACAATGTCACGATCTTTTGGATAACAACGTCGCGGGCATTCACTTCTACACACTCAATCGGTCCGACGCCACGCGGCTCATTTTCGACAGCCTCGGCATTCCCCGCCGGCGGAGCGCACCCATCTCCTAGTCGCGCAGAGTCAGAGGCGGAATCGACCAGGCGATTTGCGCGCGGAGTGTGAAGCGCGGAACATCTGGCGATGTTGGACACCCGGCGCGCCTTCTATTTACAGCTGGCCACCTTTCTGTCGCTGCTCGCGGCGCTGGTGATCCTATCGCGCTTTTTTAACGTTGTAGAAATCATTGCGTCAGCGCAGCAGCGCGTCATGGAGGCGGGAACTTGGAGCGGCGTTTGTTATCCGTTTCTCTTCGCCATTTGTAACGTGTTGCTTTTGCCAGGAGGAATTCTTTGTGTCGGGAGCGGTTTTTTCTTTGGCCTTTGGTGGGGTTTTTTTATCGTGGTGATGGGGAATAGCATTGGAGCAGCCGTTTCGTTCGGGCTAAGTCGCTGGCTGGGACATTATTGGTTTCGACGCTGGCTTTCGAGTAACGCGATGTTACGCGCGCTGGAACCGGTGGTCGCGCGCGAAGGCTGGAAAATTATTGTCCTCACGCAGTTGCACCCCCTGTTTCCGACCAGCCTGATCAATTACTTTTATGGGTTAACCCGTATTCGATTTCGCACCTTTATGTTTTGGACATCGGTCGGACGTGCTCCCGGACTATTCCTCTACGTCTATGTGGGAACGCTAGGTCAGCTAGGGCTGAACCTGGCTCGTGGAAAGACTCATCCACGCATCATCGAGTACTGGACGTGGGGAGGCGCTTTCATTATCTCGACCATTCTGCTAATTCTCGTCAGCCGCATGGCATTTCGTGCAATTCAACGGGCCCAGTTTCAATCACGAGACTCAGTGGATATAACAGCGCTAAACGGTTAGGGGGAAATGGCTTATGTATAATGAAAAACTGATAGCCGAGGCGACTGAGGCGCGACTGAAGTCTTATTCTCCCTACTCGGCGTTTGCCGTCGGGGCTGCGGTCTTGAGCAAGTCCGGTCGGATATTCACAGGATGCAACGTGGAAAACATTTCGTTTCGTCTCACAATGTGCGCCGAGCAGGGAGCGGTAGCGGCAGCGGTGGCCCAGGGAGAGAGGGATTTCACCGCGATAGCAGTGGTAGCCGACTCGAAGGTGCCGATCGTTCCGTGTGGCGGTTGCCGCCAGCTCCTCGCCGAGTTTAATCCGGGAATTGAAGTGACCATGGCAACATTAGATGGGCTTCGTGAGACGAAAACGCTCAGCGAATTGCTGCCGTATCCGACCCAGGGGATTTTAGAATCGAGAGAAAATGTTTGATTGGCCCACCGAATATCAGGTGATCGTCGTCGGGAGTGGTCACGCGGGGATTGAGGCAGCGTTGGCCGCCGCACGCCTTGGGTGCAAAACGCTGATGCTCACGCAAAATCTGGATACCATTGGCCAAATGTCGTGTAATCCGGCGATTGGCGGCGTGGCCAAGGGGCATATTGTTCGGGAAATCGACGCCTTGGGTGGTGCCATGGGACTTAATGCTGATGCGACAGGGATACAATTCCGCATGCTGAATCGAACAAAGGGTCCATCAGTGCGCGCCCCACGCGCGCAATGCGATAAGAAGGCCTACCAATTTCGCATGAAGGCGGTGCTGGAGCGGACGGAGAATCTGGATCTCCAGCAGGCCACGGTTTCGGAAGTTCTAGTGAGGGAAGGGCTGGTCTATGGAGTGTTAACTGACGTCGGTGCCCGAATCCGCGCTGGTGCGGTGATTGTTACCGCAGGTACGTTTCTACGAGGGCTGCTGCATGTAGGGGAGACACAACGGCCGGGTGGCCGGATGGCGGATGCAAGCTCGTCCTTGAGCGACAATCTTCGCGCATTGGGGTTCGAGGTGGGCCGCTTTAAGACTGGCACTCCCTGTCGAATCAATCGCCGCTCGATAGACTTTACGCGTTGTGAGATTCAAGAGGGAGAAGATCCGCCTCCGCGGTTTTCGTTCGAAACGGGCACGCTGCACAAGGGTCGGGACGATATCTTCACTCTGAACGACGATTCGAGAGGAATGTTCCACGTGGAACAACTGCCCTGCTGGATCACGCACACTACCCCTAAGACCCACGAAATTATCCGGGCCAACCTTCATCGGTCGCCTCTTTATTCCGGAAATATCAAAGGGACAGGCCCCCGCTATTGCCCGTCGATCGAGGATAAGGTGGTCAAGTTTGCCGCGCGGACGTCTCATCAGCTTTTCCTTGAGCCCGAAGGGCGTCACACCGAGGAATTCTACGTCAATGGGATCTCCACCAGCCTTCCGTTCGACGTGCAACTCCAGTTTGTCCGTTCCATCCCCGGCTTGGAGAAGGCCGAAATTCTGCGCCCCGGCTACGCCGTGGAATACGATTATTTCCCCCCCACACAACTGCTACCAACCCTTCAGACCCACCTAGTCGGCGGCCTTTATTTCGCGGGGCAAATCAACGGCACGTCGGGTTACGAGGAAGCAGCGGCCCAGGGCCTGGTGGCGGGCGCCAACGCAGGGTTGCAAGCGCTGAAGCGCGAACCACTCATCATCGGCCGCAGCGAAGGTTACATTGGTGTTTTGGTGGACGATCTTGTCACGCGAGGGACCGATGAGCCCTATCGAATGTTTACCAGTCGGGCCGAGGATCGCATTCGGCTCCGCCAGGACAATGCCGACCAGCGCCTCACGCCCCGTGCCTTCCAACTCGGCCTGGTCACGCCTGCCCGATGGGCCAGCTTCGAGAAGAAGCGGAGTTTGGTGGAAGCGGCGAAGGAAGCGACGCTCCGCACCCGCGTCCATGGCGTTTTCCTCTCCCAACTAATCAAGCGCTCCGATTTCCAGTTGGAGTCATTGCCGGATGAACTTCGACAGTTGGCCGACGCCAATATCTGGGAACTCGTCGAGACCGATTTTAAGTACGAGGGATACCTGACGCGGCAGGCCGAGCAGAATCGCACGATGGCACGGCGGCAGGACCAAAAAATTCCAAACGATCTGGATTTCTCACAAATCGCCGGCCTGCGTTCCGAGACGCGTCAAAAACTGATTGCCGTTAAACCCGCAACGTTGGGCCAGGCTGCCAGGATCGTTGGAATCACTCCCGTTGATGTATCAATTATACATATATGGTTGAACAAGAATCGGTTGCCAACACACTTGTATAATTAACTGAACCGGTAATCGTCCACGACTATGGGATTTGTCGCGATCATCCTTATAAGCTACCTGATAGGCTCGATCCCCTCCGGCTATCTGGCTGGACGGCTGGCTGGTGTGGATATCCGGCGGCAAGGCAGCGGTAATATCGGCGCGACAAATGTGACTCGTGCCCTCGGGAAACGTTACGGCTACCCCGTATTCCTGGCTGACTTTTCCAAAGGGCTGACCTCCATCCTCCTGGCTCCACTTATCGGCCACTTCTTCGGCACCTCGTCTTCGCCCGAAGTATGCCGGATCGTGGCGGGTGTCTTCGTGGTGGTGGGAAACGCATTCCCCATCTGGTTGCGATTTCGAGGGGGCAAAGGGGTCGCGACCTCCGCCGGACTGCTTTTCGGCCTCATCCCCGCCGCCATAATCGTCGTCATCCTCATTTGGGTAATCGCTTTCTATACAACCCGATACGTCTCGTTAGCCTCGGTCATCGCGTCGCTCTCTCTGCCCATCACGGTATTTTGCATCACGCACTGGAGCGGGAATCCCCGGCCCCTTGTGCTGTATGTGTCGATTGCACTCGCCCTGATTGTTATTTTACGGCATCGATCAAACATCTCGCGTCTGTGGCGCGGAACCGAACAACGATTTCAGCGCCGTGAAAATTGAAACGACCGCTATACTGGGGGCCGGCGGATGGGGCACCGCCCTGGCCTCGCTCTGGGCGCGGGATGGGCGCGACCTTTTGCTTTGGGGCCACAACGCCGAACGCATTGAGCGCCTCCGGCAGACCCGTGACAATCGCGACTATCTGCCCGGGGTAAACCTGCCGGGCAACGTCCGCCTAACGAGTGACATGACGGACTGTGCCGCCTGTGGTCTCGTCGTTTTCGTTGTACCCTCGAAGGCATTTCGGGCCATGGCTGATGCTTTCGCCCAGGTGGTCACGAACAAACGCGCGGTGTTGCTTAGCTGCACCAAGGGAATCGAGCACGGCACTGGTTTGCGCATGAGCCAGATCCTCGCGGAATCTTTGCCCGGCCATACCGTCGCCGTGTTGTCCGGTCCCAACCTCGCCGTGGAAGTGGCCAAACAGCTTCCCACGGCAACCGTGCTCGGCTGCGAGAATTTGGATTGTGCGGCCGATCTGCAGGCTCATCTGGGCAGTTCGCGCTTCCGCATTTATCGGAGCGCGGAAGTCGTGGGTATTGAACTGGGCGGCGCCCTCAAGAATGTTTTCGCCCTGCCCGCCGGGGTGAGCGACGGGTTGGGCCTGGGGGACAATTCCAAGGCGGCCCTGGTGACACGTTCCCTGGCCGAACTGCTCCGGCTCGGCACGGTCATGGGCGGCGATCCCAACACTTTTTACGGACTAAGCGGGGCCGGCGATCTTATTGCGACCTGTTTCAGTCAATACAGCCGGAATCGGAAGGTGGGCGAGCGCCTGGGACGCGGGGAATCGCTCGACCAGATTAACGCGTCCATGCAGATGGTGGCGGAAGGAATTTCCACCACGCAGAGCGCCTTTGACTGTGCGCGGAAGTTTAACGTCGAGACACCGATTATCGATCAGGTGCACGCTGTTCTCTATGAGGGGAAGGCACCCTTGCAGGCGCTGCGGGAATTGTTGCAGCGCGACCAGACGGCCGAGCAACTTTAGCCTGGGCAGAAGCGTCCGATCACTTCCGGGTAAAGCCGCCGCTCTTCCACTTGAATGCGCTCATGCAGCGCATCCGGTGTATCGTTAGGCAAAATCGGCACCTTGCCTTGGGCGAGGATGGTTCCGTGGTCGATCTGATCATCCACATAGTGCACCGTGCAACCCGTGACCGTGTGGCCGGCGTCCAAGGCCTGTTTCCATGCCATCAAGCCCGGGAACAACGGCAGGAGGGACGGATGAATATTCAGAATCTTGCGCGGAAAAGCCTCCAGCATGGGGGCCTTGAGCACTCGCATGAAGCCCGCCAGTATGACCATCTCAACCCCGCAATCGCGCAGCATCCGCACGAGGTCCGATTCCGTGTTGGGCTCGAGGCGTGTGCGAAAATGACCGGACGGTAAGCAGGCATTTGGCACCGCGTGATCGCGGGCAATATCGAGGATGGGTGCGTCCATTACGTCGGAGATGACCACGCGGACGTCCGCCTCGAGACAACCGTCGCGGATCCGTTGGAGGATGGCCCGGCAGTTGGTCCCGCGTCCCGAGCCGAGAATTCCGAGGGCGAGGCGGCTCATGGCGCGTGACTCTCAAATTGCTGGATGAGGCGGGTCGTAGAATAACCGGACTCGAAAGGAATAATACGGATCTCGGCACCAATCTGATCGAGCACAGCCTTCTCTTCCGGGTTAAGCGTCTCCGGGGTGTAGTCTCCGCCTTTCACATAAACATTGGGCCGAACCAGGGCGAGAAGTTGGGTGGCGCGTAGTTCGGGGAAGACCGTAACGAAGCTGACCGATTCGAGAGCGGCCAGCACTTCCGCGCGGTCCCGCTCCTTGTTGATGGGACGATCCGCCCCTTTTAATTGACGGACGGAGACGTCCCCGTTGACCCCGACGACCAGGAAATCGCCCAGGGCCCGAGCGGCGCTAAGATAACGAACGTGACCTACGTGCAGTAAATCGAAACAGCCATTGGTCAAAACCAACCTCCTGCCTTCCTTGCGCCATTGGTCCGCTCGCTCCGCCAGTTCCTGTCTCTCAATGATTTTTGCCGTCATTTTTTTCCCACAACAAACTGGAGCGCCCGAGGCATTACTTCAAATACGGCCGGTTCATTTCCCACCAGCTCGCCGTCGACATTGAACCACATGCCTGGTCGCGCCCGGATGGAAACCCGGGGAACACGGCGAAAAATAAGCGAATCGCTACTCAGATGTTTACCAACCAGGATGCGGGCTGTAAGGAGCGCGATCTCCGCGGCAGGTCGTCGCGGGATTAAAATCACGTCGAGCAAGCCATCGCTCGGGTCTGCCTTCGGGGCGATGGGAAGGCCACCCGCCACGTAACGACCATTGGCGATCACCACATTGTAAAGATCGAGCGTAGAAATATCCCGGGGACCGAACCTAACGACCGTATGATAAGCGCGTAACTCCGGCAGGGCCGCCGCCGCGCTCCGCACATAGGCGAGCGGGCCCCAGTTCTTCTTAATTTCGGGCGTCAGTTTCTCGTCGACCAGGCCGCTGAAACCGGCGGCGGAAACATTGACGAAATATCGCGTGCGATCGCTTCGCACGCGGACCAGATCGACGAGTCTGGTTTTGCCCATGCGCAAAATGCGGATGTTTTTCTCCACCTCGAGAGGCAGCTTTAAACAGCGGGCAAAGTCATTCCCCGTGCCCAGGGGCAGGAGTCCGAGGCGCACATGACTGGCGTGCCGCGCGATTCCGTTGACCACTTCGTTGAGGGTTCCGTCTCCTCCGGCCGAGATGATGTAATCGCAGCCTTTTCGAATTGCCTGGGCCGCGCATTTTTTGGCGGCACCGGCTTCCTCGGTGACGAAGCAATGGGCTGGTTTCAGCTGCTCCAGTTGCTTGAGTAACGCCGGTAGGTCGGTCACGGAACCAGCCTTCGGATTAATGATGAGACCAATCTTCACGAATGGGAAAGCGTAACGTGTGCTGAGTTGACGGCGAGGCAAGACTGACGGTCCTGGCCAATGCGCGCACGGGAGAATCAGGTTGCGTTTTGTCCGTTCTGGCCAACTTGTAGGCGCGAATCAAAATGATGGCGCACGACAAACCGATTGGCACTGAGGATGAGGGTTTCCGGATTTCGGACGGCCTGATTATGTCACGGCAGTCTTCCGGTTCAGACGCGTCGTCCGAATGGGACGAATTGCCCCGCGTTTACGGCCCTCCTCTTCTCTTCGCCATCCCGCGCGACCCGCGGACCATCTTTACCTACTGGAATGTGGATTGGGCCGACCTCTTTTCGAGGGATGAGCCGCTCGATCGTCAGGTTTATTTGCGGATTAGAAAAGGTGACGGCACCGACGAGTCCGAGGCCATCGTGGAACCGATGTTGGGAAGTTACTATGCGGGAGTCGCGCAGCCCGGCGGGAGCTATCAGACTGAGCTGGGTTTTTATGGCGCGTCCGGTGACTGGTCCGCCGTGGCAACGTCAGAGGCGGTCACGATGCCGGCGGAGAGTGTCTCCGAAAACATGGAGCTCGATCTGGTCACGGTTCCCTTCCATTTGAGTTTCCAGCGCCTGATCGATCTCTTCCGCGCTTCCAACGGCAACGCCTTGAGTGCAATTCTGGCGCGTTTACAGAGTCGCGCCGTGAGGCAGTCGGGGGGCGCCGCGCTTTCGGTGGAAGAGTGGAATGTTTTCCGCGCGCTTGACCTGGCCGTGTCAGACCTGCGGTCCGCGCGCGCGCCTTTCGCCGACGGGCCCGACGCGTTACGCAGGAAGACGGAAACGGTGCTTGGTTTTGGCGCGACCAGTCCCGGCCACGCCTTCGGTTTCAACGACGCCGGTTCATCCCCCGCCTAGGTAGGCGGTCTTGACCTTTTCATTAGCCCGCAAGGCGGCGGAGCGGTCGTGCAGGAGAATGCGTCCGGTCTCGAGAACGTAGCCGTAGTGTGAAACCTCCAGGGCAAGGTTGGCGTTTTGTTCAACCAGCAGGATGGTAATACCTAACGACTTATTGATTTCCACGATTTTTTGAAAAATCGTCTTTACCAGGATTGGGGCGATGCCGAGGGAAGGCTCGTCCAGCATGAGACAGCGCGGTTTGCTCATAAGAGCCCGTCCGATGGCCAGCATTTGCTGTTCGCCGCCAGACAAGGTGCCGGCCACCTGCCTGATCCGTTCCTTCAGGCGTGGGAACATCTCAAAGATGAAATCAAATTCGGCCCCCAACTTGGAGCGGTCTTTGCGCAGGTAGGCACCCATGAGAAGATTTTCGCGCACGGTCAGATTGGCGAAGATCATGCGCCCCTCCGGCACGTGGCAAATGCCGCGGGCTACGATGCGGTGCGCGGCCTGGTTGGTGATCTCCTCGCCTTCGTAGATAATCTTACCGCGCTGCGCTTTGAGCAGGCCGGAAATAGCCCGGAGCGTGGTGGACTTGCCCGCGCCGTTGGCCCCGATCAGGGTAACGATGTCGCCGCTGGCCACGGTGAGCGAGACGTCGTGCAGCGCCGTGATCGACCCGTAATTGACCGACAAGTCTGTGATTTCGAGCATTTTTGTGAGTAGGAGGAAGCGCGCTTATTCCTTCTTCGCATCCTGTCCCAGGTAGGCCTCGATCACCTTCGGGTCGGCTTGAATTTCGGCCGGGCTTCCCTGGGCGATTTTGATCCCGTAGTCGAGCACCGTGATGCGTTCGCACATTCCCATGACGACCTTCATGTCGTGCTCGACCAGGAGGACGGCGATTTGAAACTTTTGTTTTACGAACTGAATCAGTTCCATCAGTTTCTCTTTTTCCCGAGGATTCATCCCGGCAGCCGGCTCATCCAGTAATAATAATTTCGGACGGGTGGCGAGGGCGCGCACGATCTCGAGACGCCGTTGATCGCCATAGGAAAGACTGCCGCATAAGTTTTCCTGAAATTTACCGAGGTCGAAAATATAGAGGAGTTCCTGCACCTGCCGCTCGACCTCGCCTTCCTCGCGATAAAACGCGCTCATGCGCCAGAGTGAATGGGCCAGGCCGTGCCGGAGCCGCGCGTTGAAGCCGGCGCGCACATTGTCGAAAACGGAGAGGGTGGGAAAAAGCCGAATATTCTGGAAGGTGCGCGCGATGCCGCGCCGCGTGATGGCATTGGGCTTGAGCCCCACCAGGGGACGGCCGTTGAAAGTGATGGAGCCCAGGGTGGGCCGATAAACCCCGGTAATAATGTTAAAGATGGTCGTCTTACCCGCCCCGTTAGGCCCGATTAATCCAACCAGATCGTTCGAACTGATTTGCAGGTCGAAGTCAGAAACCGCGGTAAGTCCTCCGAAGCGGATCGTACACTTTTTCAGGTCAAGCAAAGGCTCACTCATTTGGATAGGCTGCCCCGGCGGGGCAATCGGCCGAAAAGGCCCTGCGGCCTCAACAACATGAGCGCGATCAGGACCAGCGAGTAGATGATCATGCGGTTGGCAGCGATGCGCCGCACAATTTCGGGCAACCATTCGTAGCCCGAGACAAAGCGCAGATATTCGAGCAACAAGGTCAGGACAATGGCCGCGAAAGCCACACCGGCCGTGCTGCCCATTCCTCCGAGGATGACCATGATGACGATTTCGATGGAACGCTGAAAGTCGAAGCCACTTGGATTGATGTAGGTAGTGCTGTGGGCGTAGAGGCCCCCGGCCACGCCCGCAAAAAATGCGCCCAGAACAAAGGCCGTGACCTTGTAGCGGGTCGTGTTAATGCCCACCGCTTCCGCCGCCACTTCGTCGTCGCGCACCGTGAGGAAGCCGCGGCCGTAGGTGGAATCGATCAGACTAACGACTACATAAATGGTCAGGGCCGCCACCGAGTAGGTCCAGAATAATGTCGTGTAACCGGCGATCCCGCTGTAGCCACGCGGTCCACCCACGGCGTCGGTGTTCTGGATAAGCACACGAATGATTTCCCCGAAACCGAGCGTGACAATCGCGAGATAGTCCCCCTTCAGGCGCAGGGAAGGCACACCGACGATTAACCCCACGACGGCCGCCGCCAGGCCCCCGGCGAGGAGCACGCCGATAAAGAGAAGAGAGACACTGAAAATATTTGCTCCTCCGAAAAGGCGAAAGAGACCGACGCTGTGTTCGGTCGAGAGGTAGGCGGCGACGTAGGCGCCGATGGCCATAAACCCTGCGTGGCCGAGCGAGAACTGCCCGGTGTAGCCGTTGATCAGATTCAGGCTGACCGCCAGGGTAATGTTGATACCGATGAAGAGGACGACCTGCAGATAGTACGAGTTGATCGCGCCCGAGAAATGGGAGGCCAGCGCGCTCAAAAGAATCGCGCCGAGCAGCGCAAATTTTTTGATGTGACGATATTTCATAAACCGAGGCGGAGAGGGCGGACCACCGCGCTTAAACTTTTTCCGCCTGCATGCGCCCGAAGATTCCGGCGGGACGGAAAAGCAGGATGCCAATCAGGAGAGCGAAGGCGATGGCATCGCGGTAAGTGGAAAAAGCCGACCCCCCCACAAACGTCTCCACCACGCCGAGAATGATCCCGCCCACAGCGGCGCCGGGGATGCTGCCGATGCCACCGAGCACAGCCGCTACGAAGGCCTTGACCCCTGGAAGTAAACCCATGAGCGGATCGATCGAGGGATAACTGAGGGCGTAAAGGATGCCGCCGGCCCCGGCCAGGGCGCTGCCTAATCCGAAGGTAAACGACACCACTGTGTCGATATTGATTCCCATCAAAGCCGCGGCCGTCGGATTATTGGAGACGGCGCGCATGGCTATGCCGAGCTTCGTTCGTTTCACAATAAAAGTGAGGGCAAGGAGGAGAAGGATGGCAACGGTCATGGCCACCAGCTGGATGGTGGTGACGGTTAAGCCGACGCGTTCGAAAAATCCCCCCATCTGCGAGAGCACCGAGGAGAGGGGCCGGTGGAGGGACAAGGGACCCGCATATTCGATCGGCCGGTCCACAATCAACTCGGGAAACGGCTTCGGATCGGCCCCGAACAGAAACTGGCCGCCGTACTCGAGAAAAAGAGAGACACCGATGGCGGTGATCAGGACTGTGAGTTTCGGGCGACTGCGCAGCGGTCGATAGGCCAGCCGCTCGATGAGGATCCCAAGGGCCGCGCAAATCAGCATGGTCGAAAGCATGACGGCCACGACCCCCAACGGAGCCCAGGCTCCCGTAAAGTGGGGCAGAATCCGCGGAGTCAGGTAATAGCCGCAAAAGGCGCCGATCATGAAGACATCGCCGTGCGCGAAGTTAATGAAGCGCAGGACTCCATAGACCATGGTGTAGCCGAGCGCGATAAGTGCGTAGAACGCGCCTAACGACAGGCCGTTGATCAACTGCTGAAAGAATTCGGTCGAAGACATGATCTCTCCGAGTCTGCCTTGAACCGCCCCGAACAAGCAACCCTCAACCCTTTAGGGAGGAACGGTCGTGACAAACTGGGTCTGGCTGTTTTTTACCTGGAGGACGACTGCCGACTTGGTGGCGTTGCGTTTCGCGTCAATTGTGATGTTGCCCGTGACCCCGGGATAATCCTTCACGCTGGCCAGTGCATCACGCACTTTCGAGCCGTCCGTCGACCCCGCTGTCTTAATGGCCTGGGCGAGGATCATCATCGCATCGTAGCCAAGAGGGGCCATGCCATCCGGCGCGGTCTTATACTTGGCCTGATACTTCTTCACGAAGTCCTGCACGTGGGGATTCGTGTCCTGAGCGGAGAAATGGGTGGAGAAGTAGCAGTTCTCCAGTGCGCTCCCGCCAATCTCCGTAAGTTTGGGCGAATCCCAGCCGTCGCCACCCATTAGCGGAACCTTGATGCCTAACGAACGGGCCTGCTTCGCGATCAGCCCTGCCTCCGTGTAGTAGCCGGGAACAAAAATCGCCTCCGGGTGGGTGGTTTTCAGGGAGGTGAGCTGCGCGCGGAAATCCTTGTCGATACCGCCACCGGTATAGGACCGGTCGCCCACAATCTCCCCGCCATGACTGGTGAAGTATTCCTTGAAAAACTGGGCCAGCCCCTTGGAGTAATCGCTCTTTACGTCCTGCAAAATGGCCACCTTCTTCACGTGCAAATTATCGAGCGCGAATTTAGCCATGACCGTTCCCTGAAATGGATCGATGAAGCAGACGCGGAAAATGTAATCGCCTTTCTCCGTTACGGCGGGGTTGGTGGAACCGGGCGAGACCATGGGGATCTTCGCTTCCTGGCAGATGGGCGCGGCCTCGAGCGAGCGCGAACTGGCGATCTCACCGAGAATGGCCACGGCCTTGTCGTTAGCGACGAGTTTCTTGACCG
>JBBRQE010000037.1:0-26288 GCA_038226905.1 Chthoniobacterales bacterium | reverse complement strand
GGCTTTCGCCGAAATTCCCAGGGGGCCGATTGTGAATCCCAAAGTTAAGGTGCGCGCCTTTCGTCCACCCGCCGGAGAGGCCTATGGAAGAATCGAGGGGCCGAAGGGGGAACTTGGCTTCTACCTGATCAGTGATGGGAGCGGGAACCCCTACCGCTATCGGGTGCGCCCGCCGAGTTTGATTAACCTGACTATCCTGGAGGACATGTGCCTGGGTCATACGGTGGCGGATGTGATGGTTATCCTGGGCAGCATCGATATCGTGATGGGAGAAGTCGATCGGTAGCCAGGCGTGGCACCGGTGGAGCGTTAAAGAGTTAAAGAGTTAAAGAGTTGAAGAGTTGAAGCGTTTTTCGATCACGTCCGGTCTCTTTCCGTGGAGCGAAACGTTTCGGTCCTGCCTTCTCGTGGCGGCCCGAAGCGCGGTGCCTATTGACGGTTCATCGGTTCAACGCTTTATCGGTTCAACGTCAAAAAACACATGATCGGCTCAGGCATACTCAAAGGGATGGCAGTCACGGCCCGGAACTTCGTGGGAAGCTATTTTGAGAAGGATCGCCTGGTGACGGTGCAGTATCCGGAGGAGCGAATCCCGCTGACCGAAAATTATCGCAACTTTCCCTTCCTCGTTTACGACAACGATCCGGAGGCGGGATTGCGTTGTGTGGCCTGCAAGATCTGCGAGAAGGAATGCCCGCCGCAATGCATTTACATCGTCAAGAGCGCAGACAAGAAGCCCGATTACATGGGCAAGCCGCAGTTTTATCCGGCCACCTTCGATATCGATATTTCCGTGTGCATGAGCTGCCAGATCTGTGTGGAAGTCTGTCCGTTCGAGGCCATCAAAATGGACAAGGTTTTCGAGCTGAGCACCCGCGAGAGATTCGACGCGCTCCTGCTGCGCAAAACCGCCCTGGCCAAGTCGAACACGTACTATCACGGAATTCACCCGACCGAAGCGACGTTAGTCGATGCGAATCTGGCCGAGGCGCTGGCGGCGGCGGCCGCGAAGAAGGCGGCGTCGGCGAGCGCAGTGGCGGGAGAAGCAAACGCCGAACGTTCAAGTCAGAAGAACTGAGGACAGCGGACGCTTCTCATTTCCGGAACTGCGGTCCGCGCTGTAACTCAATGAAAACATTTTTTATCTTGATCACGCTGGCGTGGTGCAGCGGCGTTTCGGCAGCGGATATCTCCGCTGACGCGACTGCCAGATTTCTGGCGGGACTGCCGGTGCCTGGCACTCCTCTCGAAGGCAGAACATCGGATGCGGCTTGGATTCGTCACGCGGCCGAATTCAATCGGGAGTGGGAGCACTTTGACAAGGCTCAGCGCGAGAAGATACGGGCCTGGAGTGAGCAGGCTCTGGGGGAAAGTTTTGTCGGCGATGATCCGCTCTTCTACATGTTTAGCGGTCCGGATTTCCTATACGCCAACGCCTTTTTTCCGAACGCTCGCACCTATATCTTATGCGGAGTCGAACCGGTCGGCGCCGTGCCGGACCTTGAGGCCATGAAACCCGCAGTGCTGGGGGAAGCATTGGGGAATCTGCGCAAGACCCTCGAGTCGTCCTTGAATTGGAGTTTTTTCATTACCAAACACATGAAGGCCGATCTCAAACAGACGCAGCTCGGCGGCACGCTGCCCATTCTCTATGTGTTTCTGGCGCGGGCCGGCTGCACGATTAATTCCGTCACGCCGATGAGACTGGACGAGACGGGCAACCTGGCGGAGCAATCGAAGAAGAGCACCGTGGGAGTGAAGATCGTTTTCAGCGGGCGCGCTGCGCAGGAACAGACACTCTATTATTTCACGACTGACCTGGCTGACTGGAGCGTTGATACAAATCCGGGGTTCCTCAAATTCTGTCAGGCCCAGGGTCGGGGCGCCAGTTTGCTCAAAGCGGCTTCCTACCTCATGCATGGGAACCATTTCGGGCGCGTACGCGATTTTCTTCTGACTAATAGCGATTTGATATTAGAGGACGACTCCGGCATTCCCTACCGGTTCTTCGAGTCCGCCAAATGGCCGGTGCAATGCTACGGCCGGTATGTGGGACCGATCGCGACGTTCAAGCAATACCCGCAACCTGATCTGGCGCGGGCTTATGCCGGCGGAAAACCTTCCCCGCTGGATTTTTCATTTGGCTACCAGTGGCGTCCGAACCGGTCATCCCTCATTGTGGCGACGCCTCCCTAACGATTTTCGTCAGGGAAATCGGAAACGATTGAACGAATGGGAGTGCGCCATATTGAGGTTCTTTTTACTCCGGCTGAGTTCACCGCGCTGAAGCAGCGGGATTTGTCGGAGACGGATTGCGTGGTGATCGATGTCTTGCGCGCGACCAGCAGCATGGCCATGGCGCTGGCTTGCGGCGCGACTGCTATTATTCCGGTGGAAGAAATTTCCGAAGCACTGGCCTGGCGGCGGCGCGATGCGGCCATTCTCCTGGCGGGGGAACGCGAGGGCTGGCGCATTGAAGGGGGCGTGAGCGGAGGCGAGGCGTTCGATCTGGGTAATTCGCCTCGCGAATTCACCCGGGAGAGAGTCGAAGGGAGGATGATTGCCATGACCACGACGAACGGCACGCGCGCTCTCCGCGCCTGTGCGCAGGCCCGCACGATTGTTATCGCGGCCTTCGTGAATCTGACGGCTGCGTCGGAATATGTGCGGAAGCTCGATGGGCGGAATTTGCTTTTGGTTTGCGGCGGTACTTATGAAGAGGCGGCGTATGAGGACGTTTTATGTGCCGGCGCCATGGCCGATTTATTGGAGCCGAATGGAGACGGCCTGGCGGACTCGTCGTTCCTGGCGCGGAAGCTCTATCAGTCGGAACAACATGATCTAGCAGCGGCGCTTGCGCGATCAAGAAACGGCCGCCGCCTCCTGGACCGGCCCCCTCTGCGGGACGACCTGGAATTTTGCGCGGGACGCGACCGGGTGAACGTCGTCGCCCGTTTAGAAGAGGATGGCTGTGTGCGGAGCGTGCGCGATTTATCGACGGGCATGAAAACAAATGAGCAGGGAGGGTAAGACTGCGAAGCGGCGCGATCGGGATTTCGTTCTGCAAAAAGTTCAACCGGCCCTGCTCGGGTTGATGGACGGCTCGGTTTCCACGCTAGCGCCGATATTTGCGACGGCTGGTCTGAGCCACAATGCGCATGAGACATTTTTCGTGGGACTGGCTGCCTCATTGGGAGCGGGCATTAGCATGGGCCTGGCCGAAGCGCTGTCAGACGACGGCAAGGTGACCGGCCGGGGCGAGCCGATCATGCGCGGGTTGATCACGGGAGCGGGTACGACCATCGGCGGGATGTTGCATACGCTTCCGTTCTTCATAGCCAATCTTTCGACGGCCTTGCACATCGCCTATTTATCGTGGTGGTGGAGTTGCTGGCCATTGCGCTCATCCGCTATCGCTTTATGGAGACGCCGCTGCTGAGCACTATAGTACAGGTGATCATAGGCGGCGGAATTGTTTTCGCGGTAGGATTATGGCTGGGCACGTTGGGCGGTTAGGGCAAATTATCGATGAAACTAACGGTGATCAATGCGGGCTACTTCAAGCTCGATGGCGGCGCCATGTTCGGGGTGGTGCCAAAAAGCCTTTGGCAGAAGGTCAATCTTCCCGACGCGCAAAATCTTTGCACCTGGGCCATGCGCTGCCTGTTGCTGGAAGAGGGCGATCGGCGTGTTTTGATCGACACCGGCATGGGGGACAAACAGGATGCCAAGTTCTTCAGCCATTACCATCCAGACGGATCTGAATCGCTCGAGCAGGGATTGCGGCAGGCGGGCTACGGATGGGAAGACGTGACGGATGTATTCCTTACTCATTTGCACTTCGACCATTGCGGCGGGGCGCTTTATCGCACGAGTGATGGCTCGATTACTCCCCGATTTCCCAAGGCACATTACTGGAGCAGCCGGGCGCACTGGGTGGTGGCAACGCAGCCTAACGATCGCGAGCGCGCCTCCTTTTTGAAAGAGAATATCCTGCCCTTGGAGGAGTCGGGTCAGCTTCGTTTTGTGGAGGACGGCGGTTTTGGCGCGGTGTTGCCGAACGTGCAACTACATCATGTGCGCGGACACACGGAAGACATGATGCTGCTGCAAATAGAGGCGGAGGGAAGAACCGTGCTGTACTGCGCGGATCTGGTCCCGAGCGCTGCGCATATTCCGTTGCCATGGCTGATGGCTTACGACGTGAGGCCGTTGGTCAGCCTGGAGGAAAAGCGAGGGTTGCTGCAGAAAGCCGCCGAGCGGAAGTGGGTTTTGTTTTTCGAGCACGACCCCGTCACGGAATGCTGCACGGTCAGGGAAACGGAACGAGGCGTGCGATTGCTGGATACTTTCACTCTGAGTGAGGCCTTTCGTTAGGGCAGCACGATCCGTTCGGCGTGGGAATAAATGTTGAAAGAGGGTGGCCGCAAAAAGCCGATCAGCGTCTGGCCGCTTTCACGCGCGAAATTCATGGCCAGGGTGGACGGGGCAGAGACAGAGGCCACGATGGGAATTCCCGCTGCCAACGCTTTTTGCATGATTTCGAAAGAGGCCCGCCCGCTGACCAGCAGGACCTGGTGCTGCAGGGGCAAACATCCGTCCAGGAAGGCCCGCCCGATCACTTTGTCGACCGCGTTGTGCCGGCCGATGTCTTCCCGAATACTTCTGGACGTTCCGTTGAAATCAAAGAGGCCGGCCGCGTGAATTCCTCCGGTACGAGCGAAGTTCCCTTGTCCCTGCCGCAAGAGAGGGGGCAGGGTCAAAAGCGTGTCGATTTGGAGGCGAGTTTCGGCCGTGGCATGGATCGGCGCAAAATTCTGACGCAGAGCGGCGATGCTGTTCTTTCCGCACAAACCGCAACTGCTGGAAATTGTTCCAAAGCGTTGTGCCGAAGCGAGCTTCACCTTGATGCCGGGGGCGAGTGTGGCGCTAATAATGTTGTCGCGGTCGGGCGGCTGCGACGGGCGCGAGAATCCGATGATGGACCCGGGCGTCCGGACGAGCGCTTCCGAAACGAGGAACCCGGCCGCCAGTTCTTCGTCATGGCCGGGCGTGCGCATGGTGGTGGCCACCGTTCTCCGGCCAAGGCGAATCTCGAGCGGTTCTTCGACGGTCAGATCGTCGCGCTGAAACTCGAGCGAGCCGTCCTGTTTTCGCCGGATGATCTGTCCGGGTCCGATTCCCTCCCGCGCTTCTTTCATTGGTTTCGCAGACCGCTTTGACGATGGTATCATGGCCCCGGTGGAAATCTGTCACCTTTACATTTCGCCCGGCCATAATTTTTTTGGGCATCACGAACATGAACCGGATGAGTATCCGGCTCTGGAGGTGGCGAGCATTGCCTGTGTGGCCGGGCACGGAATCCGGGGCGACCGCTTTTTCGATTTTAAAGAGAACTACAAAGGGCAGATCACCTTTTTTTCCCTGGAAGTTTTCGAGGCTCTCTGCGAGGCGCTGCAGCCAGGGGACCGCACGCCTTCGTTAGTTAGGCGAAATGTCATGACGCGTCAGGTTGATTTGAACGAGTTGATCGGACAGGATTTCGAAATCCAGGGAGTTCGCTTTCACGGCACCGGAGAGTGCCGGCCCTGCTACTGGATGGACCGTGCCTTGAAAGTGGGCGCGGAAGAATTTCTGAAAGGGCGCGGTGGTTTGCGCGCTCGTATTTTGTCGGATGGCGAGGTTCACTCGACCCGGCCCGCCTGTCCACCGGCAGGATGAGTGTCAGCGCGGTCCTGCTGGCGGGCGGCGCGTCGCGGCGCATGGGACAGGACAAGGCGACGCTG
Source organism: Chthoniobacterales bacterium (assembly GCA_038226905.1). Lineage (GTDB taxonomy): Bacteria > Verrucomicrobiota > Verrucomicrobiia > Chthoniobacterales > UBA10450 > JBBRDU01. The sequence goes on along the minus strand of JBBRQE010000037.1, from coordinate 20,502 downwards.
CTGTGGCGAGGAGTGCACCTGTGGCAAAGGCAGCTGGAGCTCTTGCGAAAACTAGAGCCAGGCGAGTTGTTAGTCTCCGCCAGAAAGGATCCGCCCTGGCGACCGGCCGACGCAGCATTTGTCGCGGACGTTCCGCCATCCTGCGGCCCTCTCAGCGGACTGGCCGCCGCGCTGGCCCAGATGAGGAGCACGCATCTTCTGGTCCTGGCGGTCGATCTTCCGTTCATGAACGAGCGGTATTTGAGGTCGCTGCTCGAGCAAGCCGGAGCGGGGCAGGGCGTTATCTCCGTGATGCAAGGCCGGGGAGAACCACTCGCTGCGATTTATCCAGCGGCGGCTCTGGCCTATTGCGAGGCTGCCCTGGAGGGACAGGAATTTTCGCTGCAGGCGTTAATGAGAAAGCTGATCGACCCGGGAAAACTGCGTGTTGTACCGGTTTCCCGGGAAGACGAGGGGCTCTTTCGCAATCTGAACGAGCCCCGGGATATAGTGTAAGTAAAGACGGGCGCCCAATTCACCTTTGTTACGCCTAACGAGTCGGAGCGGCGCGATGGAGAGCCTGCACGCGGTCAGAAGGAGGAACCAAGACGGAAGCCATGCCGGCGGCGCGCGCCGCTTCCTCACCAATGCGGGTATCTTCAAAGACAAGACACCTGGCCGGCTCTATCCCGAGTCGCTGGGCGGCCATGAGAAACGGATCGGGGAAAGGTTTTCCCCGGGCATAATCTTCCGAGCAGACAATGGCCTCGAACCGATCGAGAAGTCCGAGGGCATCGAGCGTGCGTGTGACGACATAGCGATGACCGCCGGAAGCCACCGCCATGGGCAATCGTCCGCTCATTTCACGGACAATCGCCACGACCGGCTCGATCGGTTTGATCTCCGCCAGCATGGCAAGAAACAACTCTTCCTTCTGCCGCGCCGTTTCCGCCGGAGGCATCGAGTAACCGTGCCGGTCGTTCAAGACTTCCACAATTCTCTCGGTCGGCATGCCGCCGAGTTCGTAGAAGAGAGCCTCCGGGAAATCGCACTGGTGCTCATGCAGCACCGCGCCCCACGCCTTGTAATGCAGGGGCATGGTGTCGGCCAGCGTGCCGTCGCAGTCAAAGATGTAAGCGCCGAAATCGCCTTCGGGAATTTTCATGGCGCGTCACTCTGACCGATCCTGCGAATGGCGCCACCGCATTTCTGCGGGGGATGTTTGAAGAAGTCTGGGCCTGTTGGCGCCTTACTCTGAACAAAGTGTGGTGCTGCCACCGCGCGACCCATTTAAGAGTGCGATCCACCTAACCCCGTATCTGCCCGTCCCCGCGGATCAGATATTTAAAGGTGGTTAACTCTTCGAGCCCCATGGGTCCGCGCACGCCCACTTTCTGGGTACTGATGCCAAGCTCGGCGCCGAAGCCGAACTGGCTGCCGTCGGTGAACCGGGTGGAGGCATTCCAGTAGACAGCCGCAGAATCGACTGCATTAAGAAATAATTCGGCGGTCACGGAGTTGGCCGTCACGATGCAATCACTGTGGTGTGAGCCGTAACGTTCAATGTGGCTGATGGCTTCGGCTTCGTTTTCCACAACGCGCACGGCGAGGATGAGATCGAGGTATTCCGTTGTCCAGTCCTCCTCGGTGGCGTGTCGCAGACTCTGGTATTGCAGTACGGAGAGCTGCGCAAAGGCGGTCTCATCGGCGCGCAGTTCGACTTTGAGGGTCGCGCAACGCCGCGCCAATCGTTCAAGAAAAAGTGTCGCGACCGCGCGATGAACCAGAAGCGTTTCCGCGGCGTTGCACACACCGGGCCGCTGGGTTTTTGCATTCATCACGATCTCTTCGGCCATGGCGAGGTCCGCTTCCTGGTCGACATAGATGATGCAAACGCCATGAGAATGTTTGATCACCGGCATGCGCGCATGACTGACCACCGCGTCAATCAAAGCCTGCCCGCCCCGCGGGATAATGACATCAATGTAGCGCTCCATTTCGGCCAGATATTTAACGGCGGCGCGGTCCGTGCCGGGCACCAGCAGGATGCTGTCGGCGGGCAATCCCGCCGCGGCGCAGCCGGACTGGAGTGCATGGGCGATGGCGTTGTTCGAGTGGAGGGCCTCGGAACCGCCCCGCAGGATGGTGGCGTTCCCGCTTTTTAAACAGAGCGCGGCCGCGTCGCTCGTCACATTGGGACGCGACTCGTAGATCATGCCGATCACACCGATGGGGACGCGGACTTTGGAAATCCGCATTCCGTTAGGCTGGGTCCAGGCCCGGATCACCTGACTAACGGGATCCGGCAACGCGGCGGCCTGGCGAATGGCTTCGGCCATGCCTTTGATCCTTTCCGGATTGAGGGCGAGGCGATCAATCATGGCTACCGAGAGCGAATCAATCGTGGCCTGGGCGAGATCCTTCTTATTCGCCGCGAGGATCGGCCCCGAGCTGGACTCGAGTGCCACCGCCATGGCCTCGAGCGCGGCGTTCTTGCGGTCGGTCGAAAGCGCTGCCAGACATCGGGCGGCGACGCGCGCGCGCCGGCCGAGGTCGAGCAGTTGTTCTTTAAGTTCCATCCGTTGCGGTGTTAGCCCCGTTTAAGGTAGCGTCGTTCCCGGCCCACGGCGCTCCCCGGACGAGAATGCACGTCGCTCATTCGCCACGCGTTTTTCGTTTCGCGGCGGCACGTTTCGCAATAAATCGCGTGCCCGCCTCTTCTCCCCGCGCAGCAGCGTTGATCCACTCGGGCCGGCGTCCATTGAGGATGGTCGCTGGAATTCCTGCCGCCAGCGCCATCTGCACGGCTTCCAGTTTGGATATCATGCCGCCGACGGAGAGCAGGCCTTTGCTTTCGGTGGCGAAATTTTTCACACGCTCGATGTCTTTCACCAGCGGGATGACATGACCCGTTTTGTCCATCAGTCCATCTACCTGGGTGAGGATGAGAAGCAGATCTGCCCTGGCCAGGAGGGCCACCTCGGCAGAGAGAAGGTCGTTATCGCCGAACTTCAATTCTTCCACGGCCACCGAGTCGTTTTCGTTAATGATCGGAACGATGTTTCCTGCGGTGAGCAGGCGTTCCAGGGTGTTCCTGGCGTTAGCATGTCGAATGCGACTGTCGAGGTCGCTGTGAGTCAGGAGAAGCTGGGCCACATTTAGTTTATGGCGGGCGAAAGCAGTTTCGTAGGCGCGCATCAGTTTGGATTGGCCGACGGCGGCGCTGGCCTGGCAAGTCGCAAGGTCGAGCGGACGCTGCGCCAGTTGCATCGCATTCATCCCGGCGGCCACCGCCGCGCTGGTCACGATGACGCACTGGTGGCCGTCGCGAATCAGCGCGGCCACGGCGGAACTGAGACGGGAGAACTGCTTCAAGTCGAGACCCGGACCAGGCGGGCGGGTTAAAATCCCGGAGCCGAATTTCAGGACGATGCGTTTAGGGTTGGCAGGCATGAGCAGGGCGGAAGAGTTTCTGCCACAGATTGCCATAGATTTACACAGAAGAAGAAAATCTATCTGGGCGGGTGTGGTTTCTTCTTGTAGGGAAGTGTCGCCTTCCCAAGGAAGCAACGCCTTCCCCGACAGGCCGAAAGGGAGGTGCCAGCACACATGAGGGTTGACCCAACGGCGTGCAGATTCTACAAGAGCGCCCGGCCTGTGTATTTTGGTGTGACGACGCGCGGGCCGTACTTCAACCCTGATGACTGATCTTGGCAAAACCAACAGCGTGGCCCTGACGGAGGGACCCTCGCGGGCACCGGCTCGCGCCATGCTCCGCGCTATCGGATTTTCGCGAGACGATCTGCGCAAGCCGATTATCGGCATTGCCAACACCTGGACGGAGATTGGGCCGTGTAATTTTCATCTCCGTTTCATTGCCGATGCGGTGAAAAAAGGAGTGCGCGAGGCGGGCGGGACGCCCATGGAGTTCAACACCATCACCATCTCCGATGGAATTACCATGGGCACGGCCGGGATGAAGGCGTCGCTCGTTAGCCGGGAAGTGATCGCGGACTCGATCGAACTGGTGGCCCGCGGAAATTTGTTCGATGGACTCGTCGCCATAGCCGGCTGCGACAAAAATTTGCCGGGCGCCGTGATGGCCCTGGCGCGGCTCGATATTCCTTCGCTTATGCTTTACGGCGGTTCCATCGCGCCGGGACAATTTCGCGGGAAGGACGTGACCATACAGGACGTCTTCGAAGCGGTGGGCTCCCATTCGCGCGGGAAATTGGACGATGCCGGTCTGGAGGAGATCGAAGCGCAAGCCTGTCCGGGCGCGGGTGCCTGCGGCGGACAGTTCACGGCGAACACCATGGCGATGGCGTGTGAGTTCCTCGGCATCTCGCCCATGGGAATTTCGGGTGTGGCCGCCTTGTCGGAAAAGAAAATGGAAGTCTCGCGCCGGGCGGGCGGCTTGGTCATGGACCTGGCGCGCAGCGGTCTGCGACCGAGCCAGATCATTACAAGGGCGGCTTTGGAAAACGCCATCACGAGTGTGGCCGCCTCGGGCGGTTCGACTAATGCGGTACTCCATTTCCTGGCGATCGCCCATGAGATGGGGTTACGGCTCACCATTGACGACTTCGACCAGATCTCGCGACGCACCCCTTTGCTTTGTGATTTGAAGCCGGGCGGCCATTTCACGGCCATCGAATACGAGGCGGCGGGTGGAAGTCCGTTGCTCGCGCAGCGTCTGGCCCAGGCGGGTATGCTCGACGGCGATTGCATCACCGTGACTAATCGCACCTTGGCGGAAGAATCCGCGCTGGGTGTCGAAACACCCGGGCAGAAGGTGATTCGTCCGATCGACCATCCCATCAAATCATCCGGCGGCCTCGTGATTCTGAAAGGCAACCTCGCGCCCGAAGGCTGCGTTATAAAGGTAGCCGGTCACGAACGTCTCGTGCACCGGGGACCGGCCCGTGTTTTCGACAGCGAGGAAGCCGCTTTTGCCGCGGTCACGTCTGGTTCGATCAAAAACGACGACGTGGTAGTCATCCGCTACGAGGGGCCGCGCGGTGGTCCGGGCATGCGTGAAATGCTGGGGGTGACGGCAGCCATTGCCGGAACGGAACTCGGAGACACGGTGGCGTTGCTGACCGACGGACGTTTCTCCGGCGCCACCCGCGGTTTAATGGCGGGGCACGTCGCGCCTGAGGCCGCCCTGGGGGGGCCGATTGCTGCTGTGCGGGATGGCGATTTCATCGTTTTCGATATCCCAAACAGAGTGTTGACACTAGAGTTGAATCCTGATGAAGTTCTTGCGCGCATGAAAACCTGGACCGCTCCACAACCGCTCTTTGCCCGCGGTGTGTTTGCGAAGTACGCTAGCCGGGTCTCATCCGCCGCCCTGGGCGCAATTACTCAATAAGGCCCAAAACCGTCATGGGCCAAATCCACAACGGGAGCAATCCCTTTCCGCCTGCCGGCTCCCTGTTGAGCGGTGCAGAAATTATCTGGGCGACGCTCGTGGGCGAAGGAGTTCGCGACGTTTTCGGTTACCCGGGAGGCGCCATTCTTCCTGCTTATGACGCGCTGCGGAAGTTTCCCATTCGCCACATTCTGGTGCGCCACGAACAGGGCGCCACCCACATGGCTGATGGTTACGCGCGCGCGTCCGGCGGCGTCGGTGTGGCTGTCGCGACCTCGGGTCCGGGTGCGACCAATATGGTGACGGGTTTGGCCACGGCCATGCTCGATTCCATTCCGATCGTCTGCATTACTGGTCAGGTCTCGAGCAAGGTTTTGGGGAGCGACGCCTTCCAGGAAGTCGACATCACCGGTATCACGCTGCCCATCACCAAGCATAACTATCTGGTGACGCGTGCGGAGGATATCGCGCCCGCCATCCGGGATGCATTTCAAGTGGCCAAGAGCGGGAGACCCGGCCCCGTCCATGTCGACATAACGAAGGACGCGCAGCAGGCCATCGTGGCGTTCGATTTCGAAGCCGCCGCGGCCCGGCCGCATCGGCCCCACCCGATGTTGCGGGCCACCGACGAATCGTTTCAGGCGGCGCTTGATTTACTCGCGCAAGCCAAACGCCCGGTCATTCTGGCTGGGCACGGTATTTTGCAATCGAACGCCATGCGCGAGGTGCTCGACCTGGCCGAACGCATGCATATCCCGGTGGCCTGCACGCTCCTCGGCCTCGGTGCCTTTCCCGCTTCCCATCCACTCAATCTCGGCATGATGGGAATGCACGGCGAGACCTGGGTTAACCAGGCCATTCAACAGGCTGATTTGCTCCTCGCGCTCGGCATGCGCTTTGACGATCGCGTGACCGGGTCGCTCAAGACTTACGCTCAGCAGGCGCGCAAGATTCATGTCGAGATCGATCCCTCGGAGATCAACAAGAACGTGAAAGTGGATGTCGCGTTGATTGGCGATCTCGGGGCAGTTTTGCGCATGCTTCTCCCCTCGCTCCCGCCACGCGACGATACCTCCTGGATTGAAGAAGTGAACGCGATGAAAGGCACGGCGGCCGTGCGCGATATTCAAAATTTGCCGGACACGGGCCATCTTTATGCCGCGCACGTGGTGAACGATCTTTGGCGGCAAACGGGCGGTAACGCCATCATCGTGACGGATGTGGGTCAGCACCAGATGTGGGAGGCTCAATATTACAAGCACGAGCACCCGCGTTCCCTCATCACCTCGGGGGGCCTCGGTACGATGGGGTTTGCTTTGCCCGCCGCCATCGGGGCGAAGATTGCCTGTCCGGACAAGGAAGTCTGGGTAGTGGCGGGCGACGGCGGATTTCAAATGACGAGCCCCGAGCTGGCCACGCTGATGCAGGAGAAGCTCGATTTGAATATCGCGATCGTGAACAACGGCTATCTCGGCATGGTTCGACAGTGGCAGGAGTTTTTCTATGAGAAGAACTACCAATCGACCCCGCTGCTCAGTCCGGATTTCGTAAAACTGGCCGACGCTTTTGGTCTCAAGGCCGTGGCGGTCCGGCAACGCAGCGAAGTTATTCCCGCGATCAAAGCCGCGCAGAAACATGGCGGCGGTTTCCTGATCGATTTCCAGGTCGAAAAAGAAGATTCCGTTTATCCCATGATCCCGGCGGGCGCGGCCTTGCACGAGATGATCCAGCGACCGGGCAATCCCCTTGTCGAAACCGCAGCGGATATCTAGCCATGAACCACACCTTTGTCGCTCTGGTGGCGGACAAGCCCGGCGTGCTCACGCGAGTGGCTTCCCTTTTGCGTCGACTCAATTTCAATATCGTCTCGCTCATGGTGGGACGCTCGGAGAAGGCGAACGTTTCTCGAATGACCATCGTGGCGGAAGCGCCCCCCGCTGCCGCGCATCGCATCACGGCCGCCATGTACAAATTGGAAGAGGTTCTGCAGGTGGACAATGTGGGACGGCGCGCCTGCGTTATTCTCGAAATGGCGCTGATCAAGGTGGCGGCCAACGCCGAAACTCGCTCGCGTCTCTTCGAGCTGGCTAAGATTTATCGCGCGCGCATTGTCGACCTCGCACCCGAATCGATGATGCTTGAGATTACAGCGGGCGAGAGCAAGATCGAAGGTCTGCTCGAGTTGCTCCAGGCGGACGATCACGAAGTCCTCGAAGTCTCGCGCAGCGGCCGCATGGCCATGCGGCGCGGGCATCATACCAGCCGGGTCCTGGAGGCGCTCGACGATTCCGGGCCCCAGACCGATTTCGATGTTTCGATGGGTCGCGCGGCTGGTCCCACGGAAGAGGCCCAGGAAGAACTGCACAAAGACTTGTTAGGGGATTAACCCAGGCGGAGAAAATATATGGCAAAAACATTCCACGAAAACGACGCGGACCTCGCGCTCATCCAGGGCAAGAAGGTCGCCATCATCGGCTACGGTTCACAAGGGCATGCCCACGCCTTGAATCTGCAGGATTCCGGAGTGGAGGTGCGGATCGGTCTGCCCGCCACCAGTAAATCCCGCGCCAAAGCCGAGCGCGAGGGTTTGAAGGTGGAGACGGTGGCAGCGGCCGCTCAGTGGGCAGACGTCATTATGATTCTGACGCCTGACACGACGCAGGCCAAAGTTTACGAGCAGGAAGTGAAGCCGGGCCTGGTCGCCGGGAAAACGGTCATGTTTGCCCACGGTTTTAACATTCGTTACGGGACGATTGTTCCGCAGAAGGACATCGATGTTTCCATGATAGCGCCCAAGGCGCCCGGTCACCGGGTGCGGGAACTCTTCGTCGAGGGCGGTGGCGTGCCCGGTTTACTGGCCATCCACCAGGATGCCACCGGACAGGCTCACGCCCTGGCTCTCTCCTATGCCAAAGGCATTGGCTGTACACGTGCGGGCGTGCTCGAGACAACTTTCACCGAGGAAACGGAGACGGATCTTTTTGGCGAGCAGGCTGTTTTGTGCGGTGGTGCCAGCGCGCTGGTCAAAGCGGGTTTCGATACGCTGGTGGATGCCGGCTATCAACCGGAGGTGGCTTACTTTGAGTGTCTCCATGAGTTGAAACTCATCGTCGATCTGATGTATCGCGGCGGGCTGGAATACATGCGCCATTCGATTTCCGACACGGCGGAGTACGGCGATTACACGGCCGGGCCGCGCATCGTCACAGACGCCACGCGCGCCGAGATGAAGCAGATTCTGAAAGAGATTCAGGATGGGACCTTCGCCAAAGGCTGGATCGCAGAAAACGAAAGTGGACGGGTCAAGTTCGAGGCCGCCCGCGCGCGGGAGGCAAAACATCGGATCGAGGCAGTAGGCGCAAAGCTGCGGGCCGCCATGCCATTTCTCGATCCCGTGAAAGTGGAAAATAACACCGTGGTGAAGGTGGGACAACCAGTTGCCGCGACTGCCTAAGTCGTTAGGCCGTGCTCCCAGACGCCGGCCTCACTCTCCTTTATGAACCCGCTTCTCTCGACGGAGACTTCCGCGACCATGCCATCATTGGCGTGCAACCCCGGCATCATTGCGCCCCAGACGGAGACGTTGCGTCGCCTTCCGCCCTACGTTTTCTCGGAGCTCGATCGACTAAAGGCAGCGGCGCGAGCCCGCGGAAAGGTTCTGGTCGATCTCGGTATCGGCAGTCCGGACATGCCCATTGCCCCCGGCATCATCGAGGCGCTGGAGACGGCCGGTCGCAATCCGTCGACCCATGGTTATCCGGCCTTTCGTGGTGCCCCTTCCTACTTCGAGGCCATTGCCGAGTTCATGCGATCGCGTTTCGATGTCACAATAGATTCGACCGAGCAGGCGATCGCCCTGAGTGGCGCCAAGGAAGGTCTGGCCCAACTCACCATGGCCATTTGTGGGCCGGGCGACCTGGCGCTCATTCCGGAAATTTATTATCCAGTTTACGCGCGCGCCGTCTGGCTGGCGGGCGCGGAAGTGCGGTGGGTGCCCATGCGCGTGGAAGATGGATTTGTGATCGATCTCGATGCCATCGACGAAGAGGATGCCCGGCGGGCTCGTTTGCTCATCGTGAATTATCCGAACAATCCGACCGGCGCGCGCGTCGAGCGGGCCTTCTATGAGAACGCGGTCGCCTTCGCCCAGCGGCACCAGCTCCTCCTCATCAGCGACCTCGCCTACAGTGAACTCACCTTCGGGGGAACGCCCGCTCCGAGTGCCCTGGAGTGCGATCCAGACCATGAGGTCACCATAGAATTTCATTCTTGTTCGAAAACATTCGGCATGGCCGGATTGCGCGTCGGCTTCGCCCTCGGCAACCGTAACGCCATCGAAGCACTGGCCGCCTATCGTACCAACGTCGGCTATGGCACGCCCACCGGTGTGCAACATGCCGCGGCCTACGCTCTCAATCATCGGCACGATCTTGTGCCGCCCACGGTCAAGGAATACCGGCGTCGTCGAGACGCCATGGCGGCTGCTTTTGCGGCGGCCGGTTGGCCTATTACGATTCCGGACGCGGCCATGTACCTGTGGTTGCCCGTCCCGCCTGGGGTCGACGACTGGACCTGGGTGCAGACGCTCATCGATAAAGATGGCATCGTCGTCACACCGGGCGTGGCTTTTGGTCATGGCGGTCGCGGTTTTTTCCGAATCTCACTCGTCCAGGACGCAGCGGCCCTGGAGTGCGCCGCCGCCGTGATCGCAGCGCGCCGAGGCTGCATGACCCGATACCCCTAACCATGTCAGAACAACTCCAATCCATCCGCAGTCGTCTCGACGATCTTGATCAGCGTCTCGTGCAGGCCCTGGCCGAACGTCAACGGCTCGTCGCTGAAGTAGCGACAGTGAAAGCGGATCCAGCGCTCCCTTTGCACGACGTGCAGCGTGAACGCGATCTGCTCAGTCGTGTCTCCGCCCTGGCTGAAACGGAAGGTCTCGACGGTTATTTTGTGCAGTCGTTATACCGGCGCATTCTGGAGCACTCCGTGCGCTTTCAAGCGGCGCGACAGGGCCCCGTGGAAGAAGATGCGCCGCTCCTCATTGCCTACCAGGGGGTGGAGGCATCTTACAGTCATGCGGCCGCCCGGGCCCATTTTGCTGCTTCACCGCGCGCGGTTCGTTACCACGGCTACACGTCGTTCGGCGCAGCCCTCGACGCAGTCCTGCGCGACGAGGCGGAGTTTGCTTTTTTGCCCATTGAAAACTCGGTCGTTGGATCGATCACCGAGACCTACGATCTGCTCAGCCGAGCCGACCTTCATTTGGTGGGTGAAGAGATTCTTCGTGTGGAGCATTGCCTGCTTGCTCTGGAACAGGTGCCGCTCGGGTTGATCAGGCGCATTGGTTCTCATCCACAGGCACTCGCGCAATGCAGTACGTTTTTGGAAGCGTTGGAAGATTGTCGCGTGGAATTTGAAGAAGACACCGCGCGCGCGGCCATGTTGGTCGCCGAATCGGGCGATCTTTCCCGTGGTGTGATTGCGAGTGAGGAAGCGGCCACCCGTTATGGACTGCAGGTCCTGAAAAAGAGCGTGGCCAACCAAAAAGAGGTCTACACGCGTTTCGTGGTTATCGCGCGAAAACCGAAAGCGGCGGACGCGCGTTTGCCGCACAAGACATCACTCCTTTTGACACTGGCCCACGCGGAGGGAGCTCTCGCGCGTGCCCTCGATGCGCTCGCCCGGCACGGGGTGAACCTGACCAAGCTGGAGTCGCGGCCGAGCCCCGAGCGGCCCTGGCAATATTTGTTTTACATGGACTTCGAAGGGGGACCTCATGAATCCCATGTGGCGGAAGCGCTCAAGGAACTCGGCGCGCATGCAGAAGAGGTTCGCGTGTTGGGAGTCTATCCGCGCAGCGTGGTGGGAACGCCAAACCAGGTCCAATACATACCGGCCGCACGTGAGACGGCCAGTCCGGCGGCGACCAAGGCGAGCCAACCCGCCGCGAGCGCCGAGTCTTCCAAGGCGAACAAATCATATCGCCTGGCCTCGCGGGCCCATCGCGCGGAGGACACGGTGGTCGAGATCGGGAACGTCCGCATCGGCGGCGACGAACCCTTCGCCCTCATCGCCGGACCCTGTTCGGTGGAGTCGCGCGAACAAATAACGGCTTGTGCGCGGGCCGTGCATGAAGCCGGGGGCGGACTTCTGCGGGGTGGATGTTTTAAACCGAGAACGTCACCTTATGATTTTCAAGGCCTCGGTTTTGACGGCCTAACGATAATGCGCGAAGCAGCTGATGCCTACGGCCTGGCCATCGTTACGGAGGTCCTGCACCCGGGGGATGTCGATGCGGTGGCGCGGGAGGCCGACGTGCTCCAGCTCGGGGCCCGTAACATGCAAAACTTCGCGCTGCTCAAGGCGGTCGGAAAAACGAGGTTGCCGGTGGTGTTGAAGCGCGGCCTTATGGCCTCGATCGACGAATGGCTGGCCGCCGCCGAGTACATCATGGCGGAAGGCAATTCGCGCGTCATCCTGTGCGAACGCGGCATTCGCACATTCGAGACAGCTACCCGGAATACGCTCGATCTTTCCGCGGTGCCCGTCTTGCGCGAGCGTACACACTTGCCGATTATCGTCGATCCGAGCCACGCGGCCGGGCGTCGCGAATGGGTCGCGCCCTTGGCCCGCGCCGCTCGGGCAGTCGGGGCCAACGGGGCCATGCTGGAATTTCATCCCGATCCGGAACGAGCGCTCTCCGATGGGCGGCAATCGCTCGACCTGGAACAATTTGCCGCGCTCGCCGCCGAATTTGTTCCGGCCACCGTAGGAGCTCCAGCCTGACTCGATAATAATTTATCCCGTCAATCGTTAGCCAAAAATAAACCACAATCCCATGGACAGTTACGTTCGAATCTTCGACACGACGCTGCGCGATGGCGAACAATCGCCCGGCGCTTCTCTCAACAGTGCAGAGAAACTGGAGATCGCTCGTCAACTGGCCCGCCTCGGGGTTGACATTATTGAGGCTGGTTTTCCCGCAGCCTCGCCGGACGACCTCGAAGGCGTCCGGCGCATCGCGCTCGACGTCGGCAATCCAACGGAGACAAATCCACGCGCCCCTATCATCGCGGGACTGGCTCGCACCAGTAAGAAGGATATCGACGTTTGCTGGGAAGCGGTGCGCCATGCGGCCGCGCCTCGCATCCACACCTTCCTCGCCACCAGCGACATTCACCTCGAGCACAAGCTCAAGATGTCCCGCGAGCAAGTCGTGGAAAAGGTCCGCGAGATGGTCGGCTATGCGCGGACTCTTTGCGCGGATGTGGAATTCTCTCCCGAAGATGCGGCTCGCTCCGATCCCGAATACCTTATCAAAGTGCTGACCGTGGCCATCGAGGCCGGGGCCGCTACTCTGAACATCCCGGATACGGTTGGCTACACCACGCCGCTCGAGTTCGGTGCGCTGATCAAGCGATTGATCAAAGAAACGCCGGGAGCGGAGAAGATCATCTGGTCGGTGCATTGTCACGACGATCTTGGAATGGCCACGGCCAATGCCCTGGCCGGATTGCAAAGTGGCGCCCGTCAGGTGGAAGTCACCGTCAACGGTTTGGGCGAACGGGCCGGCAACACCTCCCTTGAAGAAGTGGTCATGGCCTTGCACACGCGTCCCGCAGTCTACGGACTGCAAACGGGCATCGACACGACCCAAATCTCGCGCTCGTCCCGCATGGTGGCGAATTACACCGGCATCGCGGTGCAACCGAACAAAGCCATTGTCGGCGCCAACGCCTTTGCCCACGAAGCCGGTATTCATCAGGACGGGATGCTGAAAAATAATCTCACTTACGAGATCATGCGGCCGGAGACGGTCGGGGTGGCCGCCACCCGGCTGGTGCTGGGAAAACATTCCGGACGGCATGCCCTTGGTTCGCGCTTGAAAGATCTCGGCTACGACTTGAACCCGGCCGATCTCGATAAGGCGCTGCACCGTTTCAAGGAACTGGCCGACAAAAAGAAATACCTCACCGATGCCGATCTGGAGGCGTTGGTTTGCGATGAACTTTATCAGCCGCGCGAAGTTTATGCCTTGGAAGATTTAATGGTGAGTTGCGGACGCCCGAACATGCCCACCGCCACGGTGCGCTTACGCGGACCGGACGGTCGCGAGCACGTGCATGCCGCGCTGGGGACCGGGCCGGTGGATGCCGCCTTTAAAGCAATCGACGCGATTGTTAACGAGCCGAGCACCCTGCTGGAGTTCGCTATTCATGCGGTGACTGAAGGCATCGATGCCCTCGGGGAGGTGACGGTGCGTGTGCAATCGAAAGAAGCGGAACCGCGCACTTTCGGCGGACACGGTGCCGACACCGACATTATGGTGGCGTCGGCCAAAGCATATCTATCAGCCATTAACAAGCTGCTCGTGGCCATCAGTGCCCCGGCCGGTGAGCGCGAGCCGGTTGCCGTTGCGCTTAACTCATCTCAAGCAGTATGAAACCACGAACTCTTTTCGAAAAACTTTGGGAGACGCACGTCGTGGCGGAAGAGCCCGACTCACCGAGCGTCGTTTACATCGATTTACATTTAGTACATGAGGTCACCTCGCCGCAGGCCTTCTCGGAATTGCGGCAGCGCGGTTTGAAAGTGCGGCAGCCGCAGAAAACGGTGGCGACGGTCGACCACTCCATCCCGACGACGGATCGCTCGTTGCCGCTGACGGATGCACTGGCCGCAAAACAGATCGAGCAACTCTCGACCAATGCGCGTGACTTTGGCATTCGTCTTTACGATCTGCACAATGCGCAGCAGGGCATCGTGCACATCATTGGGCCGGAGCTTGGAATCACGCAGCCCGGCATGACTATTGTCTGCGGCGACAGTCACACTTCTACGCATGGAGCGTTCGGTTCTCTCGCCTTCGGCATCGGTACCAGCGAAGTCGGTCACGTCCTGGCGACGCAATGTTTGCTGCAACGCCGGCCGAAAACTTTCAATGTTCGCGTGGAAGGTAAGCTGGCCCCCGGCGTGACGGCCAAAGACATCATTCTCGCGCTGATCGCGCGCATTGGGGTGGGGGGCGGCACCGGGCACGTCATCGAGTATTCGGGTTCTGCCATTCGGGGCACTTCCATGGAAGGCCGCATGACCATCTGTAACATGAGCATCGAAGGGGGCGCGCGCGCCGGAATGATTGCGCCCGACGATACGACTTTCGAATATCTGGCGGGCCGGGAGTTCGCGCCGAAAGAGGCCGCCTGGGATGCAGCCGTGACGCGCTGGCGGCAATTGCCCGGAGACGAAGGTGCTCGGTTCGATCGCACGCTTGATCTGGACGCCGATAAGCTCGAACCCATGATCACCTACGGCACTAATCCGGGAATGGGATTATCCATCACCGCGCGCGTGCCGGATCCCGACGACATCACCGATGCGAGCGGGAAAGCGGCTCTGACCAAGGCCCTCGCCTATATGAACCTGACGCCGGGCAAAAGTTTGCTCGGACATCCCCTCGATGTTGTTTTCATAGGGAGTTGCACCAATGCGCGCATGAGCGATCTCCGGCTGGCCGCCGGATTACTCAAGGGGAAACATGTGGCGCGGAATTTACGCGTGCTGGTTGTACCCGGTTCGCAACAAATCAAGCGCCAGGCGGAAGGCGAAGGACTGGATGAAGTCTTCCGCGCCGCCGGGGCAGAATGGCGGGAGGCAGGATGCTCCATGTGTATCGCCATGAACGGCGACGAAGTGGGTGCGGGCGAATACTGCGTCAGCACATCGAATCGGAATTTCGAGGGTCGCCAGGGCAAGGGTGCGCGCACCTTCCTGGCTTCGCCCCTCACGGCCGCGGCCTCGGCCATCAATGGTTATGTGACCGATGCGCGAACCATGGTGAACTGAAAATGGAAAAGATCACCACTTTCTCGGGGCGCGTGGTTCCGTTGCCCAATAATGACGTCGACACCGATCAAATCATTCCCGCGCGTTTCTTGAAGACGACGGACAAGAGCGGTTTGGCCTCCAATCTTTTTTACGACTGGCGTTACGATGCTCAGGGAGCGCCCCGGCCGGACTTTGTTCTGAATCAACCAGAGTCGCAGGGAGCGGCGTTTCTTCTGGCGGGTCATAACTTTGGCTGCGGAAGTTCGCGGGAACATGCGCCCTGGGCGCTGCAGGGGTTCGGCTTCCGCGCGGTCATCAGTACCGAGTTCGCGGACATTTTTCAGAACAATTCGTTGAAGAACGGGTTTCTTCCCCTCGTGGTAGATCCATCGGTTCATCGGAATCTTTTCGAACTCATCAGGCAAAATCCGCAGGCGGAACTGAGCGTCGATTTGGGTGCCCAAACTCTGACATTGCCCGACGGCCGCGCCATCACGTTTCCGATCGATCCTTTTAGTCGCACTTGTCTGCTTAACGGCGTGGATGAACTGGGCTACCTGCTGCGCCACGAAGATGCGATTCGTTCTTACGAATTCGCGCACGCCTGACGCAACGTGAATGTGGTCCAGATCTACGACACGACTCTGCGTGATGGGACGCAGCGCGAAGGTTTGTCACTCACGGTCAGCGATAAGCTTCGTATCGCGGTGTTGCTCGATGATCTTGGTGTAGCCTACATCGAAGGCGGATGGCCCGGCTCCAATCCGAAGGACGCGGAGTTTTTCGAACGAGTCAGAACTCTCGCTCTCCGTCACGCGCGCGTCGCCGCATTCGGTTCGACTTGCCGGGTTGGCTCGAAGCCTGAGGAGGATACCAATCTCGCGGCCCTCCTGCAGGCGGAGACGCCGGTTGTTACCGTAGTGGGAAAGAGTTGGACGCTGCACGTGGAGGAAGTTTTGCGCACCACTCTGGATGAGAACTTGAGGCTGATCCGCCAGAGCCTCGCGTATCTCAAAGGACACGGTCGTGAGGTCATTTACGATGCCGAGCATTTCTTCGACGGATTCCGCGCCCACCCCGACTACGCGCTCTCTACTTTAGAGGCAGCCCTCACCGCCGGCGCCGACACGCTCGCGCTTTGCGACACCAATGGTGGCAGCATGACGTGGGAGGTGGCCCGGGCGGTGGAGGCGGTGCGCGCTCGTTTTCCTGAGGCCATCGTGGGTATCCATACCCACAACGACAGCGAGTTGGCCGTGGCCAACTCCCTGATCGCACTGCACCTCGGCTGCACCCAGGTGCAGGGTACGATCAATGGTTACGGTGAGCGCTGCGGCAATGCCAATCTTTGCGCCATCATCGCGGATCTCGAGTTGAAAATGGGACGGCGCTGTCTGCCCGATGGCCATTTGGAAAAACTCACCGCCATTTCACGCGCCGTCGCCGAGATTGCCAACATTGCGCCGGACGATCACATGGCCTACGTGGGCCGGAACGCCTTCGCGCACAAAGGTGGTATTCACGTGATCGCGCAGCGCCGCAATGCCACAAGCTACCAGCACGTTGCGCCGGAAACGGTGGGCAACGGCGCGCACGTCGTCGTCTCGGAACTTTCGGGCCGCGGCAATTTGTTGAGCAAGTCGGAAGAGTTCGCCGTCGCCCTCGAGGAAAACGATCCACGAATCACGCGCGTCCTGCAGCAGATCAAGGAACTGGAGTCACAGGGGTACCATTTCGAAGGCGCCGACGCTTCCGTGGAGCTTCTCCTGCGGCGCGCGGATGCGGGTTACACACCGCTCTTTGAGCTGATCGATTATGTGACCACGGTCGAACATCGGGACCGTCGCGGCATGCTGGCCGAAGCGCACGTCAAGCTGCGCATCCGCGGGGAAGTGGTGCACACCGCGGCGGAAGGAAACGGGCCGGTTAATGCCTTGGATCGCGCCATGCGCAAGGCCTTGTCAGGATTTTATCCGGCGTTGAACAATTTTAATTTGGCCGATTACAAAGTGCGTATTCTGGATGGCGCCGGTGGCACCGGCGCCACCACCCGCGTCCTGATCGATACGACCAGCCACTCCCTGCGTTGGAGCACGGTGGGCGCGAGCTCAAACATCATCGAAGCGAGCTGGCTGGCCCTGGCTGACTCCATCGAATACGGCGTCACCATCGCAAACCTGGAGCCCGTGGTGGCTTAGCAGTCGTTAGTCCGAAAACTTTCACCTTATGCGCGCTAAAATTGTTACCTTGCCGGGAGACGGTATCGGCCCCGATGTTGTGCACGAAGGCGTGCGTGTGCTTGAAGCGGTGGCCAAGAGATTCGGGCATGAGTTCGACTTGGAAGAGCATCAGATAGGGGGAATTGCCATAGACGCCACCGGCCACGCGCTGCCCGACGCCACTTTGGCGGCCTGCCAGAAGGCCGACGCCGTGCTGCTCGGAGCGGTCGGCGGTCCCAAGTGGGATGCACCCTCCGCGACGGTGCGTCCGGAAGATGGATTGCTCGCCATTCGCAAAGGGCTCGAACTGTTCGCCAACCTGCGCCCGGTCCGCCCTTATCCCGCCCTCGCCTTCGCCTCGCCCTTGCGCGAAGAGAAGCTCCACGGTGTCGACTTCATCGTCGTGCGCGAACTGACCGGCGGACTTTATTTTGGCCAACCGAAAGAGCGCCGGCAAAAGGGTAAACAACGTAGCGCCGTCGACACGCTCGAGTACCACGATTTCGAGATCCAGCGCATCGTGGAGCTGGCCTGCAGGCTGGCCGGGCCGCGCAAGAATCACGTTACCAGCGTGGACAAGGCGAACGTCCTGGCCTCCTCGAGACTGTGGCGGGAAGTAGCGATGGAAGTTGCAAGTGGCTTTCCCGGCTTGAAGCTCGACCACCTTCTGGTCGACACGGCTGCCATGCGGTTGATCACTTCGCCCGCGCAGTTCGACGTGATTGTGACGGAGAACACGTTCGGGGACATTCTGACGGACGAAGCCGCTGTGCTGGTCGGTTCGATGGGATTGCTCCCATCAGCTTCGTTAGGCAAAGGCCGGCACGGTCTTTACGAACCAATCCACGGCTCCGCCCCGGACATCGCGGGCAAAGGCATCGCCAATCCACTCGGTACAATCCTCAGTGTAGCGCTGCTCCTGCGCTACTCACTGGAGTTGTCGGACGAAGCGGATTTGATCGAACGGGCGGTGGACGCCGCGCTCAACGCAGGCGCGCGCACGGCCGATTTGGTTCAAGGAAACGCGCGGCCGCTCTCCACCTCGGAGATGACCGACGAGGTGCTGAACCGTCTGGCCCAGCGCTTTCGTCTCGCCTAAAAAGCAAAGTGGCATCGACCCCCCAGTCGATGCCACCGCCTCAACGGAGCCTTTGCAGGTTCTATACGTCGAAATACATAGCGAACTCGTAAGGATGCGGGCGCAGACGGAGCGCATCGTAGTCCTTCTGCTTCATGTCGATCCAATTAGCGATGAAGTCGGGATTGAAAACGTCGGCCTTGAGCAGGAAGGCGTGATCTGCTTTCAGCGCCTGGATAGCGCCGCCCAGCGAATCGGGCACGCTCGGGACCTGTGCCAATTCTTCGGGCGGGAGCTCGTAAAGGTTTTTATCGAGCGGATCGCCGGGATCAATCCGGTTTTGAATTCCATCGAGCCCCGCCAGTAAGAGCGCGGAGAAGGCGATGTAAGGGTTGGCCGAGGGATCGGGAGTGCGGAACTCGACGCGCTTCGCTTTCGGATTGGCCGAGTAAGTCGGAATCCGGATGGAAGCGGAACGGTTACGCGCCGAATAAGCCAGATTAACGGGGGCCTCGAAGCCGGGCACCAGACGCTTGTAGCTGTTGGTGGTCGGGTTCGTAATACAAGTCAGAGCGGGCGCGTGTTTGAGGATGCCGCCGATAAAGAACAGCGCCATTTCGCTCAACCCGGCGTAACCGTTTCCGGCGAAGAGCGGTTTACCATCTTTCCAAAGCGACATGTGGGTATGCATGCCGGAGCCATTATCGCCGAAGAGCGGTTTGGGCATGAAGGTGACCGTCTTGTTATGCCGCTTGGCCACATTGCGGATGATGTACTTATAGTACTGCATCCAATCGCCCATCTGTTTCATGGGAGCGAAACGGATGTCGATTTCGGCTTGGCCGGCCGTGGCCACTTCGTGGTGCTGGCGTTCGATCGGGATTCCGGCTTTCTCCAACTCGAGACACATCTCATTGCGGAGATCCTGCTGGGTATCGGCCGGAGGCACGGGGAAGTAGCCTTCTTTCGCCCGGATCTTGTAACCGAGGTTGGGAAACTCTTCCTTGCCACTGTTCCAGTGACCTTCCGAGCTATCGACCGAATGGAACGAGGAATTCCCCGTGTAACTGTAGCGGACATCGTCAAAGATGAAAAACTCCGCCTCCGGTCCGAAAAAGGCGGTGTCGGCGATGCCGGTGCTTTGCAGGTAAGCCTCCGCCTTCTCGGCCACGCCGCGCGGATCGCGATCGTAGGGCTCGCGCGTGATCGGATCGACGATGGTGCAGATCAGGCTCAGGGTGGGCTCGGCATTGAATGGATCAATCCAGGCCGTGCTAGGATCGGGAATGACGAGCATGTCGCTCGCATTGATGGCGCGCCAGCCGCGGATGCTCGAGCCATCGAAGCCCAGACCTTCCGTGAAGATGTCTTCGCTGTACTCGGTCAGGGTGGTGGTA
The DNA here is from genome assembly GCA_038226905.1 of Chthoniobacterales bacterium. Taxonomy (GTDB): domain Bacteria; phylum Verrucomicrobiota; class Verrucomicrobiia; order Chthoniobacterales; family UBA10450; genus JBBRDU01. Next base: position 621 of record JBBRQE010000037.1, on the reverse strand, counting down.
AAATGCTGCCAGCTCCCGGGCAGATCGGTGAATTTGAAGTCCACCAGTTTGACGTTGTGCTCTTTGATAAGCTTGGTGACGTATGAGGGGGTTTTATCGGTAGCCATAAGTGGTAGTCGGTTGGTAGTAGTTAGGGGATATTTTTATTGTGGGGGGAAGCGGGAGGATTTGGACCTGCTCCGCTTCTCTGTTTCTTGCTTTCTAGACAGCCTGGTCGCCTGTTTCCTCGGTGCGGATGCGCACCGCATGATCGATGGTTGAGACGAAAACCTTGCCGTCGCCAATTTTTCCGGTTTTGGCCGCCTTGATAATGGCTGCGCAGGCATTGTCCACCAGCGTATCGCTCAGGACAATTTCGATTTTGATTTTGGGAAGGAAATCAACCGTGTATTCGCTGCCTCGATAAATTTCGGTGTGGCCTTTCTGCCGCCCGAAGCCCTTGACTTCGGTCACCGTCATTCCTTCGATGCTCAGCTCGGCGAGCGCTTCTTTTACTTCCTCCAGTTTGAAGGGCTTGATGACTGCTTCGATTTTTTTCATGTCAGTGTTTTTCTAAATCAAGCTTCCAGGATGTAGCCTTCTTCGCCGTGTTCATTCACGTCGAGCCCTCCATTTTCGATT